>CAZLGF010000081.1:1944-5590 GCA_964558955.1 uncultured Coriobacteriaceae bacterium
GATGCAGACCGCTCACGAGCAGATGGTCGTCGTGGTGGACGAGTACGGCGGCACGGCCGGCATCATCACCATCGAGGACATCGTCGAGGAGATCGTCGGCGAGATCGAGGACGAGTTCGATCCCGACAACAAGTACCTCACGCGCCTCTCGCGTCGCGAGTGGCTCGTGGACGGGCGCTTCGCGTGCGATGACGCCATTGACCTGGGTTGGCCGCTCGAGGAGAGCGATGACTACGAGACCATCGCCGGCTGGGTTCTGGACGTCTGCGACGGCGTGCCGAGCATCGGGGAGGTCTTCGAGGTCGCGGGGTACAAGTTCAAGGTGCAATCCATGCGCGGTCAGCGCATCTCGCTCATCCGCGTGATCGCTCCGGCCGAGGAGGACACCGCAGCCGCCGCGCCGCGGGACGAGGACGCCTCGCGCGATAAGATGGAGGATGCCTCGTAACGTGCGCGCCCCGGCGCCTGGCAGAAGTGGAGAGCTATGGATCTGTTCAACATCATGAAGATCACCGTGGGCGAGGACGCGCTGCGCGCCCGCGTGCTGGTGAATCCGGGCATGCCCCTCCGCACCGCTGAGGACATCGAGGCCACGGCTCGCGTCTACTATCTCGCTCCCGCGATCGCCAAGCACGTGTGCCTTGGTGACACCGGCGCCGCGTTCCAGGACTGCATGGGCGACACCGAGGTCGCGCATCTGCTTGAGCACCTGACCGTCGAGATCATGAACCAGACGGGGCTCGCCGGCGCGATCTCGTGCGGCCGGACGCACGCCGTTCCCGAGGATCCTCGTCTGTTCGACATCGAGCTGTCCTGTCCGGATGACGCCCTCACCGTGGGCGCGCTCTCGTCGGCCGCGTTCATGATGCAGTGGGCGTTCGTCCATCCCGAGGCGCCCGCGCCCGACGTTCCCGGCACGGTCGAGGCGCTGAGGCAGCTCGTGCTGAGCCTGCGCGGCACGGCAGAGGGCGGCGCGAACCCGGCCGAGGGCGATCAGGCAGGCGCGGGGTCAGCTGAGAACGAGCCCGCTCCCGTCTTTGGCGGGGCCGCTGCTGCGCGCAACGGCTAGACGCCACTAGCGGCCCACGCGCCGCACCATACCGGGGTATAATGGATCATCATTCGACGTATCGAATCCGACATGGAGGTATCGACATGGGCAAGACGTTCAGCTTTGTGGCAGGTGCTGCCCTTGGTGCCGCTGCCGGCACCATCATCGGCATCCTCGTCGCCCCGCGCTCTGGTGCTGAGACGCGCGCCATGGCCGCCGACGTTGCCAATGATGCGTGGGACAGCGCCCGCGACATGTATGAGCAGGGTGCCGAGCAGGCCCGCGCTGCCATGAGCGACTTCGGCCCCATGGTCGACTCCAAGACCGACGAGCTCCGCGCCAAGGTCGACCTCGCCCGCGAGCGCATGGATCAGCTGCGTGAGACTCTCAACCAGGCCGTCTCGAGCGGGACGGTCACGCCCGCCATGGACGTCGAGGTTGAGTTCGCCGACGCCGTGCACGAGGCGTCCGCCGAGGCCTAATGCTCGCCGGGGATTTTCAGGGTCAGAAAATCTACCGCGTGGCCTCCGCTGGCAAGAAGGCCCGCAAGGATGGGGCGGAGCGCGATCTGCGCAAGCTCGGGAAGATTCACTTCCCGGTGTTCACTCCGTCAGGTGATCGACTGATCGGGTTCATGGTGACCCCGCCCGAGATCGCCGCGATGATCCAGCGGCCCGACATCTTCGTCGCCTACGACGCCATCAGCGTGTGCGAGGGCGCGCTCGCGGTCGCCGACCGTGCGGATGCCTCTGGGCAGGCGGCTGCGAAGCGCCTCGGGGTCGATCTCGACGCCTGCCTCATCTTGACGGGCATGGATGTGGTGACGACGTCCGGCAAGGCGCTCGGATACTGCACCGACGTGTCGTTCAATCCGCGGACGGGTGCGGTCGAGCATCTTTCCCTCACCCGCGGGGCGACCGCGAGCGCGCTGCTCGGCGACGTGCGGATGCCCGTCTCATATCTCAAGGGGTATGAGAGGGGACGCGTGGTCGTGGCCGACGCGGCGGCTGAGCTCGAGGCGTCGGGCGGCGTTGCGGCCAAGGCAGCCGAGGCGAGCGTCGTGGTGGGGGCCAAGGTCAAGCAGGGCGCCAAGATGCTCGATGACCACGGCTCGGTCGCGGTCGAGAAGGGCAGCAAGGCCCTCGGCCGGCAGCTCGGACGCACGCGCGGCATGTTCGCCGCCTTCAAGGACGAGTTTAAGAAGGCGTCCGCCCCCGATCCCACGACGAAGAAGGGGTGACGCAAGCCGGGCTCTGAGCGCCCGGCGATCTAAGGGGGAGGACCATTGCCGAAGCACACCACCTCCTACGACGTCAAGCACCCACGCGCGCATCGCCGAGGCCGGCAGCGCGTGACGGGCTCCCAACTTCCCCGGGGACGGGCGCGCTCCGTGCGCCGCAAGGGGGCGTCCTACATCAAGCGCACGCGCGGATTCGGCCGCGGGCGCGGGAGACAGCCGAAGCGCAACAACGAGCGCAAGCCCTTCGCCATCATGGCGGTGGGCTGCGCGTTTCTGCTCTTTGTGACGAGCATCATCTGGTACGTCAACCGCGGCGTCGAGATCACGGTCAACGGGGAGACCGTGAGCGTGCGCATCAACTCGACGATCGAGCAGTACATCGAGGACAACGACCTAGAAAGCGTCTACGATGCGGGCGACCTGCTGGCCGTTGACGATAGCGTGCTCGAGCGCGGCGGGGGCGACCCGTACTCCGTGACGCTCGATGGCGAGACGGTGGACGTCGACGATCTGAGCGCGGTGCAGCTGACCGGCGGCGAGGAGCTCACCATCGACGACGGTGCCGACGTGTACGAGGAGCACGATGTCGAGGCGACCGTGATCGAGCCCACGCTGACCGTGAGCGGCAGCGGCGCGATCTGCTACGTGCAGACCTGGGGCATCGCGGGGCGCTCGGAGGTGTGGACCGGGCACACGTCAGGGCTGACGGTCGACCGTGGCGTGGTGCTGGAGGTTCAAGACTGCGTGGTGCGTCAGCGGTCGGTGAGCCCTGATGATGATCGTCAGGTCATCGCGCTCACCTTTGATGAGGGGCCGAGCTCGTATACCGAGCAGATCGTGAGCATCCTCCAGGAGAAGGGCGTCGCGGCGACGTTCTTCCTGCAGGGAGAGGCGATCGAGGGCAATGAGGACGCGGTGCAGGCCATCGCCGACGCGGGCTTTGAGATCGGCTCGAACTCCTACAGCGAGACGAGTCTCTCGGCGCTTTCCGCCGACGATCTGCGCACGGAGCTGAGCAACGGGTTCTCGGCGATCGAAGAGGTGACCGGGGAGAGCGTGAGCCTGCTCCGCGCGCCCTACGGCACGTTCTCCGAGCAGAACTGGTGCGATGCCATGGATTTGGTGAGCGCCGTCGTGACCTGGAACATCGACTCGGGCGATTGGCTGCTGCCGGGGGCCGATACCGTGGTCGAGACCGTTGTGGGGAGCGTGACCACGGGCAACATCGTGCTGCTGACCGACAACGAGACGACCGGCGCGCAGCTCGTCGAGGCGCTTCCCACGCTCATTGACGAGCTACTTGAGGCTGGGTATGAGCTGCTGACGCTCTCCGACCTGATCGCCACCGACGAGGA
>CAZLGF010000082.1:0-5506 GCA_964558955.1 uncultured Coriobacteriaceae bacterium
TGCGGTAGTCATCGTGGATGGAGCCGTCCTCCTCCACGGTGTCGTATGTGCCGAGACCGTTCTCGACGATCATGAGCGGGATCTGGTAGCGCTCGTAGAAGAGGTTGAGGGAATGGCGCAGCCCGTACGGATCGATCGCCCACCCCCATGGCGTCTGCGGGATGTAGGGGTTGGTGTACCCCGTGTCCATGCTCACGGCCGTCTCGGAGGAGAGCGCCTTGGAGTCCTTGCCGCACACGATCGTGAAGTAGTAGCTGTAGGACAAGAAATCAACCGTGCCCGCGCGCAGCAGCTCGTCATCGCCCGGCAAAACGGGCAGCTCGATCCCCGCGCGCTCGAGCTCGCGCAGCTTGTAGGCGGGATAGTACCCGCGGCACATGACGTCGGGATAGAACATCATGCGGCGCATGAACTCGTCATTCGCCTGGACGTCGGCAGGGTCGCACGTGGCCGGGTACGAGAAGATGCCGCCGTACATCATGCCGACCTTGTTCTCCGGATCGATCTCGTGCGCGATCTGCACGGCCCGGGCGCTCGCGACGAACTGATGGTAGGCGGCGGTCATGCGGGTCTGCTCGTCCGCGTCGTTGGGGACGCCGCCCGCCATCCACGGCATCATCGACATGCAGTTGATCTCATTGAAGGTGAGCCAGTAGCGCACCTTGCCGCGATAGCGGGTGAGGACGGTGCGCGCGTAGCGCTCGAAGCAATCGACCGCGCGGCGATCGGCCCAGCTGCCGAACTTCTGCATGCCGAGCGGCGTCTCGTAGTGCGAGAGCGTGACGAGCGGCTCGATGCCGTGGGCGTGGCACGCGTCGAAGACCGCGTCGTAGTGCGCGAGACCGGCCTCGCAGGGCTCGGCGTCATCGCCGTTGGGGAAGATGCGCGCCCAGTTGATGGACATGCGATAGCACGTGAAGCCCATCTCGCCGAAGAGCGCGATGTCCTCCTCGAAGCGATGGTAGTGATCGATGGCCACGTGGCTGGGATAGCGCTCGCCCTCGATGATGCCGTCGGTGATGCGGCGCGGCGTGTGCTTGTCACCAGCCGTCATGACGTCGGCCGTCGAGAGCCCCTTGCCGTCGGCGAGGTAGGCCCCCTCGCACTGGTTCGCGGCGGTGGCGCCGCCCCACAGGAACCCCTTGGGAAATGGCATGATTCGCTCCTTTCTCCGTGCAGACAACATTCCGCTACCATTATGCGAGCGGGTCTGGTGGCCCGTGCGCGCCGCGTTCTCCGGCGGCTGATCTCGACCACTGGACGGCGACGGAACGCATGTCTGCCGCGCCCCCACGAAGGAGGACCGATGCTTGCCGACTACCACGTGCACACCGCGTTCAGCGACGATTCGGATTACGAGCTCGAGGAGGTGTGCGCGGACGCCATCCGCATCAATCTCGACGAGATCTGCGTCACCGACCATGTGGACTACGGCGTGAAGCCCGATCACGACCATCCCGAGCTCGCGCGCATCGTCGACGGCCAGCCCGTCCTGAACGTCGACTACGACCGCTACTTCCCCGCGCTCGCCCGTGCGCGCGAGGCGTTCGCGAGCGAGCTCGTCGTGCGCACGGGCCTTGAGCTCGGCGTGCAATCGCACACCATCGAGCCCTCGCGCGCGCTGTTCGACGCGCACGCCGACGAGCTCGACTTCGTCATCCTCTCCATCCACCAGGTGGGCGATCAGGAGTTTTGGACGGGCGACTTCCAGCGCGGCCGCACGCAGCAGGAATACAACGACGCCTACTACGAAGAGATGCTCACGGTGGTCGAGCACTTCGACCGCTACGCGGTCCTCGGGCACCTCGACCTCATCAAGCGCTACGATCCCGCCGGCCCCTATCCGTTCGAGCGGAGCCGTGACATCATCGCCGCCATCCTCGAGCGCGTGATCGCCGATGGCAAGGGCATCGAGGTGAACACCTCATCGTTTCGCTACGGCCTCGCCGACCTGCAACCCTGCACCGAGATCCTCGAGCTCTACCGCGACCTCGGCGGCCGCGTGCTCACGATCGGCAGCGACTCGCACGAGCCGGCGCACCTCGGCGCGCACATCAACCGCGTGCGCAAGCGCCTCGCCCGCCTCGGCTTCACGGAGCTCGCCCGCTTTGAGCACATGGAGCCCTCGTTCTATCCCTTGCTCGGATAGGCGCCACGAACCATGAAGCGCGTCAGCCTCCTCATCAAGCCGGCATCGTCGCTTTGCACCATGCGCTGCCGCTACTGCTTCTACGCTGACGTCTCCGCGCATCGCGCCGTCAGGAGCCATGGCGTCATGAGCGAGGCGACGATGCGCGCCCTGATCGACCGAGCGCTCGCGATCGGCGACGACGCCGAGATCACCTTCGCCTTTCAGGGCGGCGAGCCCACCTGCGCGGGCCTCCCCTTCTTCGAGGCGTTCACGGCCGTGGTCGACGCCGCGCGCACGCGACAGCGCGTGCGCTACGCGCTGCAGACCAACGGCTATGCGATCGACGAGGCCTGGGCCGCCTTCTTCAAGCGGCATGGCGTGCTCGTGGGCGTCTCGCTCGACGGGTATCGCGAGGTGCACGACAGCCTCAGGCCCGACGCGCGCGGGCAGGGCACCCACGCGCGCGTGATGGAGTCGATCGGGCTGCTGCGCGAGGCGGGCGTGGACGTCAACATCCTGACCGTGCTCACCGCACAGCTCGCGCGCCGCCCGCAGCGCCTCTATCGCTTCATCCAGCAGCAGGGCTTCGAGTTCGTGCAGCTCATCCCCTGCCTGCCCGGACTCGATGAGGAACGCGACGCGTTCTCCCTCACGCCCGAGCTCTTCGCCTCGTTCTACACGGCCTTCTTCCGGCTCTGGCTCGAGGAGCTCAAGCAGGGCACGTATCGCTCGATCACGCTCTTCGACAACGTGATCTCGCTTTTCGCGGGGATGCCGCCTCAGCAGTGCGGCATGCTCGGCGCCTGCGCGCCGCAGTTCGTCGTCGAGAGCAACGGCGACGTCTTCCCGTGCGACTTCTATGTGCTCGACCGCTACCGCTGCGGCAACGTCGCGACCGATGACCTCGACGCGATCGCGACCTCGGATGCCATGCGGGCGTTTCTCACCGAGGAGCGCAGGCCCTGCGCGCGATGCGCCGACTGCCCGTTCGAGGGGATCTGCCATCGCAACTGCAAGCGCCTGAGCATCGCCTACTATCGCGAGGACTTCTGCGGGTACCGCTCGTTTCTCGAGGAGGCGGCGCCCGCCATGCGCGCCATCGCCCGCGGGCTCAGGCGGCGCTAAGCCCGCGGTTCCGCGCGCCGGGCGCGTCCTTACGTCAGAGCGTTGTACACGCAGATGAGAATGATGACGGCCATGAGGCCGCTGAAGAGCTTGTCGACGTGGCGGTCGTCGATGCGCTTGTTGATCGCCCTGCCGCAGACGCCCCCGAGGATGCCGCACGCGATCATGCCCGCGATGAGCGCCGCGTCGATGCTCGCGAGATCGATGGTGATGAGGTTCGTCACCGTGCTCGCCGCCTGGGAGCACAAGATGATGAACAGCGAGTTCTGCGCGGCCTGCTTGGTGCCCATGCTGAAGCAGTAGAAGAGCACGACCAGGTTGATCGGGCCGCCGCCGATGCCGAGAAACGATGACATGAGGCCGAGCGCGCCGCCGATCACCACGCAGGCAGGCACACCGTCCACCTGGCGCGTCGCGATGCGGTCCCGGTTGAGGTTGTAGACGAGCGTGCCGAGGGTGATGAGACCGAGGGCGACCGCCTGCACGGAACCGGCCGTCTCCGATGAGGGGAAGAGTCCCTCGACGACATCGAAGAGCTGCTTGCCCACCAAGCCGCCGACCGTGGCACCGAGCGCGAGCGGCACCGTGCGGCGCAGGTCGATCTCCACCGTGCCCGCGATGCGGTTGCGCACCACCGAGTAGCAGGTCATGGCGAGCACCGTGCAGCCGGAGAGGAAGTTGATGGTCCCCGGCGGGAGCGCGCCCGCCGCGTCGAGCACCGGCTTGATGATGACGCCGCCGCCGATGCCGCAGATGGCACCGATGACCGAAGCCCCGAAACTGATGATGAAAAACAGCGCGTACACAGCGAGCAATCCCGTCTCTCGTCCCACGTCACCTGCGCGAAACGCGCGGGCTACCTACGATTCGCAGTCCATTTCTCCATCATACGTGAGATGATCTCCTGGCAGCGAGCGGGGTCGAGTTTGAGGTCGGACACCGCCTCGACGAGGATCTCGGCGCACTTCTCACGGCTCAGCAGATCGGAGTCGAGGCAGATGTCGTAGCTCGTCTTCTCGCCCCACGCCGTGTCCACCAGCGCGTCGCGGAACGCGGCGCGGTCAGCATCCTGCTGGCGGATGAACGCGACCACCTCGTCATGGTCTGCGTTCGCGAGCCCGAAGATGGGATCGCCCAGGGCGCGCGGGATGCGGTGCTCCATGTTGGTGTTGTAGAGCAGCACGCGCAGGCTATCCGGCGTGTCGGCGAGCAGCCCGCCGAGACCGCGCTCGTGGATGATGCACGGTCCCTGGGCGATCGCCGTGCGCGCGGCCTCGGTGAGCGCGGCGCTCACGCGCTGGAACTCCTCGTCGTCACGCAGCTCGTCGGCCGACTTTCCCGAGATGCGGTTATCGAAGTCGTTGAGGTAGGCGGGCGTGAGCCACTCCTCGTCGGAGAGCTGGGCGAGGTCGATGCCCTCATAGAGCTGCATACCACAGGCGTCCGCCATGATGAGTGAGATCCACCGCCCCATGCTGCAGTACTCGCTGTCCATGAACACCGTCTTGATCATCGTGCTTCCTTTCTCGCATGCGCCCGCGCGCCGCGGGCGCCCTGAATCCCCAAGTGAGCAGGCGGTCGCGTGAGCCGCCTCGAGCCGGCCCCTACGCGTCCACGTCCTCGGCAAGGCTCGCGCCGTTTGTCGCGATGACGCGCTGGTACCACGCGAAGCTGTCCTTGCGGACGCGCTGGAAGGTGCCCTGGCCCTGATCGTCCACGTCGACGTAGATGATGCCATAGCGCTTCTTCATCTCTCCCGTGGACGCGGAGACGAGGTCGAGCGGCCCCCACATGGTGTAGCCCATGACGGACACCCCGTCGTGCTCGATCGCGCGCTCGAGCTCGCGCAGATGATCGCGCATGTAGGCGATGCGGTACGGGTCGTGCACCGAGCCGTCCTCCGCGCGCTCATCCACGGCCCCCAACCCGTTCTCGACCACCATGAGCGGGCGACGATACCGCTCAAAGAGCAGGTTGAGCGCGTAGCGCAAACCGCGCGGATCGATGGTCCAGCCCCAATCGGAGCGCGTGAGGCACGGGTTCACGTACCCGGTGTCGATCCCGTTCATGCCCTTGATGATGCCGCGGGTCTTGCTCCCCGTCACGTGCGTGTTGTAGTAGCTGAAGCTCACGAAGTCGACGGTGCCCGCCGCGAGCGCCTCCACGTCGCCCTCCTCGACCGGCAGCTCGATGCCCGCGCGCTCGAGCTCGCGCATCTTATAGGGCGGGTACGCGCCCAGGCATTGCACA
>CAZLGF010000083.1:0-5437 GCA_964558955.1 uncultured Coriobacteriaceae bacterium
GCCTCGTCGCGCTCCCAGGAAACCGCATCCAGCCAGCCCGCATCGGGCAGAGGGCCGTGACTGTCATCTGCCGGCGCGCGCAGCAGCTTGCGCCCCAGCGCGATAAGGGCGCCGAGCTCAGCCGACCCGCGCTGGTCGACGCGCGCGAACCCCGTGAAGCGCCCGTTCAGCGCGAAGGACGGACGCATCGGCACGCGCGCCGGCACCGCGGCGAGCAGCGACGACGCGCCTGCGCGTAGCTCGGCCGGCAGCGCTTCAACGCGCCCTGCAAGGCGATCCCGCGCGCGATCGAGCTCATCCGGCGACGGAAGCTCCGACGCGGTGAGCGCGAGGACGAGCGCGAGGTATGCCGCGCCCGCCTCATCGAGGAACCCGTCATCGAGATGATCCTTGATCCAGGGATCACCTTGGAAGATGAGACGCTGCGCGGGATCGAGGTAGCGGATCGAGGGTTGGACGGCGCGGGCAACGCGGCACGTGGTAGCACGAGCGGATCGGCAAGCTTCAGCACTCGCACGCCCCTCCCGCTCGACCGCCTCGATCCCATCGAGGGCGGCCCGCACGGCCTTCAGGGGCGCCATTCGGGCACCAGACTCAGGTCCGACGAGTGCCTCGAGCGCCTGCTTCGACGCTTCATCTCCGCCAACCGCGATGCGCTCGACCTCGGCAACGAGCTCCGCGAACCCATCGTCGACGAGCGCTTGGATCAGCGCGCGCGTGCCGTCGGCGATCTCATCGCCGACGCGCGTCGTCCAATACGCGCGACGCAGCAGCGCCCGCGTGAGGTACTCCGGTCGATGCGCAAACACCGGCGCAAGCGCAGACCCCAGACGGCGAGCGGTCTCGGGATCCTCCTCCGCCACGCGATCGCACACCGGCCCCCAGTGGCGGCAGAGCAGCGCCGCGGAGATCATTCCCGTCCAATCAGGAAGCTCCCGAGCCACGCGCCTCCAGGCGTCCACATACGCCGCAAGCATGGGGTCGCTCATGAGCTCGGGCCGGACGCCGCTCATCGCGAGCGCGACCCGCGCGGTCTCACGGTTGGCGCTCATGCGGACAAGCCATGACTCAACGTTGGCCCACGCGTCGTAAATCTCCCCGATGAAGACCAGGTCGCTCGAGGTGAGATGCGCGGCGACCGCGTCGAGAAGACAGTAGAGCACCTGGGCGACCCACAGCGGCCCAACGGGAAAGATGCGATTGAAACGCACGAGGAGCCCTATCGCCGTACGAGAGCCGACTCCCTCGTCATTGAGCTCGCCCACGGCGCCCTCCTCGATCGCGACGCCGGATGGCCCGGCAAGCGCCGCGAGCGCGTCGGTAGCGCGTGTTCGATTGACGGCCGAATCGGGATGCACGCCCGCCTCGAACAGCGCAAGGCAGCAGGACAGGTGCACCGGCAGGGGTCCGGACCCCTCAGGAAGAGCGTCCACCACCTCGGCGATCCACGCCGCGAGCGGGGCGCATTCCTTGTCCGCGCGCCCGCGACGCTCGAACTCGTCAGCGATCAGCTCGATATCGGCGCGATGGGCGCGCCGGTCCTCCGCCTCAACCGCGTCGACGAAGCGCTCGATGAGCGCGAGCTCAGACAGGCGGGATGCCTCCGTCGCAAGGTCAACTTGCTCGGGAAAGGCCTGAGCGATTGCCTTATCGAGCGCGTCTGCCGCCGCGTCGAGCTCGACCGATCCGGTGTGGGCGGCCTGCTCTTGAGCCGCTTTCCTGAGCGCAGCAAGGAGCGCGCGCAAGGCGATCTCCTGGCCATACCCGCGCGCGATGATTCCTCGTGCGCCCACGCTCTCAATCACCGCGGCGAGCGTGCTTCCGAAGCGGCCGAGCGCCCCGTACGTCCGCTCATCCCCGCTCCGCCTGCTGGCCTCGACTGCCCAAGAGAAGCCGCCTTCGAGATACTCGACCATCAGGTTCGCGAGCGCGGGCAGGCTGCGCGCGAGATCGCCGGAGGAGATGAGATTGGGCTGCAGGAACACCCATTTGATCGAGCTGGTCAGGTTAGTGAGCTGCCAGACATCGACGAACCCGAAGATCGCGACGGCCGCGCACTTTCTTCGGTGCCGTAAAAAGAGCGCCTGGTAGAGATCGATCGCGAAGACGCTGCTGGGCGTGTATTCCGGGTGCTCGATAAAGCGCGCAACCGCGCTCTGCACCGTCACGACGTCGCGCGTCAACGCCTCTGCGTCAGGCGTCCCCTTGCGCATGACGATGCGCTCAACGACACGATCCACCCGACGAACGTTCTTCATGCGCTGCGCGACGAAACCGCTCAGCTCGCGGCACCACGCACGGAAAGCCGCCATGCTCCCACGCTCGAGCACGCTGCGGTAGTACGCCGTCCCCATGTCGGGATAACCGGCGATCGCCGGCGCTGTCTGGTATGCCGACGCGACGTCCGCTCTCGATGGCTGCACGGCCAGGATGTAGTGCGCCGCGAGGGCGGCCCGCGCGCGCATCGTCATCCCGCGAGCCCCCGCCGCCGCGAACGCTTGAAGCGTTTCCTGCGCCCCCGGAGCATCGCAGACCCGCTCCACCCGCGACCAGGCGCAGCGCGCCAGCCGGTCGCATGTCGCCTGGGTCGACGCGTCATCCGAGGAGAGCACGTTGGGACGCGCCGCGAAAAGGCGGGCCATGCGCTCAAGAGCGGCGGCCTCGACTGCCTCGGCCACAGGAACGAGCATCTGCCGGCCACCGTCGCCCTGATCATCCCGCGCAATCGCATCGATGAGGTCGAGTACCGTGCGGAGCGCGTCCACGCAGGCCGCCTCGCGCGCACGATCGGCCGCAGCCGCCACGCTGACCGCGGCGTCATCTAGAGCGCTCAGCGCGTCGAGCAGCTTGATGCAGGGCTGCACCGCCGCGTCGGAGCGGGACGCGAGCTGCGTCGCCGCGAAACGATGGCGCAGGGCCGACGCCTGCGCGGCCGCGTATGCCGCGGTGACGTGCTCGTCAGGCTCGTCCGATCGCGCGGCGCGGAACACGGAGAACCACCCCGCGTCGATGCCCTCGCCCACATCGCTCCCCACGCGACCACGACGACGCGCGGGGAGGGCGCGGTCGCTCAGCCAGTCCGGCGCGGCGCCCACAGCGTAGGAAAGCAACACGGAGGCGTCGACGTCGTCATCAGAGAGGGAGCGCGCAGCGCGGCCAGCGCCGAAATCCCGCAGGCGCGCGCTCAGGCGACCCGGCTCCTCATGCACGGCAACACCGGGATACGCGAACAAAAAGGCGCGAGACAGCTTAGAGTTGCGCGCGATAACCGCGAGCACGTGGCGGGCGTCCGCGCTCTCCCCGTAGCGCGCGACCAGAGCACGCACGAGCTGCCTGCTCGCCGCCACGGAGCCCATCACGTGGCAGGACGCATCGATCGACATCGGGTCCTCCACGGGCAGGCCGGCAAGCACCTGGCAGAGCGCGAGCGCACACCGCATGGAGCGCACACCGTTCAACGCGCCCGCGGCGGATCCATCCCAGAACGCGATAAGTTGATGCGCGTAGGCAGCTCCCTTGTCGGGCCGACCATCGCGGGCGAGGCCGAGCGCGGTCTGCGCCATGCCCATCGTGGGACCGTGGGGACATGCGTCCACGAGCCGATCGCGGTAACGATCGAGCAGGCGCCGGGCCGCCTCGAGCTGCACGGACGAACCGCCGCACAGCCAGCGCAGCAGCTCCTGAAACGCACGGGCGACGGTTTCCCTGCCGCCCGCGCTCGTGAGTATGCCGAGAAGCGCGACGGCCGGTAGCGACGGGCGCTCCTTGAACGCGCTGATCAGGTCGTAGGGCGTGCGGTCGATCTTCCCGAGACCCTTCCACGCGTTCTCAATCCGATTCGCCTCGAGCGTCGTGAAGCCGAGTAGTGAGAGCTCGCTCATGTTGGGCAACCCCATGCCAGCGATCACGCGGTGCACGAGATTGCGCTCGGACACGGCGAGATCATGCCCGGTCAGGCTGACGGCGAGGCGCGCCGCGGCGTCGAAGGCGAGGGTGATCGCCTCAGCCGGGCGCTCGGGAGAGCGAATCCACCTCACCAGGGCCTCGTCGGCGATAAGGTCACGCAGTGTGTCCTGGTCGGCCTCGGTGGGCCGCCCCGTCGCTTCGAGCGCACCACGCGCCGATGAGCGCAGGCGGTCGACGCATTGAGCCACGGTCTCGGACGGGATGGCGTCCCGCGCGTCCGCATCCGACGCGGCACCATCATCCAGCGCACCATCGCCATCCGGCATGGAGACAGTCTCCGCCGATGAAGGGATCTCCGGCGCGGAGACGGAATCCGACGCGGCGATATCGGATGACTCGGTATGCGAGCGCACGGGAGACGCGCTGAACGCGGGCAGGCGGCTGCCCCGGTTGCTGACGAGGAGGATCTTCAGGAAGAACGGCTTTCGCGTACGCCTGAAACTCTGGGTCATCGCGGCCTCGACGTACACCGCCTCATCCTCGAAGACGATGGTCAGGACCGGAAACGTTAGCGCAGCGTTGACAACGTCCCACCGCCAGACGCGATCCCTCGCCAGATCCCAGCCCTCAGCGAGCGCCCGCGCCAGGTCGTCGTCCGGAAGGTCCTCGGCCGAGACACGCGCGATGTCACGGAACCGCTTGAAGGCGAAGGCGCACTCGACCTGCTTGGCGAACTCATCCGGATCAAGCGCGCTCCAGACGCTGGCGTTCGGGATGGGGCCGGCCGAGGCGTACGCCTCATGAGAGCGACGAAACGCGTACGGGTCGCGAGCCGCCTCGGACGGCTCCTTAAGCCAGAAGCGGACCTCGAGCGCAGAGCGCGCCGGCGCGGGTGGGTGATCGACGCATCGATCCACCGTCTCGGACGGGACGGGATCCGACGCGGTGTCAGCATCCGGCTCGTCAACGGGATCCAGCGCAGGCGACGTACTGAACGCAAGCCGGCGACTGCGCAGGTTGTTGATGAAGAGAATCTTTAGGTAGAACGGCTTTCGCACGCCCTTGAAGCTCCGGGCCATCGCTGCCTCGACGTACACCGCCTCATCCTCGAAGGCGATGGTCAGGACCGGAAATGTCAACGTGGCGTTGGCGGCATCCCACCGCCAGGCGCGGTCCCTTGCCAGATCCCAGCTCTCCGCGAGCGCCCGCACCAGGTCATCATCAGAAAGGTCCTCGGCCGAGACGCGCGCGAAGCCGCGGAACCGCTTGAGGGCGTCGGCGCACTCAACCTGGTCGGCGAACTCATCCGGATGCAGCGCTCTCCATGTGCTGGCGTTTGGGATGGGCCCGGCTGAGGCGTACGCGTCATGAGCGTTCCGAAACGCACGAGGGTCGCGCGTCATCTCAGACGATGCGCTGAGCCAGAAGCGGACCTCGCTGCGGCTACGCTTTCCCGTCATCCCAATGGCCACTCGTGCCTCCTCACGCCGCGCTCCCCATGTATTGACACTCTATCGTAAGGGAGGCGCGC
>CAZLGF010000084.1:0-5414 GCA_964558955.1 uncultured Coriobacteriaceae bacterium
CGCGAGCGCGTGATGCGCGCCGCCGCGGCCGCCGAGGCGTGGGCCGCGCTGCCCTATGCGAGCGAGCTCCAGGTGAGCGGAGACGGCTTGGTGCGTCACGAGGCGTTGTTCGAGCGCGCGGGTCTGCTCGGGAAGGCGCTCGATCGCGAGCTGTGGTGGCCGTCCGGTGAGGGGCTGCTGCGCGCGTTTTGCGCCGCCGCGGCGCCGGGACCCCAGGTGCTCGATAGCGGCCAGACGGGCGATCCCGCCCTCGTGCTGCCCATCTACACGCGCCTCTCGGATGCCGAGGAGCACGAGCGCGCACGGCTCGGGCGCGCGCGGAGCCCGCGCTCCGAAGTCACCGGGGTGGCTGAGGAGCTCGCTGGCCAGCACCTCCAGGTCCGTCCCATGGCGGCGGCGGATGCCGAGGCCATGGCCGCGCTGGACGCCTCCTGCTTCGCTGACGCGGCGCACACCGCCTGGTCGGCTGAGCAGTTTCTGGCGGAGCTCTCCGCCGAGGCGGCCGTGCCGCGCAGCTGGTGGGTCGCGCACGACGCCGGCGAGCTGATCGGGTTCGCGGGCGGCAGGATGGTTGAGCGCGACGTCGAGATCCTCGACGTGGTGGTGGCGCCCGCGCATCGTCGCGCGGGCGTGGCGCGCAAGCTCCTCGCTCATGTGAGCTACGACGCGCAGATGCTCGGGTGCGAGACGGCCTCGCTCGAGGTGGAGGCGGGCAACGAGCCTGCGCGGGCGCTCTATGAGAGTCTCGGCTTCACCGCGGCGGGGCGCCGGCCGGGCTACTATGGCCCCGGTGCCGACGCCGTGATCATGACGGCGCGGCTCCCGCTCAAGCTCCCCGTCGACGCGGCGTCGCCTGAGCCCACCGCCGCGACGCGGCGCGTGTGGCCGCTCGCGACGCCTCGGCGCACGGCCGCCGAGGAAGATGAGCTTGCGCGGCGCCAGCTCATCGTGGCCATCGAGAGCTCGTGCGACGAGACGGCTGTCGCCGTGATGGATGCCGCGGGCGAGCTGCTGGCCAACCAGGTTTCGACTCAGATCGACTTCCACGCGCGGTTCGGCGGCGTGGTGCCCGAGATCGCCTCGCGCAAGCACGTCGAGGTCATTGTCGGCGTGATTGACGCGGCGCTCGAGGAGGCGGCGCGCTCGCTCGGACTCGAGGGCGGTCCCATCGCCCCCGCGGAGCTCGCCGCGGTCGCCGTGACCCAGGGCCCGGGCCTGGTCGGCGCGCTCGTGGTGGGCGTGGCCTTCGCCAAGGGCTTCGCCTATCTCGCGGACAAACCGCTCCTCGCCATCAACCATCTTGAGGGACATCTGTACGCCAATGTGCTCGCCGACCCCGATCTCGAGCCGCCCTTCATCTTCACGCTCGTCTCAGGCGGGCACACCATGCTCGTGCACGTGCGCGCCTGGGGCGACTATGAGGTGCTGGGCGAGACGCTTGATGACGCGGTGGGCGAGGCGTTCGACAAGGTGGCCAAAGCGCTCGGGCTTGGATATCCCGGCGGGCCGGCCATCTCGCGCCTGGCGGAGGATGGTGACCCGCGGGCCATCGACTTTCCGCGCGCCATGATGCACAGCCATGACTACCGCTTCTCACTCTCCGGCCTCAAGACGGCGGTCGTGACCTACATCGAGCAGGAGGTGGCGGCGGGTCGGACGATCCATCTGCCCGACCTGGCGGCATCATTCGAGGCCGCCGTCTTTGACGTGCAGTTCAAGAAGGCGTGGGACGCCCTGAAGGAGACCGGTGCGCGCGCGTACTGCCTGGGTGGCGGGGTGGCGGCCAACCCGCATCTGCGCCAGATGCTCACCGAGAAGCTCGAGCGGCGCGGCGTGCGCGTGACGCTGCCGCCGCGCGATGCCTGCACGGACAACGCCGCGATGATCGCCGAGGTCGCGCGCCGCAAGCTCGCCGACGGGGAGGTCGCGCCGCTGACAATCGACGCCGATCCCAACATGACTCTGTGACGACGCGGGCTGGGCGCCGCCGCCTCGCGGTGCAACAGAGCCGTAACAAACGTTGACGCGCGCGTCGGGAAGTTCGATACTGCACTGAGCCAAACGGCGGCGCGTTGATCGCGCCATGACCACGAGAGGTTGCTCCACATGAAAGCACGTCGCCTATCCATCGCGATCGAGATTATCTGCTAGCGCGGGTGGGCGATACATGCCTCCCGCGCTTCGCGGGCGGCGCAGGGCCGTCGAATGCGTTCGACGGCCTTTTTTCGTACATGTCGAGCTCCTCGAGAAGGGGGAATGACCATGAACGGTTTGGTAGTGGTGCTGGTCGCGGCGGTGGTGCTCGCCGTCGGCTACCTGGCCTACGGTCGATGGCTCGCCCGCACCTGGGGCGTTGACCGCGACGCACTCACGCCAGCCAGGCGCATGGAGGACGGGAAGAACTTCTCGCCGGCATCTTGCTTCACGGCGTTTTCGCACCAGTTCTCGTCCATCTGCGGCGCGGGCCCGGTGACGGGCACCATCACCGCGATGATGTTCGGCTGGCTGCCGGTTCTTTTGTGGGTGCTCGTGGGAGGCATCTTCTTCGGCGCCGTGCATGATTTCGGCGCGCTGTACGCAAGCGTGAAAAACAACGGCAAGTCGCTCGCGCAGCTCATCGAGAAGTACATCGGCCGCACGGGGCGCCGTCTCTTCCTGATCTTCAGCTGGCTGTTCACGATCATCGTGATCGCGGCGTTCGTCGATATGGTGGCCGGGACCTTCAAGGCCACGTTTGACGCGACGGGCTCGGTCGATGCGTCGTCCTCCTACGCTGGCGGCGCGGCGGGCACCATCTCCATCCTGTTCACCTTCGTGGCCATCGCCTTCGGCTGGATCAACCGCCGGTTCAATCTCTCGGGCTGGCGCGAGCTCGCGCTTGCCGTCGTGCTGTTCGTGGTCATGTTCGCCGTGGGCATGCAGTTCCCCGTCTATCTCAGCAAGTATGGGTGGTTCGCGGTGATCGCCGTGTACCTGCTCTTCGCCGCGGCCATGCCCATCCAGACGCTCAAGCAGCCGCGCGATTACCTGACGAGCATCATGATGATCGTCATGATCGTCTGCGCTGTGGTGGGCATCGTGGTGCTGGCGCTCGGCGGCGAGGCGACGATGACCGCCCCCGTGGTGGCCGACATCTCCGAGCTGGCCGCGAACGGCAGCTACCTGTTCCCCTTGCTGTTCGTCTCCGTCGCCTGCGGCGCTCTGTCGGGCTTTCACAGCCTGGTGTCCACCAACACCTCCTCAAAGCAGGTTGAGAAGGAGCAGGACATGCTGCCGGTGGGGTATGGCGCGATGGTGCTCGAGTCCTTCGTGGGCGTCCTCGCGATCGTGATCGCGGCGATCATGTACTCGCAGATCAACACCACGGGTGCCGGTGGGGCCGCGGTGGGCACGCAGTTCACCATCTTCTCGCAGGGCGTGGCCCGCGGCATGGTCGCCTTCGGCGTGGACAGCACGCTGGCTACGGTGTTTATGACCATGTGCGTCTCCGCGCTCGCGCTGACCTCGGTCGATGCGGTGGCGCGCATCGGGCGCCTGGCCTTCCAGGAGTTCTTCGCCACATCGAACGACGCGGCCGAGGAGACCGGCGCGAACGCGGCGGGCGCGGCGCGCGTCCTCTCCAACACGTGGGTCGCGACCGTGCTCACGCTCGCGCTCGGCTTCGCACTGGCGTTCGGTGGCTACAACAACATCTGGGCGCTGTTCGGCGCGTCGAACCAGCTGCTCGGCGGCATGACGATGATTACGCTCGCGGTGTTTTGCAAATGCACGGGCCGCAAGGGCTTCATGCTGTACGGACCGGTGGCCTTCCTGCTGGTGTGCACGTTCACCTCGCTGATCCAGAGCATCATGGGCTGCGTCACCGCGCTGCAGGCGTCGGGCGCGGCGGTCATCGCGACCTCGGGCCTGCAGCTGGTGTTCGCGATCCTCTTGGTGATCCTCGGCCTGATCGTGGCGTATAACTGCCTGAAGGAGCTGTTCACCAAGGGCGCCGGCTCCCTGCCCGACGAGGAGCCCGCGTGGAGCCAGATGGGCCGCGCGCGCTACGGACGCGGTGCTGCCGCCGAGGCGCCGGCATCGGGTGAGGGGCAGCGCGTCTAGCCTTGCGCGTTTTGCGCTCTGCGGGAGCCGACTCGCTTGCTGGCCCCCGCCCCGTGTTCTTCTGAGTGCGCATTCATGCGACGAACAAAGATGCGCCCGGTCATCGAAAGATGACCGGGCGCGTTGCGTCGTGGCTGGGGCAGAGGGATTCGAACCCCCGTAGCGGGCACCAAAAACCCGAGTCCTGCCGCTGGACGATGCCCCAATGCTGGTGCCGTGGGCGCTTGGGCGCCACGGCGCACCAAGTGTACCTAATCGCTCAGCGCATCGCAAACGCCGTCAAGGAGCTGCACGGCGAGGGCCTGCGCGTCGCTTGAGGTGAAGCTGCCGTACTGCGTGAGCCCGGTGAGCTCGATGCGCAGGCGCGCGGGGCGCTCGGTGGCGGCGTCGATCGCGGTGCGTATGCGCAGGGCGAGGTTGGCACAGGTGGCGAGCGCGATCGTGGCGCGCGGCGCGGCGTCGTCGGGAAGCTCGTCGCTTGCGATCTCGAGCATGATGTCGACGTCATGTGGAATGGCGTCCTCGCAGAGGATGAAGCCGTTGCGCTCGGTGGTCGCCGAGGCGATGTTCCACATGCGTGACGCGACGTTGCGCGCGATGGGGTCCTCGCCCAGGGCGCCGATGCGGTACCGCTCGAGCACGCTCGCTGCCCGCGCGAACCCGGTTCGCAGCTCGGGTCCGCTCACCGACTGCTTGCCCTCCCACACGTGGTGCAGGCGGTTGATGTAGTTGAAGGTGTCCTGGAACGCCATGCCGTCGGCGAAGAGGCCCACATTCTCCTGGAACTGCTGAAGCGCCGCTTCGGTGTGGGGGCCGAAGTACCCATCGACCTCGCCGCAGGAGAAGCCCAGCACGTTGAGGGCGTTTTGCAGCGCCCTCACGTCAGCCCCATGGAAATTGGGGAGACGCAGATAGAGCGTGCGGTCACCGAGCTTGTAGGACTCGTCGACCAGGCGGCTCCAGCAGGGGAGGTCGACTGCCTCATTGCTCGCGAGGTCATGGTCAACGCGGAACGCCCGGACGGCCTGGGCGGTCGAGTCGCCGAACTGACACGCCTCGGTCTCAGTCGCATCGATCGGATAGCCCAGTCCGGTCAAGCGCGTCTGCACGTCCTCGACGGCCGGACCTTGCATGCCTGCAACGATGGGTTTCATATGGTCTTCTTCCTCGGTATGCGACGTACGGCGATGCGGGCTCGCGACCGCGCGAGTCGTATCAGGGACATCCATATACCCCCCTAGTCTAGCAAGAGTTCAGCGTCGGAGCCGATCGGTTCCCCGTCGACGTGAAATCAGGAGAACTCGGCCGATGAC
>CAZLGF010000085.1:0-5277 GCA_964558955.1 uncultured Coriobacteriaceae bacterium
GAGACCCATCATGTCTTTCGTTCGTGCGCGGCGAAAGGAGACATGATGCTCAACGATTGCCTGATGACGCAGGTGGCGGGGACGGTGTCCGCCTGTCTTGCGATCGAGCCCCCGCCCGCGGCCGAGCCGGCCTATCCGCTCGCGCCCGCGCTCATGCGCGCAGCCGGGATCGAGCGCGCCCAGCGCGCGCTCATCTACTGCCCCGACGCCATCGCCCAATGGCTCTATCAGCGCCATACCTCCTGGTACGCGCCGGTGCTTCGGCATGCGCCCGTGGCCGTGCCCGTCCGGACCATGCTGCCGTCGGTGACGCCCGTGTGCTTCGCGACCATGTTGTGCGGCGTGCATCCGCACATTCACGGCATCGAGCGTTACGAGAAGCATCCGCTCGCCCAGGACTCCCTCTTCGATGCCTTGCTTCGGGCGGGCAAGCGCGTGGCGCTCGTGGCCGTCGCTGACTCGAGCTTCGACGTTCTCTTCAGCGAGCGGGAGATCGACCGCTTCATCCTGCCCTATGACGACGAGGTCAACGAGCGCGCTCGCGCGCTCATCGAGGCCGACGAACATGATGTGGTGGTCGTCTACAACCAGGAGTTCGACGACGTCATGCACCGCACCCATCCGGAATCGCGCCTCGCGCTCGAGGCGCTCAGGCACCACATCGCCGCATTCGACGCGCTCGCGGACACTGCCGCGCGGGCGTGGGCCGCGCACGACGCGCTCGTGGCGTGGCTTCCCGACCACGGCGTCCACATCGCCGACGACGGGCATGGCATGCACGGGAGCAACCGCGAGGATGACCTCAATACGCTGCACTTTTACGGGTTCCAGCCCGCGCGGCAGGCATAACGCAAGGAGTGTCATATGGCAAAGATCGCATGCAGGGATCTCAGGAAGAGCTACGACGGCTTGACCGAGGTCCTCTCAGGAATCAATCTCGAGATCGAGGAAGGGGAGTTCTTCATCCTCGTGGGCCCCTCGGGCTGCGGCAAGTCGACGCTGCTACGCATCATCGCGGGGCTCGAGGGGGTGAGTGCGGGCGACCTTCTGATCGACGGGGAGCGTGCCAACGACATGCTGCCCAAGGACCGCAATCTCACCATGGTGTTTCAGAGCTACGCGCTCTATCCGCACCTCTCGGTCCGCGACAACATCCTGTTCGGTCTTGACGTGCGCAAGGTGCCGCGCGACGAGCAGGCGCGCCGCCTCGCCGAGGCTGCGGAGCTGCTCGGACTCACCGACTACCTCGACCGTCGACCCCGCGCGCTCTCGGGCGGCCAACGCCAGCGCGTGGCCCTCGCGCGAAGCGTTTGCAGCCGGGCCCCGCTCTGCCTCATGGACGAGCCCCTGTCGAACCTTGACGCCAAGCTCCGCGCCTCGATGCGCGTCGAGATCCGTCGCCTTCAGCAGCAGCTCGGCCTCACCGTGGTCTACGTCACGCACGATCAGGTGGAGGCGATGACCATGGGCGACCGCATCGCCGTGCTCTCGGGCGGACGCATCCAGCAGCTGGGCACTCCGCTTGAGCTCTACAACCGCCCCGCGAACGACTTCGTGGCGACCTTCATCGGCACCCCGCAGATGAACATGGCGATCGCTGAGCTCACCCCCTATGGCCTCGTTCTCAATAACGGCCTGACCGTGCCGCTCACCGACGCAGATCGCGCCGCGCTCCCGCGCGCCACCATGGGCGCCCGCTGGAAGATCGGACTGCGCCCTGAGCAAATCTACCCGGCCACGCCTACGAGCACGCACGCCGTCGAGGTTGAGGTGGCGAGCTCGGAGATGATGGGTAACGAGACCCTCATCGTTTTCGACGTGGCGGGCGGGCTCTTCACGGCGCGCTGGCAGGGCCAGCACCTCGTTGAGGCGGGTGCGCGCCTGCGTGTAGTGCTTGACCCGCGCTACGCGCACATCTTCGACGTGACGACGGGCGAGCTCGTGCGCCCCGCGATCGAGCTTGAGGCCGCAGGCGAGCGGCAGGCCACGGTCGCTGCCGCAGCGATCGCCGCGCGGGCCTAAGGGGGTGCGATCGATGGCTCTCATGCGCAAGCGCCCACACCGTCCACAGACGGCCCCCACAGCCGACGCGACCGCAGCCGCGCCCCCATGCGAGGCTCCGGGCGCGCGCCGTAGCCTCGCCGGCTGGGTGTACCTGCTCCCCTCGATTATCGTCTTCGCGATCTTCGTCATTTACCCGTTCGGGCGCATGGTCGTCACCAGCTTCTTCGCGACTACGCCTGCGGGCGGTCTCACCCAGTTCATCGGCCTCTCTAACTTCGTGGGGCTCTTCACCGACCCGCTCTATCTCAAGGCCTTTGCCAACACCGTCATCTACGTGCTCATCACGGTGCCCGCGACGATCGTGATCGCGCTTCTGCTCGCGGTCCTCACCTCGCGGGATCTACCAGGGATGGGAATCTTCCGGACCATCTTCTCGGCCACGATGGGCATCTCGGTGGCGTCGGCTGCGGTCTTCTGGAACCTGCTCTTCAATGACAACGCGGGCGTGCTCAACCGCATCATCGAGTTGTTCGGCGGCTCGGCGGTCGGCTGGTTCACCGACCAGAACGTCGCGCTCATCTCCGTCTCGATCATCTCGGTCTGGATGAACATCGGCATGGCCTACCTCATCCTGCTCGGCGCCATCAAGAGCATTGACGACTCGTATTACGAGAGCGTCGACATCGTGGGCGGCGGCTTTTGGTATCGCCTGCGCCGCGTGACGGTTCCGCTCATCTCGCCGTCGCTGTTCTTCGTGCTCACCATCACGCTTATCAGCGCGTTCCAGTCGTTCGGCCTCATCGACATGCTCACGCAGGGCGGCCCGAACACCGCGACGACGCTCCTCATCTACCGCCTGTACCGCGACGCCTTCGTGAACTTCCGCATCGGATCGACCGCCGCCCAGGGCGTCGTCCTCTTCGCCGTGATCTTCGTGATCTCGTGGATCCAGACCAAGTTAACCGAGAGCAAGGTGACCTACCAATGATGTTTTGCACTGTGCGCCCGGCGCGTTCACGTCGTCTGGGCCGCCCCTCACCTCTCGCCGAGGCCTGTCGCCGCCAAGGGAAGGCCGGTGTGGTCGGCACCTATGCCGCGCTCATCATCGCGGCCGTGGTCATCGGCTTTCCCATCGCCTTTTCGCTTGCGCTATCGTTCACGCCGCTCACCGACATCATCAATGGGCGCTATCTGCCCGACGGCCTGTACCTCGAGAACTATGTGAACGCCTTTGCGGCGCAGCCCTTTGCCCAGTTCATCTTCAACTCGGCGGTCGTGGGCGTTGTGGGCACGGCGCTCCAGCTCGTCTTCTCCGTGCTCGCGGCTTACGCGCTCGTCTTCATTCCCTTCGGGGGCAAGCGGATCATCTTCCTCATCATCATGGCCACGATGATGATCCCCGCGGAGCTCCTCGTGGTCACGAATTTCCAGACCATCCGCTCGCTTGGCCTCGTAGACACCTATGCGGGTCTCATCCTCCCCGGCGTGGCCACCACCTTCGGGATCTTCCTCTACCGCCAGAACATGCTCCAGATCCCCTCCGAGCTCAAGGAGGCCTCCGATGTGGCGGGCCTCGGTCGGGTGCGGTTCTTCTGGCGCGTCGTGCTCCCCATGGTCAAGAACACGACGATCACGCTGGCCATCTACTTCTTCCTCGTGACATGGAACGCCTATCTGTGGCCCCTCGTCTCGACAACCAACAACAGCGTTCGCACGGTGCAGATCGGCCTTCGAACCCTCAGCAGCTCCGAAGGCCTGAGCGACTTCGGCATGATGGCCGCGGGCGCCGTGATCACCTCGATCCCCACGCTCCTGCTCATCTTCTTCGGACAGAAGCGCCTGCAGGAGGGCATGACCAAGGGCGCCATCAAATAGCGCCGCCCTCTTTGCATAGCACGTCACGTCATCGACTGAAAGGAACAGCTCATGCACGCACCCACTCTGACCCGCCGCTCGTTCTTCGCCCTCGCCGGGCTTGGGGCCGCCGCCGCGTCCGCAGGCGCGCTCGCTGGCTGCAGCTCCGAGAGCGCGACCACCACGGACGAGGACGGCAAGACGGTCATTCTGTTCTGGAACTCCATGGACGGCTCGCGCGGCCAGGCGCTTCAGACGGTCGTCGACGGCTTCAACGCGCAGTCCGACACCTACACCATCCAGTCCGAGTACCAGGGCTCCTATGACGAGTCGACCGGCAGCTTCTACAACATGGCCGGCTCCACGGGATCGCCGGCGATCGTTCAGATCGGCGAGCAGAACCTCCAGTCGATGATCGACTCGGGCCTCATCGCCTCGGTGACCGACCTCATCGCCGCGCACGACTTCGATGACTCCGACCTGCTTGAGCAGGCTGTGAACTTCTACACGGTGGACGATGTGCTCTACGCGATGCCGTTCAACTGCTCCTCGCCCGTGGTCTACTTCAACCGCTCGATGCTCGAAGCTGCCGGCGCAACCGAGCTCCCCTCGACCTTCGAGGGCATTACCGAGCTCGCGCGCACGCTCCTCGCCACCAATCCCGATGTGGTGCCCGTGGGCCTCTACGCCTACGGCTACGCGCTCGACCAGATGGTTACCAACATGGGCGGCTACGTGGTCAACAACGAGAACGGCCGCATGGACCGTTGCGACGAGGTGGCCTACCAGGACCAGCTGACCGAGCTCTTCCAGTGGGTTGACGACCTCGGTGCCGAGGGACTCGTCTCCAACTTCAGTAGCGAGGACAATATCATCAGCGCCTTTTCGCAGGGACAGTGCGCGATCTTCATCGACACTTCGGCGTCGGCGCGCCAGACGATCGACGCCTGCGAGTTCGAGGTGGGCACCGCGGCCCTGCCCGTCATGGAAGGCCAGGAGGCCATGGGCGTCTATGCGGGCGGCGGTGCGCTTTGCATCGCGGCGAATCTTTCCGATGAGGTGGCCGCGGGTGTCATGGAATTCTGCGCGTATGCGACCTCGCCTGAGGTCCAGGCTACGTGGGCGGGCGACACCGGCTACTTCCCGATCAGCTCCGCGGCCTACGATTCGGAGGAGCTGCTCGAGGTCTACACCGCCTATCCGCAGCTTCAGGTGGCGGCCGACCAGCTTCTCGGCTCGCAGGTGAACAACATCACCGCTGGCCCTCTCTGCTCGCAGCTTCCTCAGCTGCGCAGCGACCTCGAGACCGCGCTCGAGAGCGTGTTCAACGGTGGCGACGTGGACGAGGCCATCGAAACGGCCGTGAACTCGACGAACGCTGCCATCGCCAGCGCAAATCAGGGTATCGGCGCGTAGGGG
>CAZLGF010000086.1:0-1575 GCA_964558955.1 uncultured Coriobacteriaceae bacterium
CAAGCCGAGCGAGATAGTCCACCACGGCCGCGAAGCGCACGGGGCTGACGATTTGCTCGTAGCGCAGCGGGACGACCGTGTATCCCATGGTTTGCAACGCGAGTCTGCGATTGTCATCCGATGCGGCCTGCTGCGCGTGCTCGTGGTATGCGTTGCCCTGGCATTCGAGAATGGTTCCCGGGCTGCCGTCGATGCCGGGAAAGACGAGGTCGCCATAGCAGACGGCCTGGTCGGCAATGCGCCTGGCGTCGCCGGTGAGCACGATGCGCTGGTTGAGCTCGAAAGGAGTCAAACCCTCACCACCGAGGCGGTGTGGGCATCCGAGCAGCAAGGCGGCTTGCGCCTCGAAGGGGGACGCGGCGATGCCGAACACCATGCCCATCGCCTGTCGAAACCGCTTGATGCCCCGCACGCCGGAAAGCGGCGCGGCGAATCGGGCGAGCTCATCGATGTCCACGAGCGGCTTGCGACGCCATAAGTCATTGAGTGTGCGATCCGCGGCTAAGGCGGGCTCCCATCCCTCCGCGACGGGGAGGGCATCTTGGTCGACCAGGTCCTGGAGGTGCGCGCGAATCTCTGGCGGGGGACGGAAGACTGTGAACGTTCCGCAGAACTCATACATGATCAGGGCAAGTTGCGGGGTGGAAAGCGTGGTGGCAAGTGAGAGGAGCGTCGCCGCGGGCGACGTCACGGAGACGTCGTGCTCGGTCTCAAGGAAAGATCCAAAGGGGAGCTCCTGCGTGCAAAGATGCGTCTTCACCCAGGTAGCGCGGCGCCGCTCCACGCGAGAGGTGACCATCAGATGGATGGGTGGCTCTATGGCGCCGAGCAGGGTGAGGCCTGGTTTCAGAGCACGCTTGCCCCGAGGGGTCGTAATGTCGGGGAAGGGGCCGGTGAGCTCGCGCACCACTGGCGGCGTGCGGTGATATTGAAGAGCCGACAGGCCCGTAAGCACGGGATAGAGCAAGGGCGAACCTCCTTGAAGCTCGAGTCGGACTCAGTGAGGGGTTGGTGGAGGTCAGGAGTGGCGCTTGGGCTGGGTGGTCGTTGATGTGCGCAGAGGATGGGCTGTCGGTTCCAGTTGAGGCGGAACGAGACGGGACAAGGCGGGACGTTCAGTGCGAGCGATCTGAGCACGGGCGAAGATGGGCGAAGCGGATGCGACGCTCGCCAGATCCGTGGCGTTCTGCATGGTCTTGCGAGCGATCGAATCCGATCCGGTAGGGGGAGTGGTACCCACATGCGACGCCTTGTTCATGTTCGACACGGAAATGCGTACGAAAAGGGGCGACAGCCCAGCAGAGCAGCGTGGTCGATGAAGAAACGGGCTGGTAGAAGCCCTCTTCAATTTGTGTCTACATGAGGGTCCGAGTCATTCGTACGCATTTCCGACTCGAGCTTTGTGAGGCGCTGGGATGGGGGCGCGCGAAGCCGGGCGCACCGCGTCTCAACAGCAGAAACGAGAGGTTTCGGTATACGAAAAGAGGGGCGCACGGCCCCTCTTCCCGCAATATTTAGATTCATGTCAGCGTGCACTCAGGTTGACGGACCCGGAGCGCGCGCTCCGCACGCGCG
>CAZLGF010000086.1:1675-5270 GCA_964558955.1 uncultured Coriobacteriaceae bacterium
GCGACCGAGGTCTTGGGATCGCCGACGGTGACCACGGCGACGTCGTTCTTCTCGACCGCGCCGCAGTCCTTCGCGGACGCGATCGCCTTGGCCACGGTGTCGTCGACCGTGCCCTGGGTGATGGCGGCGAGGTGCGGCTCGACGCCCCAGTACATGATCATCTTCTGCACGGCCCAGTCATGGCGCGAGAACGCGACGATGGGCGTGTGCGGATGGAAGTGCGAGATGAGGCGCGCGGTGCGGCCCGTGGTGGTGGGAACGATGATGGCCTTCGCCTTGATGGTGGCGGCCATGTTCACCGCGGAGAGACCCACGACGTTGTTGATGACGCGGGTGCCATGGCTGCCGGCCGGCACCTCGAGCGGACCGTGGGCGGCGAGGTGCTTCTCGGTCTCGTGCGCGATCGAGGCCTGCATCTTCACGGCCTCCACCGGGTACTTGCCGGCCGCCGTCTCGCCCGAGAGCATCACGGCGTCGGTGCCGTCGTAGATGGCGTTCGCGACGTCCGCGACCTCGGCGCGCGTGGGGCGCGGGTTGCGGATCATCGAGTCGAGCATCTGCGTCGCGGTGATGACGGGCTTGTAGGCCGCGTTGCACTTGGCGATGATGGTCTTCTGCACGTGCGGCACGAGCTCGGGCGGGATCTCGATGCCGAGGTCGCCGCGGGCGACCATGACGCCGTTCGACGCCTTGAGGATGTCATCGAAGTTCTTGACGCCGAGCGCGCACTCGATCTTGGGGAAGATGCCCACGTGCTCGCCGCCGTTCTCGTCGCAGAGCTTGCGGATCTCGCGCACGGCCGCGCCGTCGCGGATGAAGGAGGCCGCGATGTAGTCGATGCCCTCCTTGAGGCCGAAGAGGATGTCCTCGCGGTCGCGCTCCGTGATGGCGGGCAGGCCGATGTGCACGTTGGGAACGTTCACGCCCTTGTGCTCGCCGATCTCACCGGAGTTGTTCACCACGCAGTGCATGTCCTGGCCGTCGATGTGCTCCACCTCGAGCTCGACGATGCCGTCGTCGATCAGGATCTTGGAGCCGGGCTCGACCTCATGGGGCAGGTTCACGTAATCGAGGGAGATGTGGCTCGCGGTGCCGAGGAAGTCCTCAGACGTGGGCGCGGCGGTGACGATGATCTTGTCGCCGGTGGAGACGGTGACCTTCTCATGACCCTCGAGCAGGCCCGTGCGGATCTCGGGGCCCTTGGTGTCGAGCAGGATGCCCACCGGGGTGTCGAGCTCGCGCGCGATGCGCCTGACGCGCTCGATGCGCCCATGGTGCTCGTCGTACGAGCCATGGGAGAAGTTGAAGCGGGCGACGTTCATCCCCGCCTTGATCATCTCGCGAAGCGTCTCGTCATTATCGCAGGCGGGACCCATCGTGCAGACGATCTTGGTGCGTTTGTACATGCAGACCTCCAACTGACGTCTCGTCCGTCTCTCCGATGCCGGGGTTTATTGTAAATGGTCGTCGATAAGCCGTCCATCGATGATTATCAACCGGACGCCGAAAAAGATTCGCATGTTACGTGAAGCCGGATTCTATGGTTCTCGCGCGCGTCGCGCCGCGTGCGGCGATCTTGAGGTAAGCTAGCCCCCGTATGCAAAACGCTGCTTGGTACGGCAGCCTTGATGAGCCCTTGCCCCACCGCCTGGGGAATTACGATCGGGCATCAATCTACCGGGCGGCACGATCACAGGAGGGCTCCTTCTATGAAAAGAGAATACCTGGCTTCGGCTGATGAGGTGCTCGCGGAGCAATCCACGAGCATCGCATCGGGTCTGACCACGGCCGAGGCGCAGGCGCGCTTGGCGAGCGCCGGTCCCAACAAGCTCGATGAGGAGGAGAAGACTCCTCTGTGGATCCGCTTCTTCGAGCAGATGGCCGATCCCATGGTCATCATGCTCATCGTGGCGGCCATCATCTCGGCGGTCACCGGGGCGATCCAGGGCGAGATCGACTTCGCCGACGTGATCATCATCATGGTCGTCGTCATCATCAACTCGGTGCTCGGCGTCGTGCAGGAGGCGAAGAGCGAGGAGGCCCTCGCCGCCCTGCAGGAGATGAGCGCCGCCCAGTCCAAGGTCATCCGCGACGGCAAGCAGATCTCGCTGCACTCGAGCGACCTCGTGCCCGGTGACATCGTGCTGCTCGAGGCGGGCGACTCGGTCCCGGCCGACTGCCGCGTGCTCGAGAGCGCGTCCATGAAGATCGAGGAGGCCGCCCTCACCGGCGAGTCGGTGCCCGTCGAGAAGCACGCGAACGCGATCGAGCTCGCCGACGACGCGGACGACGTGCCGCTCGGCGACCGCAAGAACATGTGCTACATGGGTTCCACTGTGGTCTATGGCCGCGGCACGGCCGTCGTGGTCAACACCGGCATGGATACCGAGATGGGCAAGATCGCCGGCGCCCTCTCCGAGGCCAAGGACGAGCTCACGCCGCTCCAGATCAAGCTGGCCGAGCTGTCGCGCATCCTCACCATCATGGTGATCGTGATCTGCGTGGTCATCTTCGCGGTCGACCTCCTGCGTCACGGCTCCTCGATGGTCGAGCAGCCCGAGATGATCCTCGACACGTTCATGGTGGCCGTGTCGCTCGCCGTCGCCGCGATCCCCGAGGGCCTCGTCGCCGTCGTCACCATCGTGCTGTCGCTCGGCGTGACCAAGATGGCCAAGCGCCAGGCGATCATCCGCAAGCTCTCCGCGGTCGAGACGCTCGGCTGCACGCAGGTCATCTGCTCGGACAAGACCGGCACCCTCACCCAGAACAAGATGACGGTCGTGCGCCACGCCACGGAGGACCTGCCCGAGCACGTGCGCGCGATGGCGCTGTGCTCGGATGCCGCGTGGGATGCCGAGGAAGGCGTCGCCAACGGCGAGCCCACCGAGGCCGCGCTCGTGGCCGATGCCGCCAAGGAGGGCCAGCCCAAGTCCGATCTCGTGCTCGAGTATCGCCGCATCGGCGAGGCGCCCTTCGATTCGGGCCGCAAGATGATGTCGGTCGTGTGCGAGACCCCCGCGGGTGAGGTCATCCAGTACACCAAGGGCGCGCCCGACGAGATCCTCACGCGCTGCGTCTCCATGCGCACCGCTGACGGCGTTGTCGCGCTGACCGAGGAGATGCGCGCGAACGTGCTCGCCCAGAACAAGGAGATGGCCGACGGGGCGCTGCGCGTGCTCGCTTCGGCCGAGCGCACGTGGGATGCGGCCCCGGCGTCGTATGACGCGGCCGCGCTCGAGGAGAACCTGACCTTCGTGGGCCTCTCGGGCATGATCGACCCCGTTCGTCCCGAGGTCGGCCCTGCCATCCATGAGGCGCACGAGGCGGGCATCCGCCCCGTCATGATCACGGGCGACCACATCGACACCGCCGTGGCCATCGCGCGCGAGCTGGGGATCGTCGAGGGTCGCGAGGAGGCCATCACCGGAGCCGACCTCGACCGGATCTCCGATGCCGACCTCGACCGCTCGATCGAGAAGTACGGCGTCTACGCCCGCGTCCAGCCCGAGCACAAGACCCGCATCGTCGAGGCGTGGAAGCGCAAGGGCAACATCGTGGCCATGACCGGTGACGGCGTGAATGACGCCCCGTCCAT
>CAZLGF010000087.1:0-5173 GCA_964558955.1 uncultured Coriobacteriaceae bacterium
GCTTGAAACGCTCCGAGAGGGTTAATTCGTACTGGAATTCGCACCGTCTCAGGCGACATCGCTTTGTCACCGCGCGAAGGCCAGGTACGGGGAGCCCGCGCCCGAGACCACGAGGCTTGAGGCCGCCTGCGAGCGCCTCACTCCTGACCCGGTGCTGAAAGAATCGACCGTTTGGACCAGTTTTGAAGGTGGGTGAACGGTGCCAATGGTCCAAATGGTCGATTCTTTGCCGGTGGCATGGCGTAGGCGTGAGCAGGGGTCCGGCAGTGGTCGACAGCCGCACGATATCGCGCGGCGGCGAGGTGGGGAGCCCGCGCGATGAGAGCGCATCCCACCGGAGCGCTCGCGTAGGACGTAACGGAACCGAGGAGTGACGCTACGCGGTGGAGCCCCATGCCGATGCGCGGAAGCGCGCGACGGGAGCGACGTGCTCCGTGCGAAAGACGCGCGCGGCCGCCTCCTCGTACTCCTTGACCGTGCGGACCTTTCTCACCGCGCGATGCACTGCGACGGGGTCGGCGAAGGAGAACCGCGCGTAGGACCACCACTCCTTCATCCGAAACACCGCGTTGCCGCCGATCTCGTCCTCATAGGCATGGAAGAGCCGATCATGGAAGCGCTCGAGCTCGGCGGCCGTGGCGGCAGGGCCGCCGGCGAGCATGCGGGCCAACGCGGGGTTGGCGAGGACGCCGCGGCCGAGCATCACATGGCGCGTCGCAGGATACGCCTCGACCAGCGCGTCCCGATCTTCGGGCCCGAAAATGTCACCGTTGTACGCCACGGAAAACGGTGCGCGCGCCAAGGTCTCCCCATACCGCTCCCAACGCGGAGAGCCCTGGTAGCGATCCTTCTGAACGCGCGGGTGAACGATGAGCTCCGCGAGCGGCAGCCGGCAGTACAGCTCGAGAATACGCTCATACTCCGCATCGCTCGTGATGCCCACGCGCGTCTTCACCGACACGGGAAGGGGCGACCGGTCGCACACGTCCGCAAGAAACGCCTCGAGGGCATCGAGATCGCGGAGAAACCCGGCTCCGCGCCCTTTGGCGACGACCGTTCCCGAGGGGCAGCCCAGGTTCAGGTTCACCTCGGCATAGCCCATGTCGGCGAGCAGACGGGAGGCCTCCACGAACTCGTCAGCGTTGTTTGTCAGCAGCTGAGGGACCACGTTGAGGCCGCGGTTGCGCGCCGGGTCGATCTCCTTGCGCGCACGGCCACCGAACCCGGATCCCACGCGCGGCGGGGTGAGAAACGGCGTGTAGTACCGATCGAGCGCGCCGAAGCACTCCGCGTGAACCTGGCGGAACAGATGTCCCGTAAGCCCCTCCATGGGGGCGAGCGAGTAGATCATCGGTTGGCCCCTTCGGCTCGCGCACTATGCCGCGAGCCGCTCAGGCCGGACCTGCGGCCGCAAGCACACGGCGGCGCAGGTCGCCAGCACCCCGACGACCGCCCACGTCGCAAGCGTCGCGCACGCCGCGGTCAGATGCGGCACCGATCCCGCGACGGCTCCGCGCAGGCCCTCGGCAAGCACCGGCAGCGGCAGCACGGACCCCAGCGCCGCGAAGACCCCGGTCGTGAAGAACTCGGGCAGCACCGTGCCAGCGCAGAGCATCTGCACCACGAGCAACGCAAGCATCGCCGGCAGCGCGCCGCGCGCGAAGAGGCTCCGGCACGCAAGCGCCACCGCGGCGCACGCGGCCGCCGCGAGCACGAGGAGCCCGGCGAGCGCCACGGGATCGCCGACATCGAGCCCCGCGGCGATCAGCACGCCCGCCACGAGCGCCACCTGCACGAGCACGCACGCCAGGTAGGACAGATACGCCGAGATCACCGCGCTCACGCCGCGCCCGGCGATCACAGCGCGACGGTCAACCGACGGCAGCGCCGCGATCGCGAGCGCCGCGCCCACCCAGAGCGCTGCCGCGATGCAGACGGGCGCGAGGGCGTCCAGCGCGCTGTCCGCGTCGTTGCGCGTGGTCGTCGAGAGCCTCACGGCGCTTGACGCCACAGACGCCCGGTCGGCGTAAGAGGTCGTCGCAGACGACAGGGTCTCCCCGACCGACGTCATCGCCGAGACCAGGCTCTGGGACGCATCACCCAGCTGGCCGATCCCCGACGCGATCTCCCCTTGCGCCTCAGCCACGGCGGAGAGCCCCGTCCCAAGGGTCGCAATCCCCTCGTTGACCGCGCTCAACGCCGTGCCGAGCGCGATGCTGCCCGTTCCCAGCTGGGCCGTCGTGGTCGAGAAGACCCCGAGCGCCTGCTGGAGGGCCGTGACGCCGGTGGCGATGCCCGTCGCGCCCGCGCCCACGGCCCCATCGCTCGCGAGCTGCGCACCGATCGCCGCGACGCCCTGCCCGAGCAAGATCGTGCTGTCGGCGAGCCCGAGCACCGTGGTGCCGTCGGCGAGCTCCGCGCCCGCGAGCGCCGTCTGAACGGCCATCACGCTCGTCACCGCCGTGGTCGCCGGCTCCGTGGCCTCCGCTGCGAGGGCGGCGAGCGCGGATACCGACTCCGTCACCGTGGACGCGGCCTCCTCCTGCTCGTCCACCGCGGCATCAAGCTCGAGGCGCGCCTCGTCGGCCGCGACAAGGCCCGCACTCGCCTCGTCGGCCGCGTCCGCGAGCTCGGAGGCGGCCTCGGCCGCTTCGCTCACGCGTTCTGCAAGCGCGGCGCGCTCCTCGCTCAGGGCGGCGAGATCCTCGCGCACCGAGGCGATGCCGCTCATCACGGCGGCGAGGTCGTCAGCGCTCGACGCACCCCCCGTCACCAGGGCTTCGAGCTGATCGAGCAGCGCATCGAGCTCATCCTCAAGCGCTTCTGAGCTATCGTCGATCGCGGCGAGCTGCTGCTCGATTCCCAGCGCCGACGCGTCATCGTTCGAGAGCTCGGACGCGAGCGTCGCCGCGGACGACGACACGGTGGAGAGTGCCTCCGAGGAGCCGGAGAGCGCCGCCTCGACGTCCGAGGTTGCCGAGGTGACGGTCGCGGTCGCGACCGTCAGGGTGCCGAGCGCCTCGTTGAGCGAGGTCGTCGCTTGCGTGAGCTGCGGAGTCAGCGTTCCGAGCGCCGCGAGGTCACCCATCGCTTGAGAGAGCGTGTCCGCGAGCGAGGAGAGCGTCGTCCCCACAACCTCGACCTGCTCGCCCAAGCTCACCGTGGTGTCGGAGAGGGCATCGAGGCCGGTCGCGAGCGTCTCGGCGCCCGTCGCGAGCACGTCGGCGCCGTCAGCCGTCTGGCTGATGCCGTCCGCGATCGCATCGGCCCCCTCACCCAGGGTCGTCATGGTTGAGGCGATCTCATCCAGGCCCGTCACGAGCGCGTCGGCTCCCGTGGCCGTCTGCTCGATGCCCTCCGCCACGGCCTCGGCGCCCGTCTCGAGCGCGTCATAGACGGTCTCGAGCGCCACGGAGCCATCCGCCGCGAGCGTGAGCTGAGAGGCCTGCCCGCGCACGGTGCTCAGCACCGAGAGCACGTATCGCTCGCCGAGATCGCTCTTGAGACGCGCCTGCACCTGGCGCAGCGCCGCGCTGCCCGCCTCCGTGGCCAGCACGTTCTCGGAGCCGGTGGAGATGACCTCGATCGTCGCCTGCTCAGGCGACGAGGACTCCACGCTCAGGACCTTCTCGGAGTAATCAGCCGGAATGCGCAGGATGAGGGCGTAGGTGCCGTCTTCGAGCCCCTCATCCGCCTCGTCCTCGTCCACGATGCTCCATGCGAGATCCTCCGAGTCCAGCAGGGACTCGACGAACTCCTCGCCATAGGCAACCGAGCGCCCATCATCGTCGACGGCGCCCTCATCAAGGTTCACCACGGCCACGGGAATGCGCTCGCTCGCCTCGAACGCCGGCGTGAGCGCCGCGACGAGCGCGATGACGAGCACGAGCGGGACCACGACGGCCACGCCCATGAGCACGCGGCCACCCGCGCTTCGTATCAGCGACGCGCCGATGCGGCGCATCTCGCGCACCAATGACCTCATCGCGCATCAACCTCCTCCTGCGCCGAAGCGGGCGCCTGAGCGCGTCCGGGCGCCGGATGCCCCGCGCCCGCCAGAGCCGCGAGCCGCTCGGCCGCGTCCAGGTCGATACCGTAGGCCTGATCGGCCGCCTGCGCCGCCGCCGGCTCCGTGAGGCCCACGACGAGGGCGACCCGGCGCGCCCGGGCGAGCGCGGCGAGTTCGCCGATGACGTCGCGCGCCTCCCGAGCGGACAGGTCGCCCATCGAGGGGTCCGCCAGGTCCACGACCGCGACCACGGGCTCACCCGCGCATGCAAGCGCCGCCGAGAAGCGCGCGGCATCCATGCCGCCCAGACACGCCGCCCGCTGACCGGCCACCGTCGCCAAGCGGAAGGCGGCGAGATAGGCGAGCGCGTCGACCTCACCATGACCCCTGAGGGCGAGCTCGCGCGAGACGGCCTCCTCGACGGTGAGCCCGGGCGCCGCGTCGCTCACGCCCGCGCACACGCCCACGCCGGTCGTTCCGCGCGCAAGGGCGCGACGGCGCGTGCGACCCGGCGCGTGCGACCCGGCGCGGCGCACGAGCTCTACGCCCCCCACCGCGAGCGACCCCGCGGTCGGCGCCACGATGCCCGCGACGGCGAGCAACAGGTCGCGCACGGGCGCGTGCGCGCTCGCCACGAGCGCGGTGAGGGCGCCCGCGCGCGCCTCGAACGAAACATGTTCAAATGACCGGTAGCTTCCACGTCGATACGTCACATCGCGCGCGCTGACCACCGGATCCGACAGCTCCTGGGCGGATCGGTCCACGGCACGCCTCCCGCCTGTCCTTGATTGCGCAACCATTATTGATTCCAGCGTATTCATTGCTCTATACCCATATTCGCGCGCCGGGATCGTCCGCGCCATAGCCTATAATGCCCATGCACGAACGACACACGCCACGAAGGAGCAGCTATGGCCACACCCGTCCGCGTCCGCTTCGCCCCCTCACCCACCGGCAAGCTGCACATCGGCGGGGCGCGCACGGCGATCTACAACTGGGCGTTCGCGCGCGCCAACCACGGCGCGTTCATCCTGCGCATCGACGACACCGACCCCACCCGCTCCACCGCGGAGAACACCCAGGTGATCCTGCGCGCCATGCGCTGGCTCGGGCTCGACTGGGACGAGGGCCCCGAGGTGGGCGGCGACTTTGGCCCCTACCGCC
>CAZLGF010000088.1:0-5101 GCA_964558955.1 uncultured Coriobacteriaceae bacterium
GCACGCCCGGGATGTTGTCGGACGAGTCGCCCTTGAGGCCGTAGAAGTCGGGCACGAGCTCAGGCGTGATGCCGTGATAGAGGTCCTCGACGCTCTCGGGCGTCATGATCTGCACGTCGGAGAGACCCTTCTTGGTGCCGACGATCTTGATGTGATCGGTGGTGAGCTGATACATGTCGCGGTCGCCCGTGATGAGGTACATGTCGCAGCCGGCCGCCTCGCCCGCGCGGGCGACGGTGCCCAGGATGTCGTCGCCCTCCCAGCCCTCGGCTTCCAAGATGGGGATCGAGAGGCGCCCGAGCAGGCGCTTGATCATGGGAAACTGCACGTGCAGGTCCTCGTCCATGGGCGGACGCTGGGCCTTGTACTGCGGCAGCACCTCCATGCGCGCGCGTGGCTTACCCTTGTCGAAGGCCACGATCACGCCATCGGGATGGAACGCGTCGATCATCTTGAGGAACATGTTGAGGAAGCCGAAGACCGCGTTGGTGGGGCGTCCGTCCGGCGCGTTCATGGTGGGCGGCACGGCGTGATAGGCGCGGTGCATGAGCGAGTTGCCGTCGATGACGGCGAAGACGCGGCGCGCGGCCGAGGTGTCTGCGGCAGGTGATGCGGGCTGTGCCATGAGAGTCCATTCTCTTCGGTGATCGCAGTTATCAGTCTACGGCACCAGGCGAGACGCGGGGCGCGCCGCACAAGAAAGGCGGCTTGGCGCGGCGCCGCAAACGCATGTCAGTGTCTGCCGCGTCGAAGCGGCGCTCCGAAGACCTGACAGGGCCTTCTACCTGAGAACTCCATAAGATCAACACTTACAAACCGCCCTCGTTTCCTGATACCCTAGCTCACAAAGTCACATTGCCGCGCACCGTTGGCGTCCCCGCGCAATAGGGGGCGCCTTTTCCATGCGCTGCGAGACCCCTGCGCGAGATCGTTGCATCAGCGCCGCTTAGAAAGGATCCGCATGCCCACCAACAAGCGAGAGAGCCTCATCTTCACCGTCATTATGTGCTTCTGCATGGTGCTGTGGATGTCCATCTACAACATCGTCCTGCAGGAGGGTGGCTTCAGCCTGAGCGTGCTCGAACAGGCGTGGATGGGCTTCCCCATCGCCTACGTGTTCGCCATGTGCGCCGATTGGTTCGTCGCCAGCAAACTCGCGAAGGGCTTCGCCTTCCGTTTCCTCGTGACCCCGGGCAAGAGCTCCAAGCGCGCCATCACGATCGCCGTCAGCAGCTGCATGGTGGTGCCCATGGTGATCATCATGTCGCTTTACGGTGCCTTCGAGGCCTTCGGCCACACCGGCGTCCTCTCCGCGGTGCCCCTCATCTGGCTGACGAACATCCCGAAGAACTTCGTCATGGCGCTGCCGTGGAACCTGCTCATCGCCGGCCCCTTCGCGCGCTTCGTGTTCCGTCGCCTCTTCCCCGAGGGCACCGTCCTCGCCACGCCCGTCACGGAGTAAGCCAGACGCACAGGTCATCGAGCGCGCGTCGCTCTTCAGGTGATGACCCCGCGTTTCGAGCGCAATCGCAGGCCGCGCCCGCAGATTCCAGCGGGCGCGGCCTGTTTGCGTATCCGAGGCGCGCGACGTGAGCGCGTGTGCCCGGAGGTTGCGCGGCTTCCGCGCTCACGTACAATGGCGACATGCCATCCCCGCGAGAACGGACCGATCATGAGACAGTGCATGGACACCGAGAACCTTCATCGCCGACTGCACAAGATCGTCGGCCAGGTGCAGGCCATCGATCGCATGGTTGACGAGGATGTGCCGTGCGAGGACATCCTCTCCCAGATCAACGCCGCGAAGTCCGCGCTGCACCGCGCGGGGCAGGTTGTTCTTGAGGGGCACATCCAGCACTGCGTGCGCGACGGCATCGAGCACGGGGATGCCGATAAGACCATCGCCGACTTCACCAAGGCGGTCGAGCGCTTCGCCAACATGATCTAGCGACGTAGTTCGCGCAGCGGGGCTCGTGTCCAGGGCCGGCGTCGTTGCGCGAGGCGGACTCTGCCAGTTGGCCAAGCGTGCCGCGGGATGCGGGACGCGACGGTTGAGCGCCTGGTCTGAGAAGACTCCGCGGGCGCGTCTTCGATGAAAGGACAGCTATGACCACCACACTCTACCTGATCGGCGGGCCCATGGGCGTGGGCAAGACGGCCGTGTGCCGCGAGCTCAACCATCTGCTCCCCCGCTCGGTCATGCTTGACGGCGATTGGTGCTGGTATGCCAACCCCTTCGAGGTGACGCCCGAGACCAAGGCCCTCGTGCTTGATAACATCTCCCACGTGCTGGGAAACTTTCTGCGCTGCTCAGTCTATGAGAACGTGATTCTCTGCTGGGTCATGCACGAGCAGGGCATCGTTGACGAAATTTTAGGGAGCCTGCCTCTCGCGGCGTGCGACACCACGGTCCGGCACCTCTCGCTCGTCGCGAGCGAGGCGGCGCTTCGCGCACGCATCGAGCAGGACGTGGCAGCCGGGCTGCGTGATGCGGGCGCCGTCGCGCGCAGCCTTGACTACCTGCCCCGATACCGCAGTTTGACGTGCGAGCTCATCGACACCACCGACCGCACGCCGCACGAGATCGCGCGCGCGATCGCCGGAGTCGATAGGGCTCAGTGATCTGCGGCGATCCAGTGCCCCGCGACATCGGGCCGTCGCCGCGGGGCACGTGTGCCCGGAGGGTCGAGCGCCGTCGCGCGCATGATCGGGCGATGGCGGTCGGGTAGGCGCGGGTACGATTGAGCGAGCGCGGACGACCAGGCAGGCGCGTCTCCCCTTGCCTAGATGAGAATTGCGGTTTGTTATAGTTGCGGACGGATTTTCAAACTATCCGCGCGCCGAGCTCGGAGAACCCGCAGGTCAACGCTTCGCTGAAATTCGGACTACTCGGCCGACCGCCGTTTGACTATAACAAACCGCAATTCTCACATTCACGAGGCTCTTCGCGAACCCCTCGGAGGAACGACGTCACGGCCCTCAAGTTCCCGCAGCCCTCAAGCTCTCACATCCTTCGAGCTCTCACGACTTTCGGTCATCGCTCGCACTTGACTTTTCTGTCGCGCACATATACCTATAGGGGTATGGGCTTTACCACAGAAAGGACCATCATGGATGAACCGAAGCAGGACGCGCCGCGGCGCGGCGGCATCGTGATCGCCACGCTGGAACACGTGAGCGAGTGGGGCGGGACGCGCCGCGACGTCGTCTTTCTCGTGCTCTCAGGAGCGGCGCTCGTCGCAAGCCTCGTCGGCATCGAGCCGTTCCCCATCCCGATCGCCTGGGTCGCCATCGTGCTCTGCGGCGTCCCCATCATTCTCGAGGCCGTCATCGGCCTCGTGACCGAGTTCGACGTCACCGCCGATGTGCTCGTCTCGCTCGCGCTCATCGCCTCGGTCGCCATCGGCGAAACCTTCGCCGCCGGTGAGGTCGCCTTCATCATGCAGCTCGGCGGGCTGCTCGAGGAGCTCACCGTCGCGCGGGCGCGCGCGGGCATCGAGCGGCTCGTCCATCTCACGCCGCGCACGGCGCGTCGCATCGGCCGGCTGGATGACGTCTCCGGCGAGACGGTCTCCCTGACCGAGGAGGTCATCCCCGCCGAGAGCGTGCTCGTCGGCGACATCCTGCGCGTTCTCCCTGGCGAGACCGTCCCCGTCGACGGCATCATCACCACGGGCCAAACCTCCATCGACCAGGCGGTCATGACCGGCGAGTCGCTCCCCGTGGATAAGGGGCCGGGCGATGAGGTGTCCTCGGGCACGGTCAACCAGTTCGGATCGTTTGATATGCGGGCGACGCGCGTGGGTGAGGACTCCTCCATCCAGCGCATGGTGCGACTCGTGCAGTCGGCTGACGCCGGCAAGGCCAAGATCGTGAACCTCGCCGACCGTTGGGCGGTGTGGATCGTCGTCATCGCGCTCGTGGCCGCTGCGGGAGCCCTGCTCGTGACCGGTGAGGTCATCCGCGCGGTGACCATCCTCGTGGTCTTCTGCCCCTGCGCGCTCGTGCTCGCCACGCCCACGGCCATCATGGCAGCGATCGGCAACGCCACCAAGCACGGCTTTCTCGTGCGCGAGGGCGACGCGCTCGAGCGCCTCGCAAACGCCGCGCGCGTGGCCTTTGACAAGACCGGCACGCTGACCTACGGCACGCCCCGCGTCACCACGGTCGAGAGCTGCGATGGCGCCCTCTCGCCCGACCGCTTGCTCGCCCTCGCCGCATCCGCCGAGACGCGCTCCGAGCATCCGCTCGGCAAGGCCATCGTCACCTACGCTGAGGCCGAATTGCACGAGGTCGCACCCGAACCCGACGCGTTCTCGATGATTCCCGGCCGCGGGGTGACCGCGACGACCGATGGCGTGGAGGTGCTCGCCGGCAACCGAGCCTTGCTCGAGGAACATGGGGTCGCGCTCCCTGCGCGCCTTGAGGACATGGCCGAGCGTCTCCTGGCGGACGGCTCGACCGTGACGTACGTCGCCGTCGATGAAACCGCCGCCGGGCTCATCGCCCTCGCCGACACGCCGCGTCCGCACGCGGCTGCGACCATCGCCGCCATCACCGACACCGGGGTCGAGCCCGTTCTGCTCACGGGCGACCATGAGGCGGCCGCGACGCATGTCGCGCGCTCCCTGGGGATTCAGACCGTCCGCTCCAGCTGCCTGCCCGAGGACAAGCTCGCCTGGATCGATGAGTCCGAGAGCGCGGGCGCCGGGGTCTGCATGGTGGGCGACGGCGTGAACGACGCGCCCGCCCTCAAGCGTGCGCTCGTGGGCATCGCGATGGGCGGCATCGGCTCGGACATCGCGGTCGACGCGGCGGACATCGCCCTCGTGAACGACGACATCGCGGAGCTCCCGCACCTCATCCGCCTCTCCCAGCGCATGATGCGCACCATCAAGCTGAACATCACGTTCTCCATGACGCTCAACTTCGTCGCGATCGCGCTCGCCATCACAGGCGTCTTGAACCCCGTGGTAGGCGCGCTCGTGCATAACGCCGGGTCGGTCGTCGTGATCGTGAACTCAGCGCTCTTGTTGGGATGGAAGACCGGTCGGGAGCGTCATTAACGCGCAGCGCGCCGCGGCCGCGCGTGTGACCGCGC
>CAZLGF010000089.1:0-5070 GCA_964558955.1 uncultured Coriobacteriaceae bacterium
GGAGCACGAGGCGACCTTCCCCAAGCCCAAGGTGACCTACACCGTCGAGGAGGAGCCGGTCGTCGAGGAGCCGGCCGAGGAGACCGAGGAGCCGGCCGAGGAGACCGAGGAGGAGGTCGTCGAGACCACCGAGGAGGAGGTCACCGAGACCGAGACCACCGAGGAGGAGGTCGCCGAGACCGAGACCACCGAGACCGAGGCTGAGGCCGAGAGCGAGGCCGCCGAGTCCGACGACGCCCTGCCGTCGACCGGCGACGCGGCCCTCGCCGCGGCCGCCGTGGCGGCCCTCGGCGCCGCCGCCGCCCTCGTGGGCGCCCGCCGCGCCCGCAGGGAGCGCTAGTCCCCGACGCATCTAGGGCTGTGAGCAGGGCCCGGGGCGTGCGCCCCGGGCCCGCTTCGTGGAAGGGAGGTCATCGTGCCGCTTGATGCGACAGGGGTCCCGGATCGTGTCGGCGCGCGCCACGCGTTCGTGCGCGAGCGTCTGCTCGCGCTGGTGATGCTCCATGCACCACAGGGAGGCCTCTCGGCCTCCAAGCCCGAGATCGCCCGCGCCCTGGGGTGCAGCGAGCGCATGGTGGACCGCGCGCTCGCCGAGCTCAAGCGCGAGGGGCTCGTGAAGACGATTCCGCAGTACGCTTCGAACGGCTCTCAGCTTGCGAACGTCTATCTGCCGGCGCGTCCCGACGAAGACGAGGCAACGGCCCTCTAGCGCGATCGCGCTCTTTACCAGATCCTTACATTCCCGCGCGAAGCCTCCTGCCAGCGCACATTTGGTGCTGCTATTGGGTTTCGCGGTGTGTGAATAAATGTGCCGGTGTTGTTTGGGCCGCATGCGCGCGGTATACTCGTTCGAGCGAAGTTGAACGTGACTTGATGTGAGAGGAAGCATCATGATCCCTAAGGGTTTTGAATGGATCGTCATTCTCATTGCGGTGCTGGTCATCTTTGGGCCTAAGAACCTCCCCAAGCTCGGCAAGTCGCTCGGCGTCACCGTCAAGAACCTGCGTGAAGGCATGCAGGGGGATATCGATGATGACGCGACCGAGGAGACGGTCGAGGAGAGCGAGGAGGACGCGCGCATTCGCGAGCTCGAGGCTCAGCTCGCCGAGGCGAAGCGCAAGAAGGAGGAGCGGGACGCTGAGTAGCCCGCTTCTGCACGGGGTGATGCGGCGACCGGCTCCTGCCATGGTGCGGGCCGGTCGCTTTCTGTTCGATATGCGCGCAGGGCGCGCGAGCACAAGGAGAGATGCATGGCTGCAAGCGAGATCGTACTGACCGCCGAGGGTCGCCAGAAGCTCATCAACGAGCTCGAGTGGCGCGAGGGCGACCTGACCAAGGAGATCGTCGAGCGCATCCGCACCGCGCGCGACTTCGGCGACCTGTCCGAGAACTCCGAGTACGATGACGCGAAGGAGGAGCAGGCCAAGAACGCCGCTCGCATCGCCGAGATCCAGACGATTCTCGCCAACGCGACGGACGCCGAGACCGTCGACCACACGCTCACGGTCTCGATCGGCTGCACCGTCTCGCTGGTCGACGCTGATGGCGAGGTCACCGAGGTCACCCTCGTGGGCACCACCGAGACCAACTCGCTCGAGCACAAGATCTCCAACGAGTCGCCGGTGGGGCGCGCGGTCATCGGCCGCGCCGAGGGCGAGACCGTGGAGGTCGTGACGCCCTCCGGTCGCTCGCGGGTGTACACCATCGCCAAGATCACGCGCTAGGCCCCCGGTCCTGCGCGCACGCATGGCATGCTCCTCGGGACCGCAGGGCCTCGGGGAGCTTTTTTCTGTCCGGTCGCAACCGTTGAGGAGAGTTTGAACATGGCCGAGAGCACCGCTGACGCCACGCATGCAGACACGTTGAACGACGAGCGCGCGCACCGCCTCGCCAAGCGCGCCGCCCTGATCGAGGCGGGCGCCCACCCGTATCCCGAGCACGCCGAGGTCACGGACTACGTCGCCGACATCGAGGCGGCGCACGCCGACCTCGAGCCGGGCGTCGACACCGATCACGCGGTCGCCATCGGCGGTCGCGTGATGGCCAAGCGAGGGCAGGGAAAGATCGCCTTCATCGTGGTGCGCGACGCGACCGGCGAGATCCAGCTCTTCTGCCGCGTCAACGACATGTGTCCCGCCGACTGGGAGCTCGTAGGCGAGCTCGACCTCGGTGACATCATCAGCGTCGAGGGCGTGGTCGTGCGCACCCGCCGCGGGCAGCTCTCGATCGCCCCGCGCTCCATCACGCTGCTCGCCAAGGCGGTGCGCCCGCTCCCCGAGAAGTTCCACGGCCTCTCCGACAAGGAGACCCGCTATCGCCAGCGCTACGTCGACCTCATCATGAACGGGGACGTGCGCGAGACGTTCCGTCGCCGCTCGGCCATCATCTCGGCGTTCCGCCGTTACATGGAGGACGAGGGCTACATGGAGGTCGAGACCCCCATCCTCCAGTCCATCCAGGGCGGCGCCACGGCCAAGCCCTTCATCACGCACTTCAACGCGCTCAACCAGGAGTGCTACCTGCGCATCGCCACTGAGCTCCACCTCAAGCGCCTGCTCGTGGGAGGGTTCGAGCGGGTGTTCGAGATCGGGCGCATCTTCCGCAACGAGGGCATGGACCTCACGCACAACCCCGAGTTCACCACGATGGAGGCCTATCGCGCCTACTCGGACCTCGAGGGCATGAAGGAGCTCGCCGAGGGCGTCATCAAGGCCGCCGCGCATGCCGCGGGCGTGGGCGAGCACATCGTCTACCAGGGCCAGGAGATCGACCTCTCCGGCACGTGGCCAAGCCGCCCGATGACGGAGATCGTTTCGGACGCCCTGGGCACCCCCGTCACGCTCGACACGCCGGTCGAGGAGCTTCGCGCTGCGGCCACGCGTGCGGGCATCGAGGTCAAGCCCGACTGGACCGCCGGCAAGCTCATCGCCGAGCTCTACGATGAGATCGGCGAGCCGAGCATCGTGAACCCGACCTTCGTGTGCGACTACCCCGTCGAGGTGTCGCCGCTCGCCAAGCGCTTCGAGGACGACCCGCGCCTCACGCACCGCTTCGAGCTCGTGATCGCGGGGCACGAGTACGCGAACGCCTTCTCGGAGCTCAACGACCCGGTCGACCAGGCCGAGCGCTTCCGCCGCCAGATGGAGGAGAAGGCTGGCGGCGATGACGAGGCCATGGAGTACGACGAGGATTACGTGCGCGCCCTCGAGTACGGCATGCCCCCGGCGGGCGGCATCGGCATCGGCATCGACCGCGTGGTGATGCTGCTCACGGACTCCGCGAGCATCCGCGACGTCCTGCTCTTCCCGCACATGCGGCCTGAGCGGGGGAGCGCGCAGGCGCCTTCTGCCGCGGCTGGCGCTGCGGGCGACTCCATTGCAGCGGACGGCGAGGCGGCCGCTGCATCGGTTCCGGGCTCCGTCTGCACCATCGCGCCCAACAAGCTCCCCACGATCGATCCCGCGCGCGTCGCCGTCGAGCCGCTCTTCGAGGATCTCGTCGACTTCGAGACCTTCAGCCGCTCAGATTTCCGCGCCGTCAAGGTCAAGGCCTGCCGCGCGGTGCCCAAGAGCAAGAAGCTCCTCGAGTTCACGCTTGATGACGGCTCGGGCACAGACCGCACCATCCTGTCCGGCATCCACGCCTACTACGAGCCCGAGGACCTGGTGGGCAAGACCCTCATCGCCATCACGAACCTGCCGCCCCGCGCGATGATGGGGATCGACTCCTGCGGGATGATCATCAGCGCGGTGCACCAGGAGGGCGACGAGGAGCGCCTGAACGTGCTCATCGTCGACGACGCCATTCCGGCGGGCGCGAAGCTCTACTGAGCGCGGTTTCGGGGGCGACTTACCGCAGCCCATGCATGACGAGAGGGCCGGGGCGCAGGTTCAACGCGCCCCGGCCCTCTGCCGTTCATCTGCCGAATTCGCCGCTAGGCGAGGAATTGCGGCATGTGCGTGGGGATGAAGTCCGTGTAGACGATGCCCGCCGCGTAGTCGGGCTCGCGCACGACGGCGCGATGGAAGGGCAGCGTCGTCTTGATGCCCTCGATCTCGAACTCATCGAGCGCGCGCTTGGCGCGGGCGAGCGCCGCCTCGCGCGTGGGGCCCCACACGATGAGCTTCGCCACGAGCGAGTCGTAGGTCGGCGGGATCGCGTAGCCCTCGTAGACGTGGGTGTCCACGCGCACGCCGGGCCCGCCGGGAAGGCGGAGCTTGGTGATCGTGCCGGGGCAGGGGCGGAAGGCGTGCTCGGGGTCCTCGGCGTTGATGCGGAACTCGAACGCGTGGCCGTCGGGCGTGTCGATGCCGCCGTCAGGGATGGTCATGGGCTCGCCGGCGGCGATGCGCAGCTGCTCGCAGACGAGGTCCGTGCGGGTGATCTCCTCGGTCACGGGATGCTCCACCTGGATGCGGGTGTTCATCTCCATGAAGTAGTAGCTGCCGTCCTCGTCGAGCAGGAACTCGATGGTGCCGGCGTTGGTGTAGCCCACCTCGCGCACCGCCTTGACCGCGGTGGCGCACATCTCGCGCCGGATCTCGGGCGTGAGCGCGGGGCTCGGGGCCTCCTCGCAGAGCTTCTGATGGCGGCGCTGCACGGAGCAGTCGCGCTCGCAGATGGCCGCCGCATGGCCGAAGTTGTCGGCCATGACCTGGATCTCCACGTGGCGCGGGCGGGTGATGAGCTTCTCGAGGTAGACCTCGTCGTTGCCGAAGGCCACCCGGGCCTCGGAGCGCGCGGCGTCGAACTCGTGGGCGAGATCCGCGGGATCGTGCACCTCGCGCATGCCCTTGCCGCCGCCGCCCGCGGACGCCTTGATGAGGACGGGGTAGCCCACCTCGTCAGCGAAGCGCGCGGCCTCCTCGACCGTCCCGACGGCGCCGTCGGAGCCGGGCACGGTGGGGACGCCCGCGGCCTTCATGGTCTGCTTGGCGTTGGACTTCTCGCCCATGCGGTCGATGACCTCGGGTGCGGGCCCGATGAAGACGAGGCCGTTGTCGGCGCAGGCGCGCGCGAAGTCGGCGTTCTCGGAGAGGAAGCCGTAGCCGGGGTGGACGGCCTCGCAGC
>CAZLGF010000090.1:0-2173 GCA_964558955.1 uncultured Coriobacteriaceae bacterium
TGGTGCCCTGCGCGAGGTAGGTCACCGGGCGACCGTCCTCTTCGAGCTGCTGCGCAACCGCGAAGAACTCCTTCCAGAACTGCGTCCCGATGATCCGACGCTTCTGCTCGGGATCGGTCACGCCGTCAAGCAACGCCGCATAGCGCTCCTCAGCATGCACATGGATAAAGTCGACGTCGAACTGCTTGGTGAAGACCTCCTCCACCTGCTCGGGCTCACCTTTGCGCAGAAGCCCATGGTTCACGAACACGCAGGTCATCTGCGTGCCGATGGCGCGGGCGCCCAAGGCCGCCACCACGCTGGAATCCACGCCACCCGAGAGCGCCAGGATCACGCGGTCGTCTCCCACCTGCGCGCGGATCTCGGCAACCTTCTGCTCGACGAGGTTGTCCATAGTCCAATCCTGCGCAAGGCCGCACACGCCAAACAGGAAGTTCTTGAGGATCTGCTGACCGTACGCGGTGTGCTTCACCTCGGGATGGAACTGCGTCGCGTAGAAACGGCGCTCCGGGCACTCCATCGCCGCCACGGGGCACACCGCGGTGGTCGCCGTCACCACGAAGCCGGCGGGCACCTCACTCACGGCATCGCGATGGCTCATCCACACGGTCTGCTCAGCAGGCGTATCGGCCAGAAGCTCAGACGTCCCGTGGCGTGCGATCGTGGCCGGGCCGTACTCCCCCACCTCGGAATGCGCGACCGTGCCGCCGAGCGTCACCGCCATGATCTGATGACCGTAGCAGAAGCCCAGCACCGGAATGCCGAGATCGAAGATCGCCGGGTCAATGGAAGGGGCGTCCTCGGCGTAGACGCTCGCCGGACCGCCTGAGAGGATGAGCGCCGCCGGCTCCATCGCCGCGACCTCGGCCGCCGTGATATCGCAGGGCACGATCTCCGAGTACACGTGCAGGTCGCGTACGCGCCGGGCGATCAACTGGCCGTACTGCGCACCGAAATCGAACACGAGCACCGTTTGCTTGGAATTCATGAGCCATCCTCCCGCTATGCTGGCACCTGCCCTGATCGCGTCAACCCATGATACAACAGCCCCTTTAATGCGACATCCCTGCGCCGCACCTGCACAGGGATCACGCGATGAGGCGGTACAATGGCACGCGTCACGTACGCGCGACCCCTCGGGACGGCCACCATGAAGAACATCCTGCTCGTCGCCACCGGCGGCACCATCGCCTCGGCCGAGGACGGCCACGGCCTCTCCCCCGCCCTGACCGGCGAGGAGCTCGCCGCCTGCGTCCCCGAGATCGACGGGCTCTGCAAGCTCGACGTGGTCCAGCCCATGAACATCGACAGCACGAACATGCGCCCGAGCGACTGGGAGCGCATCCGCGACGTCATCGTCGACGGCTACGACTCCCATGACGGCTTCCTCGTCCTGCATGGAACCGACACGATGGCCTACACGGCCGCCGCGCTCTCCTACCTCATCCAGGCGAGTCCCAAACCCATCGCGCTCACCGGGTCCCAACGCCCCATGACGAGCCCGTTCACCGACGCCAAGCTCAACCTCTTCCAGAGCTTCCTCTGGCTGACCGACGACCGCTCGCATGACGTCTCCATCGTCTTCGGCGGGCTCGCCATCGCCGGCACCCGGGCGCGCAAGCAGCGCACCATGAGCGCCAACGCCTTCACGAGCGTCAACTACCCGCCGCTCGCCTACATCCGCCACGACCGCATCGTCCGCGGCGGGGGCGGCGCGCCACGCTACGCGGACGAACTGCCGAGCAGCCCGACCGTCTACCGCGCGCTCAACCCGCGCGTCACCGTCCTCAAGCTCACGCCCGGCTTCAGCACGCGCGTGTTCGAACTCCTCAAGCCGGAGTACGACGCCCTCATCCTCGAGACCTTCGGGCTCGGCGGCATCCCCGAGCGTGATGCCGCGGGCGCGCTCGTCAGCGAGGCGATCTTCGATTGGGTTGCGTCCGGCCGCATCGTCGTTATGACCACCCAGGTGCCGGAAGAGGGTCTCGACCTCGGAGTCTACGAGGTTGGCCGCGCCTACGCCAACCACCCGGGGATCTTGCGCGGCGACGACATGACCACCGAGGCGCTCGTCGCCAAGACGATGTGGGCCCTCGGTCAGACCCGCGATCCGCTCGAGGTGGAGCAGCTCTTCTACCGCGTCATCAACCACGACCGCACGGCGGATAACGAG
>CAZLGF010000090.1:2273-5026 GCA_964558955.1 uncultured Coriobacteriaceae bacterium
CTACACGTTGAAGCGGAAGTGCACCACGTCGCCGTCGGCCATCACGTAGTCCTTGCCCTCCATGCGCAGGCGCCCCGCCGCGCGCGCACCCTGCTCGCCGCCCAGCTCGATGTAATCGTCATATGAGATGACCTCGGCCTTGATGAAACCGCGCTCGAAGTCGGAGTGGATGACGCCCGCCGCCTGCGGGGCCGTGGCGCCCTGGCGCACCGTCCAAGCCTTGACCTCCATCTCGCCCGCCGTGAAGAACGACTGCAAGCCGAGCAGCCGGTAGGCCGCCTGCGCGAGCACGTCGAGGCCGGGGCGCTCAAGCCCCAGGGTCTCCAGGTACTCGGCGGCCTCAGCGGGGTCGAGCTCCGAGAGCTCAGCCTCGACCTGGGCGCAGATGGGAATCGGGGTCACGCCGTCGATGGGCTCGAGCTCCGCGCCGAGCATATCCTCGTCGACGTTCGCCACGTAGAGAATGGGCTTCATGGTAAGCAGGAACAGCCCCGCCGCCGCGGCGCGCTCCTCGTCGGTCATCTCAAGCGTCGCGGCGCGGTTGCCGTCGTTCAGCCAGGCGAGCAGGCGCCGTGCCACCTCGAGCTTGGGCTGGAGCTCCTTGTCGCGCTTGGCCTCCTTCTCGAGCTTGGGCAGCTGCTTCTCCAGCGTGCCCAGGTCGGCCAGAATGAGCTCGGTCATGATCGTCTCGGCGTCTCCGGCCGGGTCAACGAAGTCGGCGGTGCGGCCAACCTCGCGCATCACGTTGGGATCGGTGAAGTAGCGGACCACCTCGCAGATCGCGTCGGTCTCGCGAATGTTCGCGAGGAACTGGTTGCCAAGGCCCTCGCCCTCATTCGCGCCCTTCACGAGGCCCGCGATGTCAACGAACTCGACGGTGGCCGGTACGATGCGCCCGGGATGCACGATGTCGGCGAGCCCCTGGAGCCGATCGTCGGGGACATTCACGATGCCGACGTTCGGATCGATCGTGGCGAACGGATAATTCGCAGCCAGGCCGCCTTTCTTGGTGAGAGCGGTGAAGAGCGTTGACTTGCCCACGTTGGGAAGTCCGACGATTCCGATGGATAGAGCCACGGCGCATCCTCTCTTGCTTCGACGGGCGACCACCCGTCGCGGGGTTTCCAGCCCCTCATTATACGGCAGGCGTCCCGGAGCAACGCAGCGCTCAGGCGCACCCTCCTGGCGACAGCAACGCCCTCGGTATCCGCGCCAGACGCCAACCGCGCGGATGTCGACTGCGCACCCGTCGCGCACGTCAGCCGCCGCGCGATCAAGGCGCGCCGGCGCTTAGTCGGCCAGCTTCTCCACGCGATCGAGCGCCGTCTTCAAGGTCTTCTTCGCCGTCGCCTTGGCCCGCTCGGCGTCGGCATGGGCCTTCGCGGCGTCGGCTGCCTTCTTCTCGGCTTCGGGGTCGGGCACCACGAGATCGCTCGCGTCGTGCGCCGTCATGGTGAGCGCGTGCTCCTCGCACACCTCGGCGCACAGGCCGCACCCCACGCAGTAGGTCGGCTCGAGGGCGAAGCGGCCGGCGCCCACCAGATCGCATGCGTGCACCGGGCAGACCCGGACGCACTCACCGCACATGGTGCACGCGGAGAAGTCGCAGACAGGGGTCGAGACCTGCATGTTCTGCGCCAGCTCGGGGTGCGACTGCAGCGTCTCGAGCACGAGCTGACGCCGCTGGGTCAGCACGCGCCGACGCTTCTGCGAGGTCGTGCCGGTCATCTTGGAGAGGGATCGCTCGAGCGCCGTGATGCGCTTCGAGTGCTCCTGGAGACGCTGCGTGACGCTCGCGACCGCCGCGGCGGCCGGGTTGAGCTTGGACACGGTGAGCCCCGTCGTGCGCATGATGTTGTCCATGAACTCCTTGCGCTCGAACTCGCGGCGCTTCTCGCACCGCAGCGCCGCGCGGTCCACCTCGAGCCCCATGCCGGCGCCCGCCCATTCCTCAGCCGTGGCGATGGCGTCGCCGAGCATCTCCTCGCCGCCCGTGGTCCGGCACTTGTCGCAGATGCCGAGCGGCAGGTACACGCTCACGTTGGGATACTCCACCATGATGGAGAACCAGACCTCGCTGGGCACGGCGCCCACGCACGCGACCACCACCTCGTTCTCCCGCGGGATGCGCTTGAGGGCGCGGGTGCAGGTCACGTAGGCGGTCGTGTGCGACGCGGCGGCGCGGGCGATGGCGTCGTAAAGCTTCTTGGGCGCAAGTTTCTGCGCGATGAGGGCGCCGGTCGGGCAGGCCGCCACGCACAGGCCGCACTTGCGGCACGAGTCCTTGATGTCGATCTCGCCGTCATCCACCTCGATGGCGCTGACGGGACAGGCGGCAACGCAGCGGGCGCAGCTGCTCGATGAGGAGATGCAGGAGAGGCACGGTAGGGTGTTGCCCCGCGGCTTCTCCTTGTAGTCAGCCGGATTCCACTCAGGCGCTGCGGGGTCGGCCTTCCCCATGAGCGCGTCGCTCAGTCCGCTCAGCGGATCGCTCAGGCTCCCAAGCCCCTTGCTGATGTCGATGATGTCGTCAAACAGGTCATGCTGCTGCGCCATGTCGCGTACCCCTCCCCGGGTTTCGTGTGATGCAGAGCTAACCTTGGTATTGTACCGCGCGCAGCGTGCACTCCCATGCCGCAGCGCGAATCGCCACAGACGATGTGGCGACCGTCGCTTGAGCGGCGTCTCAAAACGGGAAGGGCCCGGGGCGCACGCCCCGGGCCCTGCTCACAGCCCTAGATGCGTCGGGGACT
>CAZLGF010000091.1:0-4856 GCA_964558955.1 uncultured Coriobacteriaceae bacterium
CGTCGGGGGCGGGCGCGGGCGCGCGGTCCTCGCCGACGGCATGGAGCGCCGCGGCGACCGAGGTGTAGCTGTACGAGTCGCGCGGGCGGGGCGGGGCGGGACTCACCGCGAGGCGCACCGGCGCGGGCTCGACGAGCAGGACGTCGCGCTCGGCGGGCGGGGCGGGGCGCGCGGCGGGCTCCGCATCAGGGGCGGGATCGGGGCAGGATTCCTCAGCCGCACCCTGCGCGGCCGCGTCGCTTGAGACCAGCGGATAGTCTGCCGGGGAGAACGTGCGACGCGGACGCTTTCCGCTCGAGGCCGAGGGGTACGAGAATTCCTTCAGGACCACGAGCTGGTAGTCGCCCGGACGGGCGTCGGGGACGTTCAGATGCGGCGCGCCGAGGTCGGGCAGGCCGCCGTTCGTGGGGTCGGGCGGCAGGATGCGGGCGAGCACCTCGCCCACGAGCGAGGTCTGATGTCCGGGCGCGAGCTCGGTCGCCTGGCCTGCTCCCATCCCGAGGATCACCACCTCGCGCGCGCGGGTGAGGGCCACGTAGAGCAGCCGCGCCGCCTCCTCGTAATCGAGACGATACCGCTCGTCCCTCATGAACGAGAAGGCGCGAGCCGCCTGGTCGGGCACGGGCGCGCCGTCATCCTCCGGCTCCTCGGACGCGGGCAGGCCCTTGATCATCGTGGCGTCCGCGGCCGCGGCGTGCCGGGTGGGCAGCGCCGTCCAGAGCACCGTGCCGTCGCGGTCGGCAAACTCGATGCTGTTGCTCTCCGTCCCGATCGCGTTGCACTCCACGACCGCGACCACGGGAAACTCGAGCCCCTTCGAGGCGTGCACCGTCATGATGCGCACCGCCTGCTCGTCCTCACCGGAGAGCACGGCCGGCGCCTCCTTGGCGTGCGCGAGGTGATCCTCAAACGCGCGCGCCACGAGACGCGGCGCGAACGCGCGCCCCTTCTGCACGTCCTCGACGATCGCGAGGGCCTTGAGCACGTTGGCGGCCACGGCGCGCTCCTGCGCCCCGCCCGTCTCGAGCCGGGAGAGCCACCCCGACTCCGCCACCACATCGCGCGCGATGCGCGCGACCGGGTCGCGACCCACGCGCGCGGTGGCGCGCGCGAGGACGGCGCGAGCGCGGTCGAGCAACGGCAGCTCCCCGAACTCCTCCATGATCTCGCCCGAAAGCAAGACGTCGCCCGTGATGGTGCGCGAGTCGACGATACCCGTCTCGGTGTCCACGCAGGTGGAGAGCGCAAGCAGCTCCTGCGCGCCGAGGCAGAACAGCGGCGAGGTGACCAGCGGGGTGATGCCGCCCTCGCCGTCGTCGGGGTTCGCAAGGAAGGCGAGGAGCGCCTTGATGACGCCCACCTCGGGCGCCTGGGCGAACACCGCGGCGCCGCCCGCGACGACGCACGGCATGCCCGCCGCGCGCACGGCCGCGGCGTACGTGTCGGCGCGCTTGAGCCCCGCCATGAGGATCACCATGTCGCTTGGGGCGAAGCCCTCCTCATCGCGCAGGCGCGCCAAGCGCGCGGCAATCGCCGAAGCCTCGGCGCGAGCGCGCTCGTCCGCGTTCCCGCCCGCCACGAGCACGGCCTGACGGCGCGCGGTCTCGGGGCGCGTGAGCGCGCGGGCGCCGCGGCGCGCGTCCTCGCCGCACGACGTGAGATGCAGGAAGTCGCGGCCGAGCCGGTTGCCCGCGCCGCCGAAGATCTGATCGGCGAACGCGAGGATGTCCGCGTGGCTGCGGTAGTTCACGTCGAGGTCGCACACGGTGCCCCCGGCCTCGGCCTCGACCTCGTCCTTCGTGGTGCGGAAGACCGACACGTCCGCGCCGCGGAAGCGGTAGATCGACTGCTGCGCGTCGCCGACCGTGCACAGCTCGCGCCCGTCGGGGCTGCAGAGGAGCCGCACGAGCTCCACCTGCTGGCGGGCCGTGTCCTGGAACTCATCGACCATGACCATCTTGAACCGCCCGGCGAACTCGGCGCGCACCCGGGGGTCGCGCTCGAGGGCGTCGTAGGCGATCGTGAGCAGGTCGTCGTTGTCGAGCTGCGCCTGCGCGCGCTTGAGGCGGTCGTACTCGTCGCGCACCGCGCGCGCGAGCGGCATGAGCTCATCGAGCGCGTCGGCGCGGCACGCCAGGTACGCCTCGGCGAAGAAACCGATGCGCGCGGCGTTGACCTCCTCCACGAGGCTCTTCTCGTCCTTGCCCATGCCCTTGGCGCTCTTCGAAAGTTTGGGACACGCGGCGAAGCAGACCCGCAGATCGTCGAGGGTGCGGGGCGAGGCAAGGTACGTCTCGATCGCGGTGAGCGCCGCGCGGGCGGCGGAGGCGTTCGCGAAGGACGGGGCGTCGGCGATGGCGTGGTAGCTCTCGAAGAGGTCGATGTGCGAGGGGCGCGGCCGCACCTGCTCGAAGGCATCGAGGCCGCCCACGGTCGCCGCGGCGCGCGCCAAGATGGTATCGAGGATCGACAGGAGGTCCCGCGCGCCGCGTGTGGGGCCGCCTGAGCCCTCGAGGTCGAAGGCGTGCAGAAGCGCGTCGAACGCGCCCTCCCCCCGCGCGTCCTGGGCGGCCACGCGGCGCACCACGTGCTCGACGGCGCGACGCCTCAGATCGGCAGGGTTCTTCGCGATCTCGAAGGCGGGATCGACACCCACGTCGAGCGCGTGCGCTCGGATGATTCGCGAGCACATACCGTGGATCGTCGAGATCCAGGCGCCGTCGACCCGCTCGGCCTCGGCGGGCATGCCGGACGCGATGAGTCCCGCGCGGATGCGCTCCTTGAGCTCCTGCGCCGCCTTATCGGTGAAGGTGATCGCGAGCACCTGGTCGATGCTCTCGAGGAAGGGCTCCGGCACCGCGGGGTCGGCCCAGAGCTCGCGCGGCTTGGAGCCCGGGGTGAGCGCGTAGAGCACGCGCTGCGTGAGGGTGAAGGTCTTGCCCGAGCCGGCGCCCGCCGACACGAAGAGCGGGCCGGTGAGCGTGCGCACGATGCGCCGCTGCTTCTCCTCGAGGACCACCGGGGGCATCAGCGCCTCCTTTCGCACATGATGAGCGGGCAGTACGCGCAGGAGTCGGCGGCGGGGGTGGGGGCGACGGCCCCGCGCTCGAGCGCATCGAGCTCAAGCGCGATCGCGTGCTCGACGCGCTCGAGCAACTCGGGGAAGCCCAGCGTGCCGTCGTGCGTGTACGTGCGCGAGCGCGGCGGGCGCGTACCGGGAAACCCGCTGACCGTGCGGGCGTCATGCGGGAAGGCGGGCGGCTCGCACGAGACGAGCGCGTCGTCCACCGCGCCCGCGACCTGGGGCCCGCGCGTGCCGAAGTACACCGCGCCCTGGGGAGAGCCTCCCGCGAGACGCGCGTAGGCCGTCGCGTAGATCAGCGTCTGGACCTTGGGCGCATGGTCTGACATGCGTCCGGGCAGCCACGCCTCGTCGAGCTCCTCCCCCTCCGCGAGCGCCATGGTGGGGTCAGGGCAGGCGAGGTCCGCGACGCTCGAGCGGTTCTTGTAGTCGATGACCACGAAGCGCTCGCCCGCGCCCGCCGCCGGCGCCACGTCGATGCGATCGATGCGCCCGCCGAGCGGCCGGCCCGCGTAGGTCACGCCCTCCTTGTCGAACGCGTACTCGAAGCGCGCCGGCACGTAGATCGAGAGCATGTCGGCCTCGTGGGCGACGACCTCATGGAGCTTCGGCCGCATGGCCTCGATGCGATCGCGCTCGATCTCGTCGAGGGCGACGAGCGGTGCGCGCAGGGCGCGGGGGCGCTCGCCGCGCGCGCGGGAGCCATGCGTGTAGCGGCCGGCCGCATGGTCGGCGCGCATCTCGTCGAAGGCCTGGTCCATCAGCGCGTGACAGGCCCCGAGGTTCTCGGGCACGGGTCGCGCCGCGCCCTCCTCGAGCAGGAGCTCGTGGAAGCGCTGCATGACGTCGTGGACGAAGTTGCCCATCTCGATGGGCGTGAAGCCCGTGTCGAGGCGGCGCGTGGACGCGCGGTTGCGCACGAGCCAGGCAAAGGGGCAGGAGAGGTACGCCTCGATCTGCGATGCCGAGAGCGTGCGGGGGACGACGCGGTCGCCGACGCTGCGCTCGGGAAGCAGCAGGAAGCGCGTGAGGTGCGGAGGCACGGTGTGGGCGCCCGCGCAGGTGACGGTGCGCGCCTGGGCGCGGACACCGCCAGCGACATCGAGGTTGGCGAGCAGCGCGCCCTCGGAAGGCAGGCCGGTGAGCGCGCGCAGGGCGCCCCGGGCGCGCGCCCGGTCCATGAGCTCGCTCGCGGCGAGCGCCAGGTAGCGCTCATCCCCCTGGCGATCGCGCGCCACATGCGCGAGCGCGCCCAGCCGTCCGGCCGCGAGCGCGCGGCGAAACCGCATGCGCTGAAGAGACGCCGGCGAGGCCGTCAGGCGCGCGCAGCCGAGGCGCGCGGCGATCAGCTCATCCGCGTTCTCGCGAACGCGGAGCGGATAGGAGGTGGCATCGACGTCGACGAGCGCCGCGGCCGCATACGTCGCGGGCGCGGTCTCGGCGAGCGCGTCCGCGCTGAGGAACACGACGTCAGGGGTGGGCGGGGACACGGGTCCACACTCGTCCGCGGCGGGGGCAGCCGCGAGCGCGACGCTCACCGGGCAGGCGGCCAGCACGAGGGCGGCCGCGCGCTCGTCCACGCCGAGAGCGCGCGCCTCGTCGAGAAACGCGCGGGCGGACGCCAAGGCCGCGAGCTCGTTGAGCTGCGCCGCGCGACCCTCCGCGCCGAAGGCGGAGGGCGACGCCGCCTGCACGGATGCAGCCATGAGCGCCAGGGCACGGCCGATGCGGCCGGCGGCGAGCGCATCGATCACGTCCTTGACCACGACGGGGG
>CAZLGF010000092.1:0-1358 GCA_964558955.1 uncultured Coriobacteriaceae bacterium
CACCTCGCGTCCGCCGTGGGCGAAGATCTCAATCGCCGAGCTGTCCACGAGCACGCGGAGATCCCCCACCGCGCCCACCGTGCACGTCCGGACGGTACGCCCGGAGGCCACGACCGCGGAGCCCGGCAGATCGGACGTGAACGCGAGCGTGAGCGAGCCGTCACCCCACGAGATCCGAACGGCCCCGCCGTCAAGCTCGACGGCGCCCGCGCCCTCGATCCCCTCGAGCACGAGATCGAAGCGGTGCTCGTCCAGCGACGCGCAACGCGTCGGGGGCGCGTCCGGCGCCGTGCGCGCCGCCTCGAGCGCGACCTCGGCATCCCGGAGCTGCTCGAGCTCGGGCACGGGACGCTGGGTGATGCGGCCGTCGGCGTCGCGGCCAAGCAGGCGCGGAACCGTGAGGCAGTGACACCACGCAAGGCCCTCCGGGGCGCTTCCAAAGGGTGGCTCGGGCAGCCCCATCCACCCGATCAGAATCACGCGGCCGACGTCATCGGTGAAGGTCTGGGGCGCGTAGAAATCAAAGCCCTTGTCCCACCGCTCAAAACGATCCGCGCGCACCGACGTGACGTCGACCAAGCGCTCCCCCTCGTCGAGCGGGATGTAGCCCGCCTGGTCACGGATGCCGTTGGCCCACGGGTACCCCTCCATGCCCTGCGGGCAGAATGCCAGGTACTCATGGCCGTCGAGAACCACATGGTCCGGGCATTCCCACATGTAGCCGAAGCACTCCTCAGAGTGCACCGTCGCATGGTGGGTCCATGCGAGCCCGTCCGTCGAGCGATAGATGAGCGCCATCCCCGTGCTCGCGCGATCCCGCGCGCCGAGCAGCATCCACCAGGCGCCATCCTGCCGCCAGACGCGCGGGTCGCGCACGTGGCACGAGCAGATGGCGGGATAGTCGCTCGAGCGCAGGAGCACCCGCTTGGGCGAGAGCGCGAAGCCGTCGTCGCTCGTGACCAGGATCTCGTTCGCCTGCCGGCCGCTCAAAACGTAGTCGTGATCGCCCGGCTCAAGGACGTTTCCCGTGAAGTAGAGGCGCAGCGCGTCGCCACCGTCCGCGGCCTCTCCCGGCACCACCACGGCCGACCCCGAATACGAGCCCGAGGCGTCAGCGGGCGTGTCCGGCTCGATCGCCATGCCGTGCTGCTCCCACCGCACCAGGTCGGTGCTCGTGAGGTGCCCCCAGCCGCGCGGCGCATCCGGGTCGGGCCAGGCGGGGCTGGCCTGATGAAAGACGTGGTAGACGCCGCGAAACTGGCAGAGCCCGTTCGGGTCGTTCAGCCAGCCTATGGCCGGCATGATGTGAAAGCCCATCCGCCATGCTGCGTGGTTCATGTGATCCGTCCCTTCATCGC
>CAZLGF010000092.1:1458-4743 GCA_964558955.1 uncultured Coriobacteriaceae bacterium
GCGGCCGCATGCGCCGCAAGAGCTACGGGCGCACCTGGCCGGTACCGCGGACGAGGTACTTGTAGGTGGTCAGCGCGTCGGCCGCGAACGGCCCGCGCGCGTGGAGCTTCTGCGTGGAGATGCCGATCTCGGCCCCCAGCCCGAACTCGCCGCCATCCGTGAAGCGCGTGCTCGCGTTGGCATAGACCGCCGCCGCGTCGACCTCGGCAAGGAAGCGCTCGCAGGCGCCCTCGTCCTCGGCCACGATGGCCTCGGAGTGATGGGTGCCATAGCGGTTGATGTGGGCGATCGCCTCATCGATGCCGCTCACCACCTTGACGGCGATCTCGAGCGCAAGGTACTCGCGACCCCAGTCCTCCTCGGTCGCGTCGACGAACCGGGCGAGCACCTCCTCCCCCGCCGCCGTCGCGGCCGCGCGCGCGACGGCGTCGCCGTGGATGAGCACGCCGGCGCGCACGAGCTCGGTGAGCATCTCGGGTAGGAAGGACGGCGCGATCGCTTCGTCGACGAGCAGCGACTCGGCCGCGTTGCACACGCCCACGCGCTGGGTCTTGGCGTTCATCACGATCGGGCGCGCCTTGGCGACGTCGGCCGAGGCGTGCACGTAGACATGACAGTTGCCCGTGCCCGTCTCGATCACGGGAACCTGCGACTCGCGCACGCAGCGGTTGATGAGACCTGCGCCGCCGCGCGGAATGAGCACGTCGACAAGGCCGCGCATGGCCATGAGCTCGCCCGTCGCGGCTCGATCCGTGGTCTCGATGATGGTCACCGCGGCGCGCGGGAACCCCTGCGCCTCGACGGCGTCGGCGAGGACGTGGGCGATCGCCACGCACGAGCGCTGGGCGATCGATCCGCCGCGCAGGATGCAGGCGTTGCCGGTGCGCACGCAGATGCCCGCGGCGTCCGAGGTCACGTTGGGACGCGCCTCGTAGACCATGGCCACGAGGCCGAGCGGCACGCTCACCCGGGAGAGCTCGAGCCCCTCGCTGATGGTGCTCCGCTCGAGCACGCGCCCCACGGGGTCGGGCAGGTCGCAGAGAGCCTCGAGCCCGGCCGCCATGTCCTCGACGCGCTCGGGCGTGAGCAGGAGCCGGTCGAGCAGGCCCGCGGACGTGCCGGCTGCGCGCGCGTCGTCCATGTCCTGCTCGTTCGCCGCCAGGATGTCGTCGGTGCGGGCGCGCAGAGCCGCGGCCATCGCGCGCACGGTCGCGCAGCGCGCAGCGTCGGATGCCCGTCCGAGCGCCACGGAGGCCTCCTTCGCCGCGCGGGCGAGTCCTTCGACGTAGGCATGCATATCGGTGATCTGAGTCGTTTCGCGCATCGCACGCACCATCCTCTCGTCGCTCGAACGCGTCTCTCCCATGGTACCTGAGCCGCGATCACGCGCGGGTGGCCACGGCGGAGTCGTTATCAGGCGAAAACGATGAGGTTGTCGCGATGCACGGCCGGCTTGCCCGCGAGGCCGGCGAGCAGGCGGTTCGCGGCGATCTCATCCTGGTGCCTCCCGGCAGCGAGCGCCACCTCGTCCGAGCTCGCCTCGGCGATGCCGCGCGCGAAGACGAAGCCGGACGCGTCGCGCACGTCGAGCACCTCACCCGCCTCGAAGCGCCCCGTGACCGCCGTGATGCCGACGGGCAAAAGCGACGATCCGCGCTCCCTGAGCGCCCGAACCGCGCCGTCATCAACCGTCACGCTACCGTGCGCCGCGTCCCCGAGCGCGATCCAGAGCTTGCGGGGCGCGATGTCGAGCCGGTCGGCCGGCGGCTCGAAGCGCGTGCCCACCGCCTCGCCCGCCGCGAGACGAACGAGCGCGTCGGGCTCCTTGCCGCTGCAGATGACGCTCGGAATGCCCGCCGTCATGAGAATGCGCGACGCGCGCACCTTGGTGATCATGCCGCCGGTACCCACCGCGGTGGACGAGTCGCCGGCCGCGGCGATGATGGCGGCATCGATGCGCTCCACCCGCGGGATGAGGCGCGCGGAGGCGTCGAGCGCGGGGTTCGCCGTGTACAGGCCGTCGATGTCCGACAGGGTCACGCAGAGGTCGGCCGAGACGAGGCATGAAACGAGCGCCGCCAGCGTGTCGTTGTCGCCGAAGCGGATCTCGTCGACCGAGACCGTGTCGTTCTCGTTCACCACGGGCACCACGCCGAGCGCGACGAGCCGGGTGAGCGCGTCGCGCGCGTGCAGGTACGAGGAGCGCTGCGCGGTGTCGTGACGCGTGACCAGCACGAGCGAGGTCAAAAGCCCCGCCGCGCGAAACTCCTCGTCATAGGCCGCCGAGAGCACGCACTGTCCCACCGAGGCGCAGGCCTGCAGACTCGGCATGTCGAGCGGACGGCGCTCGAACCCGAGCACCGGCACCCCGCATGCGACGGCGCCCGAGCTCACCACCACGAGACGCCATCCGCGGGCGCGGAGCTCGGCCGCCTGACGGGCCAGGTTGGCGATGAAGGCGCGGTCGATGACGCCATCCGGGGTGACGAGCGTCGAAGAGCCGATCTTCACCACGAGGGTCTGCGCGGGCGCGGGGGACGCGATCATGCGGGCCTCCTCATCAAGGCGCTACCGGCGCGCGGTCGCTTTCCACGGCAGCGCGGAGCCGGAGAGGGCCATGCGCTCGCGAACGAGCTCGTCGCGCACGCGAGCCAGGCCCGCCTCCATGCCCACCACGAACGTCTGCGGGTAGAGGAAGCGCTTGTACGGGGCGTCGAGCGCGGCGAGCGCCGCCGAGCAGCGGGCGCGCGCGACCTCGAGCTTCTCGCGCGGAGCCACCGCGTGGCCGTCGCGCACGACGGGCTCGAGAAGCTCGCGGTAGTCCATGTGGGCCACGGAGGTCACGAGCGCGGCGTCGTTCACCGCGACGAGCGTCGAGCCGTCGCCTTCGAGGTAAGCCTCGTCATAGATCATGTCGCACACGGGGCTGCCGCTCTCGTCCAGATAGCGGCGCACCTGCTGCACGCCGGGGATGGTGCGCTTGTAGGGCTGCTCGGAGAGCTTCATCACCGGCTTCCACGCCCCTTCGCCCGACTTCCGCCGCGCGCAGAGCTTGTAGACCCCGCCGAGCGCCGGCTGGTCGTAGCAGGTTGCGAGCTTGGTTCCCACGCCGAAGGAGTCGATCGGCGCCCCTTGGTCGATCAGCGACTGGATGGTGTACTCGTCGAGGTCGTTCGAGACCGAGATCTTGACGTAGTCGAGCCCCTCCTCGTCGAAGCGCCCGCGGACGTAAGCCGAGAGCTTGGCGAGGTCGCCGGAGTCGATGCGGATCGCCGCGAGCCGCTC
>CAZLGF010000093.1:0-4742 GCA_964558955.1 uncultured Coriobacteriaceae bacterium
CTGCCCGAGGGCGCGCCTGCGGCGTGGGCCGACCGCGCGGTGCTCTGGAACGAGGTCGAGCGCGTCGAGAGGAGGGCTGATGCGCAGCTGTGCAGGCGAGCCGACTTCTCCCTCCCCGACGTTCTCGACGAAGACGAGCTGATAGACCTCGCCCGCTCCATCGTCGCGGACCGCGTCGCCGAGGGGCACGTGGTCGATGCCGTCGTTCACCGCGGCGTCGACGGGGGGAACGCGCATCTCCACATGCAGGAGCCCCTGCGCCGCTGCGACGAGAGGGGCTTTCTCCCGAAGAGCGTGAACGAGTATCTCGCGCGCAACCCCGAGACGGGGGAGGAGCGCATGGCGACCGCCTCGGAGCTCCGCGGGCTCAGGGGCGATGGGTTCGAGAAGGTCTATCGATATCGCAAGGGGGACGCGTGGCGGGAGCTCACGCCCAGCGAGGCCGAGGGATGGGAGGGGTGCGCGCGTCACTCCAAGACGCCGGTGCAGCGCACGCGCTACCTCAACGGGGACTGGAACGACGCCGGGAAGGCCCGCGAGTGGCGCGATGACATAGCGGCCAGGACGAACGAGGCGCTCGAGCTCCACTACGAGAGGGCGCGGACGCCGCGCCCGGATCGCGTGTACGTGGACCCGCGCAGCTACGAGGAGCAGGGACGGGACGAGCTCCCCCAGCTCCACGAGGGCGGCAGGGCGCGCGGCGAGGAGGGGCGCGAGCGACGACGCTGCGAGGGAGAGGGGCGCGAGTACGAGCCGGTCACAGGCGTCGCCATGGAGAACCGCCGCCGCAGGGAGCTGAACGAGGCGGCGCGCTCCGTCGAGCGCGCGGCGGAGCTGATGGCCGCGGCGCGGGCGGAGGCGGAGGAATGGGCGGACGCGTGGGTCGAGGAGAGCCTCTCGGAGGAGGCCCTGCTCTGGTACGAGGCCATGGAGCGCGACCATGACGACGACGCGCGCTCACGGGGCGCCGGGGGCGGCTACTCGCTCGCCTCCCTCGTCGGGGAGAGCCGGTCGGCCTCCATGGCGCTCTCGGGGGACGAGGGCGCCCCAAGGGCCCGGAGGATCGCTCGCAGGGTCGCGGGGGCCATCAGGGGGCTCACCGACGCCGCGCTCGGAGCCGTCCTCTCCGCCATGGAGGCGCGCTGGCCGGAGTTCGCGCGCGCCGTCCGCGACGCCGCGGCGGAAGCGCCCGCGCCCGCCCGCGCCCGGCGCGCGCCCGTCGACGACGGCCTCGTCGAGATCTCCGATGAGCTCGGGCGAGCGTCCTCCCTGGCGCGGCTCGGGGACGCGCCCCGGGCCCGGCGCGAGCGGAGCTGGGGCGAGGAGCCCCCGCGCCTCGTCGCCGTCGGCACCGAGGGCTACGAGGCCAGGAAGCGGGAGTTCCTGGGGCGCCTCGAGAGCGCCTTCAGGCGGTACCGGGCCTACTGCAAGGAGCACGAGGGAGCGCCGTTCGAGAGGTTCCGCGAGTTCAACGGGGCCATTCCCGAGGAGCTGCGGCGGGATCGCGAGGTGAGGGCGCGGGTCTCTGCGCGCATCAGGGACGCGGACGAGCTGCGCTGCCGGTACGCCTCGGGCGTCCCCGCCGCCCTGAGACCGGCTTCGCGCGCATCCCGCTCGGAGTCCTCACCCGCTCGAGACGCGGTGCCTTTCGAGCGGGGAAGGCCGAGGGGAGACGGCGCGCGCTAGTCGCCCGCCTTGGCGATGCCGAGCTTGTCTTCAAGTGCGAGCTGGGCGTCGAGCGCCTTCTGGCGTCGCTTGCTCGCGTTGTCGAACTCGATGGGGTAGCAGCGTTCGATGATGCGGTCGAACACGCGGTACCAAGGGCTTGATTCGTCGGCCTCGCTCATCGTGCGCCAGTGGATATTCGTGGTCACCACCATCGGCTTGCCCGAGTTGTAGCGTCCGTTGACCACGTTGTAGACGTGCTCCATCATGTACCCCGTGGTGCGTTGCGCCCCGAGGTCGTCGATGACGAGCAGGTCGTACCCGAGGATGCGGTCGAGGTTGCTGCGACGGTGTTCGAAGGAGGACTCCATAAGGCTCACGACGTAGCCGATGTCAACCATGAGCGCGGAGAAGCCGCGCTCTATGACGCGGTTGGCGATGCAGGCGGCGGTGAAGGTCTTGCCCGAGCCCGCTCCGCCCCAGAGCAGCAGGCCGGCGCCGATCGAGGGGGTGAAGATGTCCGCGAAACGCTCGCAGGCGCGAGACCTATCCGTGTTCTCCTTGTCGTCCGTCTCGAACGTAGCGTCGCGATAGAAGCCACCGCACGGAAAGCACTCGTCCCTTGCTCGCTTCACGCGGCAGCCGTTGTCATATGCCCGCTCGCACTCGCACGGAACGTTGATGACGTGCGGCGGGTTTCCGGAGAAGCAGGCGGGCATGATTTTCTGCCTGTGCTCCCCGCAGTTGCCGCAGACCACGAGTCCCTGCTCATCCCGATGGTCTCCGGCGTAGTGGACGATTTCGTTCGCCGGCTCGGCGACATTGCCAGACATCTCGTCTTCCATGGTTTCCCTCCTGATTCGTTCGTGCAATGGCTGCTCGTTTTTGGATGCGGCGTCGCCGCCTGTCTCAAACTAGGCCTCGGGAGATAAGCTGCACGGCCTGCTCGCGACTGACGTGGTGCCGCTCCATGACCTCCTCGATGGACGGGGCGTGCGCCTTTGACTGCGCCGGGATCCCATCCTGCGAATGGTGTGCGGCGTCAGCCCAGGCGGTGCCGGTCGAGCGGCCGCCCAGCCCGTCCTCGGCCGCCCACTGCCTGAACTTCTGTCGCCAGTTGCCGATTGGATTTCCCCGTGCCGTGCGCCAGCCGCGGGCGTCGTAGTAGCTCCAGAAGCGGTCTGGGTCCGTCGCCGTGATGCCGCTTTCGGTGACGAACGACCTGACCTCATCCAGCGTCGGGGGCGTGCCGGGTTTCCCCTGCTCCTCTTGCTCGATGCTTTCAGTTTCTTCACTCAAGCTCCTTTCGCGAGCATTGGGACGCTCGGGTTCATGAGCATTGGGATGCTCAACAGGGGGAGCATCGGAACGCTCGGGGACGGGAGCGTCGGGATGCTCGTCTGGGAGAGCATCGCGATGCTCATCCTGAGGGCTGTCCGGCTGGAGAGCCTTGTCAGCGTAGAGGCGCATCGCGGCCAGCGCGCCGAGCATCGGCTGCGCGGACATCATGCCGAGGACGCGTCCGGCCCCCTCCGGGTCGTAGACGTGGCGAAGGCTCTCGCCGACCGGCTCCAAGCGCCAGCCAAGGCGCAGAAGCATGGACAACACGCCCTCCACGTTCACGGTGTATGAGAACTGCCCGCCCCCAACCTTCACACCGCGCACGAGCAGCCCCTTACCCACCAGGGACTTGAGGAGCCTGCCAGCGCTCTGGCGGCGGTTCTCACCGGCCATGCCGAGATGGTCGCCGAGCGTTTCCTCCGACATGTAGAACAGGCCCCATCCATGGTCGCGGCGGCAAAACGTCCAGACGACGGCGAGAGCGTCCTTCTCCATGGGGGTCAGGCCGGGGTATCCGCTGTTGCCGCTCCTGCCGCCCGCGCGCCGCGCGAGACAGTTCAGGAACGCGGGCGCACGGGTCCAGACGGCGTTGTCCAAGTCATCGGGGCGCGTCGCATGGGTCGTCTCAGCCATATCGTTTCTCCTCAACCCGGGAGAGGCAAAGGATCGCCGCATCGTCGGAATCGACCGGGGAGTCCATGACATCGAACGCGCCCACGAACTCCGCGATGGCCTCGACCGACTCGACCAGCTCGTCGGGCATGTCGCCCGCGCGGCGGATGCGGCGAAGCTCGGCGCAGAGCGGCGCAAGCTGCTCCTGCATGCTCTTGCGCATGCGCACGGTCGCATGGACGGTCACGGGCGGGTCGATGAGGGCGGCGGCGATGAATGCCTGCTTGGTGAGGCCGCTCATGGCGACCCTCTGGTCGAGCAGACGGGCCTCCTCGGGAGACATGCGGAACGCGACGGTCTTGCTGCGCCAGCGCCCCTTGGCATCGAGCTCCTTAGCGCTCACGCTTCCCTCCCTCGTCGTCGAGGGCGGCGGCGAGCCCCTGCTGGGCGGACGGGAACAGGTGCGAGTAGGTCTGGGTGACCTCGATGCTCTCGTGGCCGAGACGGTCGGCGATCGCCAGCGGGGAGATTCCAAGCTCGATGAGGAGCGATGCATGGGAGTGCCTTAAGTCGTGAACGCGAATCCGCGGCACCCCAGCCGCCTCGCTACCACGGCTCAGCTCATGCGCCAGCTTGTGCTTGGTGAAGCCAAAGATGCGGTCGTCCCGTCCAAGCTCGGGGCGGGTCGCGAGGTAGTCCTCGATTTCGTCGCGCAGGAATCGCGGCATGAGGACGTCGCGGATGCTCCTCTTGGTCTTCGGCGGGGTCACTACGTCCTCGCCGCCGATGCGCTGATAGGAATGGCGGACGTGGATGATGGAGCCGTCGAGGTCGATGTCGGCGGGCGTGAGCGCAAGCAGCTCGCCGACCCGAAGCCCGGTCCAGTAAAGCACCTCGAAGGCGTGGTACACCTCGGGCTTGTCGGCGACGGTCTCGACGAACCGTGCGTACTCCTCGCGGGTCCACACCTTCATCTCATGCTCGGGGCGGGCGGACCCGATCTTGCCGGCGGCGAGAACGGGGTTCGAGGGGAGATGGTAGAACCGCACGGCATGGTTCATCACCGCGCTGAGCTGGTTGGTGATGGTGCGCAGGTAGGTCTGCGAGAGGCCGAGCGACAGCAG
>CAZLGF010000094.1:0-4467 GCA_964558955.1 uncultured Coriobacteriaceae bacterium
TGGGCGGCGCTTGGCTGCGGGTTCACCTGGCTCATGACCACCGTGGGCGCGGCGGCGGTGCTCTTCACCGGCCCGAACGCTGGGAGCGGTTCCCTCGCGCACCGCATCGTCTTGGGGTTCGCTGCGGGTGTGATGATCGCGGCGGCGGTGTGGTCGCTGCTCAACCCAGCGATCGAGCAGGCCGAAGCGATGGGCCAGATCGGATGGGTTCCCGCGGCGGGCGGCTTTCTGCTCGGCGTGGCCTTCCTCATCGCGCTCGACACGCTCCTGCCGCACCTTCACGCGGGAAGCGATGAGCTCGAGGGCATCAAGACGAGCTGGAAGCGCACGACGCTCCTCGTCTCGGCGGTCACGCTCCACAACATCCCCGAGGGCATGAGCGTGGGGCTGCTCTTCGCGATGGCGTCGCAGACGGCGGGGGCGGCAGGCCAGGCGTATGAGGGTATGGCGTTCGCGCTCGCCATCGGCATCGGGCTCCAGAACGTTCCCGAGGGCGCCGCGATCGCGCTGCCGCTGCGGCGCGAGGGTTGCTCGCGCGTCAAGGCGTTCGTGGCTGGCAGTCTGTCGGGGATCGTCGAGCCCATCTTTGGTATCCTCGTAGTGCTGGCGAGCGGCTGGATCGCGCCATTCATGCCGTGGCTGCTGGCGTTTGCCGCCGGCGCCATGATCTACGTCGTCGTCGAGGAGCTTATCCCCGAGGCTCATCTGGGGGAGCACTCCAATGTGGGAACGCTCGGCGTCATCGCGGGCTTCGTGATCATGATGGTGCTCGACGTGGCGCTCGGCTAGGCTCTCACCTCATCACAACCAAGGAGATGGTTCACCCTCTATGATCAAGCTCTTCGCGTGCGACCTTGATGGCACGCTGCTCAATTTCTTTCACAACACCGATGAGACGATTCTGTCCTGCGTGCAGGCGGTCGTCGACGCCGGCGCGCACATCGCCATCGCCACGGGCCGCGCGATGCAGACCACGAACGACCACGGTTTCGGGGGCCTGTCGGTCGACATGCTCGGCTCCAACGGCACCATCGTGCGCGACCGCAACGGCCAGCTGCTCAAGACCTTCCCGATCGATCCCGCGGCGCTCGAGGACCTGCTCGTCACCTTCCCCACGATCGCCTTTGACTGCGCCACGCCCGAGGGCATGTTCATTCGCGGCACGCGTGAGCAGCACGACGCCGGCTTCAAGAACGACCACGTGATCCGCCGCATGATCATGCGCGGCATGCGGGGGCCGCTGCCCTTCGATGACATGCACTTTGACCAGTCCACGGCTGACATCCTCGCCCTGCACGTATGCAAGGTCAATTGCCGCGTCGCCGATGAGGGCCTGCGGCGCGAGCTCACGGCCTACCTTGACGAACACGCCGACACGCTCGTGAACGCGCCGTTCGATGCGCGGATGTTCGAGATCTCCGACCGCGACGCCAACAAGGGCGCCGGCGTGGCCTGGCTCGCGCGGCACTACGGCATCTCCGAGGACGAGTGCGCGGTCTACGGCGACGGCGGCAACGACATCGCGATGCTCAGCCGCTTCAAGCACTCCTACGCCATGCTCAATGGCTCACGGGAGGCCAAGGATGCCGCGAGCGCGACCATCGGGCACTGCGCCCTGCACGCGGTACCGCGCCACATCATGGGCACGCTCCGCCGCGATCGCCCCCTGCGCGCCCGCGTGACCATCGAGTAGCGAGGCGGCCCGCACGGCCGCGCGGCGCGGGCCCGCGCGACGCGGCTTCCGACCCCGCGCCCCTAACCCATGTACGGCGCGGGTCTGCGCGACGCAGGTTCCGGCACCGCGCCCCAGCTCGTACATGCCGCAACCAGGCGTCTCTCCGCTCGCGGATCCTCCCTGTCCCCTCTTATAGGTGACCCCTTCGTTGTCGTATACTCGATGCGTGCGCGCGCCGTGCTTTGATTACGGAGCTGCGCCGCGCGGCGCGCCTGGGCGCCGCGACACAACCGGAGGGAAGGGCGGCCTCATGCCGGCGGTCTTCCCTGTGCTGTCGAGGGAGAGGGGGAGCGATGCCTGATACATCGCCTGAGCGCCCCGGCGTCGCGGAACGCGCCGACTCGGCGCCGAAGAGTGCGGCGTCCGACGGGGGTGGAGGCGGGCCGAAGAGGAGCCCGCGTCGAAGGCTCACCAAGAACACCAAGCTCACCGTTGCCGTCATCGCGGTGGCCGTCGCGGCCGTCGCGGGTGTGAGCCTGTGGACCTGGAGCGAGGATCCGAGCTTCTGCAGCGCGCTCTGCCACAGCCCGCTCGCCGCCTACGTGGACGGCTACTACTCGGATGACGCGGGGCTCGGCGTCACGGTGCACGCTGACGCCGACCTGACCTGCCTGTCGTGCCACGACAGCTCGACCGTGCGGCAGATCGGCGAGTTCGCGCACTGGGTGACCGATAGCTACCAGGTCGACGAGGACGCGATGCTCGTCAAGGACGAGACCATGCTCACCGCGGAGTTCTGCCTGCGCGACGGCTGCCACACCTGGGAGTCCGTGGTCGACAGCACGTGGGGCTTCGCGGGCAACGACGAGTCGTACAACCCGCACGCGAGCCACCAGGACGCCTCGATCACCTGCAGCGACTGCCATTCGATCCATGGGCAGAACCAGCTCTACTGCGCCAAGTGCCATAGCTTGGAGCTTCCGGAAGGGTGGGTGGCTACCGGTGAGTAACGAGATCAAGAGGACGGACCTCCGCGGGTCCGTCGTATCCGGGGCGCAGGCCGAAGCGAGCGGGGTCACGCGCCGCAAGCTCTTCACGTCCGCGGGCATCGCCGCGGTGGCCGCCGTGGCGGCCGGGAGCCTGAGCGGCTGCGGCGAGGGCGAGGTCGTCGAGGGTTCGAGCGAGGTCAACACCACGACTCAGCGCGCCACCGCGCCCTCGTGGCTCGGCGACGCCCCCACCTATGACGAGGATGAGATCACCGAGACCATCGACGTCGACGTCGTGGTGGTGGGCTGCGGGACCGGCGGCCTGCCCGCGATCATCGCGGCGGCCGAGGCCGGCGCCACCGTGCTCGGCATCGACCAGCAGGAGACCGTGAGCAACGTCCGCGAGGACCTGGGCGCCATCGACTCCGCGCTCCAGAAGGAGACCGAGGAGGAGTTCCCGCAGTTCGCGATCGACAAGGCCGAGGCGCTCGAGGACATCGTGCGCTACGCGAACGGCTTCGTGGACTACGACCTCATCAAGCTCTGGGCCGACGAGTCGGGCTCGATGATCGACTGGATCACCGAGATCTGCGAGCGCAACGGCGACTTCCGCATGTGGCATGAGGGATCGATCGGCACCGAGAACACGGGCGCGCGCGACCGCGCCTGGGCCACGGGCCACAGCCCCGAGAAGCTGAGCGACGACGAGGATCTCGACTTCGGCCTCGACCTCATGCACTATGCCGAGGAGCAGGGCGCGCAGTTCCGCTTCGAGACCTCGCTCGTGTGCTGCGAGCAGAACCATCTGGGCCGCGTGACGGGCGTCATCTGCCGCGATGACCGCGAACAGAACCTCATCCGTGTCAACGCCACGGGCGGCGTGATCCTTGCGACCGGCGGCTACGCGGCCAACACCGAGATGGTCGAGGCGCGTCAGGCCTGGAACAACCGGCTCAAGATCAACGTGCCCGTCGGCGGGTCGCCCTCGGGTGACGGCATCCGGGCGGCCCTGTGGTGCGGCGCCGCGATCGACCCCATCGGCGCGGCGGTGACCTTCAACCGCGCCGCCTGCAAGCCCGACGAGGTGGCCGGCTCGGACGTCAAGGGCCGCTGGTTCTGGTTCGGTGAGCAGCCGTTCCTCAAGGTTAACCTCAACGGCAAGCGCTTCTGCAACGAGTCCGGCCCCTATGATTACATGCTGCATTCCGCCTACATGCAGCCGTACCACACCTACGTGGACATCTTCGACTCCAACTACGCCGAGCACGTGGAGCAGATGAACGAGGTGGGATGCTGCCGTCTCTATCCGTTTGACAACGGTGCGCCGTCGAACATGTCGATCGATGCGATGCCGAGCATGCTCGAGTCGCTCGAGGAAGCGGGCTACCTGCAGCGGGCGGACACGATCGAGGAGCTCGCGGAGAAGCTCAACCTGCCGGTCGAGGCCACGGCGGAGACGTTCGAGCGCTACAACGAGTTCGCGCGGAACGGAAAGGACGAAGACTACAACAAGGAGCCGTACCGCCTGATCGAGCTTAACGAGCCGCCGTACTTCGGCATTCGCACGGGGGCGTGGTTCCTCTGCACGCTCGACGGCGTCCGCATCAACACGGACATGCACGCGATCGATGACGAGGGCAACCAGATCGAGGGCCTGTACATGGTCGGGAACGACTCGGGCGGGTTCTTCTCGGTGAGCTATCCGAACCTGTTCACGGGGCTCGCCGCGGGCCGCTCGATGACGTTCGGTCGCCGCGCGGGCACGCTCGCAGCTGAGGAGGCCGCTTCGCGAAGCGCGTAGGG
>CAZLGF010000095.1:0-4453 GCA_964558955.1 uncultured Coriobacteriaceae bacterium
ACAACCCTTTGCGGCAGAGGGGCCCGCCGTTTCTCATGAGGCTCCTCCCGAAGGGGAGTTCGTTTGATGGTCGTACCTACGTTGACCAGCAATTACACCAGTAATTTCCGGCGCCATTGGAAGTTTGCGTTGTGGAACTTCTGTGTTGCTGACCCTAGATTGAGAGACGGCGGTTATTCGAGCGGAAGGAAGGGAGATGGGAGTGCTTGGTGGCCAGGAGCGACGAGTCATCGAGTACGTCAGGGAGCATCCCGGTGTCCCTCAGCATGAGCTCGCTTCCCACCTGGGCGTGAGCGAGCGGACGATCCGCACCTACCTCAATCGCTGCAACGACGCGCTCGAGTCTGTTGCGCGCATTTGCAAGGCCGACGGTGGCTATCGGCTGGACATTGAGGACGAGGAGGGATTCCGGGCGCTGATCAGCCCCGCCGATGGCGATCGCGCCGCGCCCGTCCCCGTCACGCCCGAGGAGCGCGTCACCTACCTGCTCAGAGATCTTCTCGTGCGGACCAACTGGATCACCATCGATGACATCGCCTCGATTCTCTACGTATCGCGCAACACCATCTCGAAGGATCTGCGGCATGTCGAGGAGAGGCTGGCGTCCTTCGGCTTGGCGCTTGAGCGGCGTCCCCATTACGGCATTCGCGTAACCGGCCCCGAGATGGCGCGCCGCCTGTGCATGGCGAGCGTGACGCTCGACGCCCTGATTGACGATGCGGGCGATGATCACCGCGCGTCTCTCGACGTGATCTCCCAGTGCGTCAACACGGTTCTGGCCGAGGAGCGCTTCGAGCTGAACTCGGCCTCCTATCAAAACCTCATCGTCCATCTCGCGGTCGCCGTCCGGCGCATCCAGGAGAAGTGCTTCATGCCCATGGATGACGTTCAGGTCGAGCAGCTGTGCGACCCGCATGAGTACGCGGTCGCTGAGAAGGTTGCAGAGGCCATCGGCTCGACGCTTGGGATCGAGTTTCCCCGCGAGGAGATCGGTTACATCGCCATTCACCTCGCCGGCAAGCGCTCGGTCTACGCGTCATCGGACGATGCCGAGGGGTTGACCATCTCAGACGAGGTGTGGAACGTCGTCTCCGAGATGCTCGAGGTCGTGTGGCAAGCCTATCGATTCGATTTCCGCGACGATCTTGAGCTGCGCATGAATCTCGCGCGGCACATCGTGCCGCTCTCCGTGCGCCTGCGTTGCAACATGCGCTTGGAAAACCCGCTGCTGACAGATATCAAAAAGCGCTACGCCCTCGCGTATTCCATCGCGCTCGACGCCTCGACGGTCCTCGCGAAGCACTACGACAGCGCGCTCTCAGATGATGAGCTCGGCTACATCGCTCTCGCCTTCGCGCTCGCGCTCGAGCGCAGGGAGTCTGAGCTGCCGAAGAAGAACATCTTGGTGGTGTGCGCGAGCGGGCAGGGCAGCGCCCGCCTCCTCGAGTGGCGCTACCGCAAGGAGTTCGGCGAGTGGGTCGACCAGATCACGCTCTGCGATGTGAGCCATGTCGAGAGCGTCGACTTCTCCCATATCGATTACGTGTTCACAACGGTGCCCATCAAGCACCAGCTTCCTGTTCCCGTTCGCCAGGTCGACTACTTCCTGGACGACGCTGACGTTCGCGAGGTGCGCGACGTGCTCACAGGGTCGCTCGCAACCAACGCCCTGCACGGCTACTTCGATCGCGATCTGTTCGTGCCTCATGTGCAAGCGACGACGAAGGAAGAGGTCATCGCCCTTCTGTGCGAGCGCATCGCTCAGGTGCGCGAGGTGCCTGCGACGTTTCGGCAGCTCGTGGAGAAGCGCGAACGCTTGGCGCAGACGAGCTTCGGCAACCAGGTGGCGCTCCCGCATCCCTTCAAGGCGGTTACCGATGACACGTTCGTGTGCGTCGGCGTGCTCGATGAGCCGGTCGCATGGAACGAGCAGGAAGTGCGCGCGGTCTTCTTGATATCGATCTCCCGGAGCAAGAACAAGGATCTTGACCGCTTCTATCGAAGCTTCGTCGGGTTGGTCACAAGCACCGAGGCGATTCAAACCCTTGTTGAAAACCAGGATTGGTCGAGCTTCCTGGAGCTGTTGGAACGGTACGGAGCATCATCAGGGAAGGAGTAGCAATGGACGAGTCCAAGTACGAAGGTGCGATGCAGATAATCCTGCACGCCGGCAACGCGAAGTCCTCGGCGCTCATGGCGATCGACGCCGCCGCCGACGGGGACTTCGATGAGGCGGACCGGCTGCTTGAGGAGGCACGCACCGAGATGAATGCCTCTCATGAGTTCCAATTTGCCATGACGCAGGCTGAGGCTAACGGCAATCCGGTTGATCTGAACATCATCCTCATCCACGCGGAGGACCATCTCACGATGGCCATCGTGGTGAGCGATCTTGCCGAGCGTTTCATCAACCTCTATCGCCGCCAGGCGGGCGTGGAGGAGTAACGGGGTTCATATCGTGTCGCACGGGACACGATGAGGCGCTATGCCGGTAGTACCGGCGGAAAGGGGTTCGCATGAACATCATGTTGGCGTGCTGCGCGGGGATGAGCACATCCCTGGTCGTGAGCAAGATGGAAGAGGCCGCGAAGGCCCAAGGCAAGGATGATTACAAGATCTGGGCCGTCGAGCAGGGTCAGGTTGCCGGCGAGATCGGCAATTTCGACGTGCTTCTGCTCGGCCCGCAGGTTCGTCACCTGCAGCGCAAGCTGACGAAGACGGTCGGCGACGCCGCTCCCGTCGGCGTCATCGACGCGGCTGCGTACGGTCGCTGCGATGGCGCGGCCGTGCTCAAGCAGGCTGAGGATCTCGTGGCGGGCAAGTAGCGACGCGGCTCGCGCATGAGCGAGGAAGCCGCCCCGCTTACCAGATAGAGACGGCTTCCCGTGCGCATGCCCGCGGCATCGAGGGCTTCTCGCGATGCCGCGGCACATCGGGCGCCATCCGTTCTCGCGGCGCCCTATGAACCAGATTATTTCAAAGGAGGTTGGAATGGCTTCGTTTGGCGAGAAATTTGAAGATGCCATGCTAACGGTCGCCGAGGTCGTCGGCGAAAACAAATATCTATCCGCCATCAAGGACGCGTTCACGACGTTCATGCCGTTTGTCATCATCGGCTCGATGGGCACGCTGCTCAAGACGCTCATCTCCTCGACGAGCACGGGTCTTGCCATCTGGATTCCGCAGCTTTCCGCCCTGGAGCCGGCGTTCACGGCGCTGAACTTCTGCACGATGTCCTTCATGTCGATTCCCATCGCGTTCTTGATCGCTATGAACCTGGCTCGCAACAAGGAGTGCGCGCACGTGTACGCGGCGGGTCTCATCGCAGTCGCGTCGTTCATGTCGGTCGTTCCCGAGACCGTCACGGTCGACGGCGTCGAGGACGCGGTCTCCGCACTGGATACGGGCATTTTCGGTGCGCAGGGTCTGTTCATCGCGATGCTGTGCGCCCTCGTGTTCGGCTCGTTCTTCATCTGGCTGACGACCATCGATCAGATCAAGATCAAGATGCCGGCGAGCGTCCCCGCGGGAATCGCCAACTCGTTCAACATCATGATCCCCGTGTTCATCACGCTCATCGTCAGCTCGGTCTTCGGCCAGCTCTTCTACATGGCCACGGGCTCCTATGCGAACGACTTCATCTACAACGTGCTCCAGGCGCCGCTCGAGGTTCTGTTCAACACGCCGGTCGGCGTCATCGCGATGGTGCTCGTGTCGAACCTGTTCTGGCTGCTCGGTATCCATGGTGGCCTGATGATCACCCCGATCCGCAACCCGATGTTCGCGGCGGCCATCGCTGCCAACACGGCGGCGCTTGCGGCGGGTGAGGTGCCCGACCAGGTCTTCACCGCTGGCTTCTGGAACGCGTTCCTCACGCTCGGCGGCGCGGGCGGCACCCTGTGCCTCGTGTTCGCCATCTTCTTGGTGTCCAAGCGCGACGACCATCGCGCCATTGCCAAGCTGGCCATCGTCCCTGGCCTGTGCGGCATCTCCGAGCCCGTCGTTTTCGGCATTCCGCTCGTGCTCAACCCCACGTTCGCGATCCCGTTCCTGCTTTGCACCCCCATTCAGGCGGCCATCGCGCTGTTCGCCACGAACATCGGCTTCTTGCCGTGCAACACCGTTGACGTCCCGTTCGGTATTCCCATCCTGATCAACGGCTTCATCGGCCATGGCTGGCAGGGCACCGTCGTCCAGATCATCATCCTGGCCGTGGGCACGCTCATCTGGATCCCGTTCGTGCTGATGTCGAATCGCCAGGCGGCGAAGGAGGCTGAGGCGAAGGCTCAGCTCGAGGCCGCGTAACGGCCGGGTGGCGCGCCATGAGCGGCGCGCCACCTCACGGCGCGCATCGCCCGCGCGACGTTTCTCAAAGAATCGACGAATCGGCCCATTTCGACGCCTCTTCAGCGCTCAAAATGGGCCATTCTGTCGATTCTTCCGCCGAGAGGGG
>CAZLGF010000096.1:0-1966 GCA_964558955.1 uncultured Coriobacteriaceae bacterium
GTCTGCCGTGTCCGCTGCCGCGGCGTCGTCATCTGACGTGGTATCGCCCAGCGCGCCGGTCGTCGCATCGCCGTTGGCGCCAAATGTGGTGCTCGTGCCGAAGTAATCGTCAAACTCTGTGCGATCGATCGACCCCTCGCTCAGCTCGAGCGCACCCGACGTGTCCACCGTGGTCGCATACGTTCCCTCGACCGTGATAGTCAGGTCGCTGTCGCCATCGACCACGGTCTCGCCGCCCGCGACGATCGTGACCGCGTTCCCCTGCTCGTCCACGATGGAGGCGCCGTCCTCGACCGCGAGGTTCGAGACGGTCGAGTCGGCCGTGACCACCCAGGAGCTCCCGCTCTCCACGACGATGGAGAGCGGCTCGTCGACCGTGCTCGCGACCGCGTTCTCGGTGATGCTCGTGGCGCCGGTGTAGGTTGAGCCATCAAGCAGGTACAGCGTCAGCGAGCTGATGGTGTCGACCGAGATGTCGCCGGCCAGCGTCTCCTCGCGTGCGGTCAGGGTGACGTCCGCGCCGTTCGAACCGGACGTTCCCCAGTTGTTGGCGTCGTTGCCCTCGACGGTGATGAGGTTCGCCGCGTCGGTGTCAAAGGAGATGTCGGTGCGCACCAGCAGGATGTCGGCGCTCGTGTTGGTGAGGTAGAACATCGAACCCGATTGGATGCAGCTCGTCAGGCTCGAGTCGCGGACCTCGAAGAGCGCCCGCTCGCCCGTGGAGGTGTCGGCATCACCCGAGGTGCTCTGGTAGATGATGACGCCGTTGGCGATAGGGTCGGAGGCGGTGGCCTCAGTGATGGTGCTCTCGAGCGTCGAGTTGGCGATGCGAACGGTGTTCAGGCCCTCCATGCCGACGAGCTGCGAGCCCGTCGCGATGCCGACGATGTTGTCGGCTTCGACCGCGCCGGTTGAGTAGAGGATGGGGGAGCCCGATCCCGCCGTGTCGATGACGCTGTTGGTGATCGAGACGTATCCGCCCCCGCGGTCGTTCGCGGCGCCGGCGCAGTGGTCGCCCGCGGTCTCGATCGTCATCTCATTGGCGATGACCGTTCCGCCATAGGTGGCGTCGAGCCCGCGCGAGTTGTCAGCCGTCGTCTCGATGGTGGTGTTGTTCGCCCAGATGATCGCCCCGTCGGTGGCGAAGAGCGCGTTGCTGCCCTCGGAGGTGGCGCTGAGGGAGGAGTCCGCGATGCGCACCGTGCTCCCGTCGCCCACGGCGAGCACGATGGAGTTCACCCCGTAGAAGTTGCAGGAGTCTCCGTCGGAGACGTCGCCCGACTTGGTGATGGTCGCGCCCACGATGTCCGCGACGCCGCTGTTCTGCGCGAGGACCGCGTTGAGCGAGGCCGCGGCGGCGTCGATGGTCTCGCCGTCGACCGACACCTCGGTGCCGTCGGCGTCGACGGTTCCGCTGTAGTCTCCCGTGTAGTCGAAAGACTGCGTGTCGGCTCCGCCGCCGCCCATCGTGCCGTCGCTTGTCGCGCCGCCGTCGTCAGGTGCCGCGCCCATGGACTGGCCGCCGTGCGCGGTGCCACCGGAATGGTGGTCCGCCCAGGCCGCGCGCGTCAGCGCCGCGCTGGATCCGAGGCACAGCGCGAACGCGAGTCCCGCCATGCAGGCGATGCGGGCACGGGGCGCGTGGACCCTCGTGGCCGCGACGCGCGTGCACGCGGGATCGGCGGACGAAAGGGCGAGTGCCTGCGTTTCCGCGGCGCAATCATCGGGATTGAACCTCGGCGTCTTCGTGCTCATGAGCGCTCCCTCCACCAGCCTGCGATCGCCTCGTGGGCGTCAGTCAACGATACGGTACTCATACCCCGGTGGTGCCACCGTGCGCGAACCGGCCGCCACCCCGCGTTGCGTTTAAGCAAAGGTTAAGAAAGCAGGCTGTTTACCTGCGAGTTCTATGGCGATTATCCCAAATAACCTAGCTGCTCAGGTGTTGGTGCGCCGCTCTGACAGG
>CAZLGF010000096.1:2066-4448 GCA_964558955.1 uncultured Coriobacteriaceae bacterium
ATAAAGCGACCGTCCCTCTCATAGGTCAGCCAATACCCACGCAGACGATAGTAGTTCGAGTTGGCGAGCCTCGAGATCGCGGATGGCTCGTCCTCTATGATCAGACCACGCTCTCGCATGAGGGCGATCTGTCGCTCGAAGGTCAGGGGCGGTTTCATCTCAATAAAAGACGACCCCGCCTGGTTCGCTCCGTCTCCGGGCGCGTGCGGGGTACTGTTGCCATGGATCTTACCCATTCCCGGACGTCCTTTCAACCGGCGCTCTCATTATTCACGAGGTGCCGCGCCCCGATCACCCCATCGACGATGCATAAGACGGGCGAACCACCGGGGTCTTTGGGGGCCGAACGCTATACTGCTGAGGCAAGCGTATCGCAACCAAGGAGCAGAGGTGGCAGAGAACCAGAAGCGCGGTCACAAGCGCAACCGACCCCGTCCGGCCGCGGCGGGCGGGTCAACCGGGCGCCCGGCCCGCGCGCCCCAGAACGCCGACGGCGCGCCCGCGCGTCCCGCGCCCCTGATGATCGAGGGCCGCCGCGCCGCGGCCGAGGTCCTGCGCACGGGATTCCCCGTGCGCCGAGCGCTCGTTGCCGACGGCGCGGGCGATGCGGCGCTCTCTGAGCTCGTCGCGTCCGTCAAGGCGGCCGGCATCCCCATCTCCTGGGTGCCGCGCGCCCAGCTCGACGCCCGGTCGAGCCACGGGGCGCACCAGGGCGTCATGCTCGAGGTCGGCACCTTCCCGTACGCCGCGCTCGCCGACGTGATCGCGCGCGCCGGGGACGGCCCGGCGCTCGTCGTCGTGCTCGACCACGTGACCGATGCGGGCAACTTCGGCGCCATCGTCCGCTCGGCCGAGATCGTCGGCGCGGCGGGCGTCGTCATCGCGAGCAGGCGCGCCGCCGAGGTGACGGTCGCCACCTGCAAGACCTCGGCGGGGGCCGTCATGCACCTGCCCATCGCGCGGGTCCCCAACATCGCCCGCGCGCTGAGCGACCTCAAAGAGGCGGGGTTCTGGGTGGTCGGGGCCAGCGAGCACGCTGACGTCTCGTGTTGGGAGACGCCGCTTGGCGGGCGCGTGGCGCTCGTGATGGGCTCCGAGGGCGACGGCCTCTCGCGGCTCGTGCGCGAGACCTGCGACGACCTCACCAAGCTGCCGCAGCGCGGCGTCATCGAGAGTCTGAACGTGGCGCAGGCCGCGACGGCGCTCTGCTACGAGTGGCTCCGTCAGAACCCCGGGTTGCTCGCGTCGCCTGAGGGGGAGGGCGGGCCCCATGAGTAAGAAGAACCGCGCGAAGGCGAAGGCCCGGCGCTTCGGCGCGGGATCGGCCCGGCCGGTGGTCGACGCGAGCACCTTCGGGGTGGGGGGCGGCCTCGATGGCGCGTCGCTCGATCCCGCGCTGCCGGCGCGCGGCAAACCGGGTGAGCGCGAGCTTCTCGTGGTCGACGGCTACAACGTCATCCACGCGACCCCGCGCTACGCGTCGCTCGTCTTCGACCACGCGGATGACCCGTACTCGAGCGACGTTCACGACATGGCCCGCACGGCGCTCATCGCCGACGTCGCCGCGTTCGCCCAGGGGCGCTACGAGGCGGTCATCGTCTTCGACGGCGCGGGCAACGTCTCCGACGCGCGTCCCAACCTGCCGCAGGCGGGCGTGCGCATCGAGTTCTCGCCCACGGGCGTCTCGGCCGACACGGTGATGCAGCGCCTCTGCACCGAGGCGCGCGCCGCGGGGCGCGCGTGCTCGGTCGTGACGAGCGACGGAACCATCCAGGCGACGGTGATGGGGAAGGGCGTCACGCGCATCTCAGCTCGCATGCTCGTGGATGAGATCCGCCAGATCGACGCCGACGTCGCCGAGGCCGAGGAGGCGCCGCAGGTCAAGATGACCCTGGGCAGCCGCCTCTCCCCGGAGGCGCGCGCCAAGCTCGCCTCGTTCGGCCGCAGCAATCCCTCGTCATAAGGGTGACGCGCGCCGAGCTGGTGCGGCCTGGGCGTTCATGGTAAGGTGACACATGCGCCAGCGTGGCTCAACGGTAGAGCAAGTGATTTGTAATCACTGGGTTGCGGGTTCGATTCCTGTCGCTGGCTCCAGGGCTGGGAAACGGGCCCGCCGCGATCGCCGCGGCGGGCCCGATATCGTGGCGCGTCACAGGATGTCCACGAGCCAAACGGGCAAAACCGCAGGAATCTAAAGGTAAGATACGCCCGGCACCGTGTATTAGGCCAAAATGGTTGACATCGTCCCCGGACACGTACTACTATTCATTCGCTCGCGGAGGTGCTTGTCCGTCATGGTCCAAGCAGCTTAGCGGGACTTGCAGTATGGGAGTGTGCCCGAGTGGTTAATGGGGACGGGCTGTAAACCCGTTGGCTTTGCCT
>CAZLGF010000097.1:0-4418 GCA_964558955.1 uncultured Coriobacteriaceae bacterium
ATGTAGCGCTTGTTGGCGTCGAGCATCTCGTTGGGATTGGACTTATGGCTGTCGTAATCCTTGCGGAACACGATGCCAACGAGGCAGTCATCGTCATCGACCACGGGCAGGGCGTTGAGCTTGTGCTCCCAGATGACGTCGTTCGCCTTCTTGAGGGTGATGTCCTTGTCGCCCACGATGAGCTTCTCGCGCGGGGTCATGAAGGTCGCGACCTTGGACGCGGGATCATCGCGGCTGGGACGGTAGTCGCGACTCGTCACGATGCCGAGAAGCTTGCCGTGCGGGGTTCCGTCGGCCGTGACGGGCATGGTTGAGTGGCCGGTCCTCTCCTTGAGCTCCATGACCTCGGCCATGGTCATGTCGGGCGTGAGGGTGGAGTCGGACACGACGAAGCCCGCCTTGTAATCTTTCACGGCCTTGACCATCGCGGCCTCCGCCTCGGGCGTCTGCGAGCCGTAGATGAAGGCCATGCCGCCCTGCGTGGCGAGCGCGATGCCCATCTTCTCGCCTGAGACGGACTGCATGATGGCTGAGACCATGGGGATGTTGAGGGAGATCGGCGGCTCCTCGCCGCGCTTGAAGCGCACGAGCGGGGTCTTGAGCGAGACGCTGGTGGGAATGCAGGCCGAAGATGAATAACCGGGGACGAGCAGGTACTCTGAAAACGTATGGGACTCACCGGGGAAGAACGTGGCCATGGTACTCCTTCTCGTCTCAAGGCGCGGTCCGGAACCGGGCGCCGGGCCAAAATCGTTTGGGCCATTGTAGCGCACCGCCGCTGCTACAATGGCAGGGTTCCCAAGAATGAGACGCCGCCCACGCAAGCCTCCCCATCGAGGTGACGCCTGTATGAGCGGCGCGGAAGGCGAGGCAGCCATGGCGCTCACGGCACGCGCGCGTCTGACCATCCAGCAAGACGAGGGCGATCTGCCGGGCGCGTTCGGACGCGGCTGCGTGCAGCTCCTCCAGGGCGTGGCGCGCGAGCACTCGCTCAGCCGCGCCGCCAAGGAGCTCGGCATGGCGTACTCGAAGGCATGGCGCATCGTGCGCGAGGCCGAGGCCCAGCTGGGCTGCGAGCTGCTGCTGCGCGACGGCGCGCGTGGATCGACCCTCACCCCTGAGGGCGAGCGCGCGCTCGCCGCCTTCCTGGAGCTCCAAGGCGAGCTCGACGAGCTCGTCGCGCGCCGTCTGCCTCAGCTCTTCGCCGACCTCGCGCACCCGGCGCGCGAGGTCGGCGCGAAACGCTAGCCTACGCCCTCACGCGGCTGCGCGGGCGGCGCGAGCGCGCAGGAAATGATGGTAGGCGCCGACGAGGTTCGCGTCGTTGAAGTAGCGGCAGGGCATGATCTCGGGCACCGGGAACGCGATCCCGAAATGCTCGGCGCTGTTGAATCGCTCGACCGCCGCACGGATCGCGGTCGTGAACGTCTCGTTCTGGCTGATCCCTCCGCCGAGGCAGATGCGCTCGGGGTCGATGAAGCACTGGATGTTGTGGATGGTGCGCGCAACGTCCTCGAGGTAGGCATCGAAGATCGCACAGACCTCGGGATCCCCGGCGTCCACGAGCGCCATGGCCTCCTGGCCCGTCATCGCTTCCGCGCCCTTCGCCGCGGCGATGCGCGCGACGAGCGACACCGATCCGTATCCGCCGAACGAGTTCTTGTTGAACAGGTCGCAGGCGGCGTCACCCGTGGCACGGGGACGGAAGACCACCATGCTCGCCTCGCCAGCGTAGAGGTGCGCGCCCTTGTAGACCTCGCCATCCAAAATGATGCCGCCGCCGATGCCCGTGCCGAACGCCAGCACCATGCCCTGGCGGACGCCCTGGAGGTTACCCGCCGTATACTCAGCGATCACCGCGCAGCGCGCGTCGTTCTCGATCTCGAGCGGCACGCCGAAGCGCCGTTCCCACTCCGTCGCGTCCACATCGTAGTTGTAGAGGATCGCGCCGCCCGTGTTGATGTGGCGCGCCTCGGTATCGATGGTCCCGGGCAGCGACATGGCGATGCCGTCGAGCGCGGACGCCCCGCCCATCTCGTCGATGATTCCCTCGAGGGCGACGAGGAACGCCTCGCGTCCCTCATGACGTGTCGGCGTGGGGACTTTGCCCTGATGGCTCAACTCCCCGTCGACCATAAGACCGTACTTGATGGCGGAACCGCCCACATCGAATGTCAGAACACGCATGCTCTCACTCCCATCACTCACACGTCCCACCGCACCCGACCCCGTCATCGTAGCGCGACGGCGGGCCCGCCGAGGCCGACGCGGCGAACGGCACACACGGCCGATCAGCTCAAGAGCGCACGCACGCCGATGAGGATGAGCACGATGCCACCCACGACCTCGGCGCGCGGGCCGAAGCGCTTCCCGAGGCGCGCGCCCACCGCGAGCACGAGCAAGCAGCAGCACAGGGTCGTGAGGCCGATGGCTCCCCCGTAGAGCACGATGTTCGCCCCCGAGGCAGCGAGGGACACGCCCACGACGAAGGCGTCGATCGAGGTGGCGATCGCCTCAAGGAAGATGGTTCTGAACGTGAGGTGCGCCGTCTCGCACGCACCCGGCTCGCGCAGCTCGCGCACCGCCTCGACGATCATCTTGCCACCCACGAACCCAAGGATCGCGAACGAGACGATGCCGGCGTAGGCCTCGATGAGCGACGCCACGAGCGTGCCGCCGAAGTACCCCGCGATGGGCATGGCCATCTGGAAGAGGGCGAACATAAGCGGCATGGCGAGCTTCGTGCGCAACCGCATGCCCGGCTCGCATAACGAGTTGGATAACGTCACGGCCATCGCGTCCATCGAAAGCGCGACACCCAACACAAGCGCCTCGACGGCGCTGCCCACGTCGAACGGGAATCCCATAGCACCCTCCCCGATGTATGGAACACGCATGTGAATCGTGACCGCCCACGGCGCGACGACGCGCCCGTGGACGTCTTGGCGCACGCAGGACGCCGTCGTCTGTGGACGGCGCATCCTGCCTCGTGTGCGCGCGGTCTCGGCCGCGCGAGCCTAGGGCTCGGGAGGGTTGCAGAACAGACGCAGCGCCTGGTCGAGACTGTCGGTGATGGAGAGCGGGTCGTCGGTGCCGGCGAACATGCGCACGTAGGCGACGTCCGCGCGCTCGACCAGGGACAGGCGCGTGAGATGGCCGCCCGGCGACGCCTGCCGATTGGCGCAGGAGCATGAGGCGATGAGGCGCGCGGCCCGCGCAGCAGGACGCTCGCGATCGTCACCGAGCAGCGAGAAGTCGACGGCCGGCCCGAACCCATGAAGCAGGGTGCGCGCGGCGACCTCATGATCAGGGTGGGCGTTAAGCCCGGGATAGCAGACCCGACCCACCTGGTAGTGGCAGGAGAGATAGGCGGCGAGCGCTCGCGCGTGATCCGCATGGGCCTGCATGCGCGCGGGCAGCGAGTCAAGGCCCGCGGCGATGATCCGCACATCCTCGTCTGCAAGGCACGCGCCAGGCCCCGGAGCCTCGGCCGGACCGAGGCCGAGCGTGATGAGGCGCCGGGCGTCCTCAGCCCGGGGATCGACCACGTGCCGACGACGGCGCCGCTGGACCGGGCGCGCAACGGATGCGGCGACGACCTTCCGGGCAAGCGCCCCGGCCGCCACGCGATCGAGCGCCTCGAGGCAGAGATGCGCCCCGAGCTCAAGCGGATGGCAGCCAAAGCACGAGGGCACGGTGTTGTCGACGATGAGCAGCGCGCCCGCGACGCGCGCGGCTACGGCGAGCGCGCGGATGTCGGGCACACGCAGGCCCATGCCCCCGATGGACGCCGTGAACCAGAAGATGCGACGGGCGCTGCGCCCCGCGGGATAGGCGTAGGAGGCGGGCGATCCCTCGACCGCGAGCGCGGGCCCCTCAAGCGCGGCGGGCGACTCGGAATCGAGGGGAACTTCGGAGGCGGCGAGGAAGGCCTCCGGGGTGGGCGCCGAGATGAACGTGAGGGCTCCCGTGCTGAAGCGCGCGCGGAAGGCGTCCTCGGCATCGTCGGCGTAGACGATCAGATGGTCCGCGGGGCCGATGAGCGCGATCTTCGCGAGGAGGTCGCAGGTGTCGCGCGCGGGCGCGAACCAGGCGGCCGCTCCTCCCTGAGCCTGCGCGTAGCGCTCAGCCAGCTCGATCTGCGTCATCCCCCCGAACCTCCCTGTCTCATATCTTCCAGGCGGCCGCGCTCAGCGGGCCGCGGACCCCAGCGCCTACCGGCGCTCCGCGATCTCCGCGCGCACGTCGGCGATGAACGCCTCGAGCGAGGTCGCATGCGTCTCGTTCGAGCGATCGCGCACCGAGATGTTCCCGGCCTCGACCTCTTGCTCACCGAGGATGAGCATGTAGGGCGGCCGATCGATGGAGCGCGCCTCGCGGATCTTGTAGCCGATCTTCTCGTCGCGCTCGTCGAGCAC
>CAZLGF010000098.1:0-4330 GCA_964558955.1 uncultured Coriobacteriaceae bacterium
AGGCAGGCCGCCCCCTCAGGCTCCACGCCGATCACGCGGATCTTGGGGTTGTAGAGCTTCGCGAAGGTCGAGACGCCGCACGCCAGGCCGCCGCCGCCCACCGGGACGAGAATCGTGTCGACGAGCGGCAGCTCCTGGATGATCTCCATGGCGATCGTGCCCTGCCCCGTCGCCACCACGGGGTCGTCGAACGGGTGGATGAACGTGTAGCCGTGCGCGGCGGCCAGCTCGAGCGCATGCTCGCAGGCCTCGTCGTAGACGTCGCCGTGGAGCACGACCTCGGCACCATAGCCCTTGGTGCGCTCGACCTTGATGAGCGGCGTCGTGGTGGGCATGACCACCACGGACTTCACGCCGGCGCGCGTCGCCGCGTACGCCACGCCCTGGGCGTGGTTGCCGGCGCTCGCCGTGATGAGGCCGTGGCTCAGCTCCTCGGGCGTGAGGGTCGAGATCTTGTAGTAGGCGCCGCGCACCTTGTAGGCGCCCGTGCGCTGCATGTTCTCGGGCTTGAAGAACACGCGGTTGCCCGTGAGCTGGCTGAAATGCGGGCTCTCGACGAGCTCGGTCTTCTGAGTGACCTCCTTGACCTTCTCGGCTGCCTGCTCGAAGGCATCGAGGGTGAGCATCTCGGGCATGTGCGCGACCTTTCTCTATGCGACTCCCGCCATGCGCGCGCATGGCGGCTCGCGACGGTGCGGGGTGAATTGTGTAGTACAGTAACATAACCCGCCAGCAGGCCCTATGGAGCGCATGATGGATCGAAACACCGTGACCCCGCACACCACGAGCTCGACGGATGAGGCGCCGACGCCGCTCTTCTCCATCCGCGACGCCCAGGTGGTGCGCGCCGGCCGCACGATCCTCTCCATCGACCGATTCGATCTGGCCGAGGGCGAGCACGTGGCCCTCCTCGGGCCCAACGGCGCGGGCAAGTCGACCTTCATCCAGCTTCTGACCCGCGAGGTCTTCCCCCTCCATCGCGACGAGCCGCCCGTGCGCTTCCGCGGCCAGGCGCGGCCGCTCCTCTCGGACATCAAGCAGGCGCTCGGCATCGTCTCGGCCACGATGCACGACCAGGTGCGCGTGCACCTGCCCGTCATCGACATCGTCTGCGGCGGCGTCTTCGGCACGCTCGGACTCCCGCGGCACGTGCGCGCCGATGACGCGACCCGCACGCGAGCCCTCGACGCGCTCGACCGCCTCGGCATCGCCAGCCTGGCCGACCGCGACGTGCTGACGCTCTCGACCGGTCAGGTGCGCCGCGTGCTCGTGGCGCGCGAACTCATGAGCGACCCGCAGATCCTCATCTTCGATGAGCCCTGCACGGGGCTCGACCCCGAGGGCATGTACCACGTGCGCGACACCATGCGCCTGCTCGCCGCCGAGGGCCGCTCCGTGGTGCTCGTGACCCATTATCCGGAGGATGTCATCCCCGCGATCGAGCGCGTGCTGCTCATCAAGGACGCCCACGTGTTCGCCGACGGCCCCAAGCGCGATCTGCTGACCAGCGAGACCATGAGCGAGCTCTTCGGCGTGCCGCTCGAGATCGAGGAGCGGCGCGGCTGGTACGCGCTGAGCGGCCGCTATGACGAGGGGTCCGTAGGCGCGTAGGCGCGTAGGCTCGTACACACCGAGGCCGTGCCTCACATGAGGCGGGTCCCGCGCACCATCGCGCGGGACCCGCCTCTACGCTTGCAGGCGGCGCGCGAACGCCGCCCACCGTCTCTCACGGGCGCTTAGGACACCCAGTACACGCGGCCGTCCTTGCGCGGCTTCGGCGCGGGGGTGTCCGCGGGCCAGCCCAGGACGCAGTTGCCGATGCCTTCGTAATCGCCCTCGACGCCCAGCTCGGCCAGGACCTCCTTGAACTCCGGCTGGTCGAAGACCTCCTTGGCGCGGTGGATCCAGCAGCTCCCCAGCCCCAGCGAGCTCGCCGCCAGCATGAGGTTGCCCATGACGAGCGAGCCGTCGTAGACGTACGTGCGGCAGGAACGGTCGGCCAGGACGACGAGCACGACGGGCGCGCCGTAGAAGGGGTCGCCCGCCCCGCCCATCACCGCCGCGTTCGCCGCGGAGAGCTTGTCGCGCATGGCGGGGTCAGTCACGGCGACGATGATGGGCGACTGCTTGCCCATGCCGCTCGCGGCCCACACGCCCGCGTCGATGACCTGCTCGATCAGCTCGCGCGGCACCTCCTTGTCCTCATACGAACGCACGCTGCGACGGTCCTTCATGGCCTGGATGATCTCGTTCATGAGCGCGGCTCCTTTCATCGCACGGGCGCGCTGCGACGCGCCCCGTCTGCATACGATCGCCTGATACCCCATGAGCCCGGCATCGAACCACCGGTCGTCCCGCCGCCGGCGAATGGTTTGGTTAGGGGCGATCCATGCCCTCGAGCACGGCCGGGGCGACGCGGATCACGTCGTCGAGCGGCTGGCCGAACACGAAGCCCCCCGCGCGGGCGAAGGCGGCCGTGTCGCGCGAGGTCGTGGCGAACCGATGCCGCGGCACGGCGTCCGCGGGGGCGAGCTCGCCGCGCCGGCCGAGCATCTCGATGAGCTCGCGCGTGATCTCCTCCGCTGAGGACACCACGCGCACGCCTGGGCCGAGCTCCGCGCGGATGGGACCGACGAGCAGGGGGAAGTGCGTGCACCCGAGCACCACCGTGTCGACGCCGCGCCCGGCGAGCGGGGCGATCGCGCGCGCCACGGCCTCATGCACCCGGGGCGTGTCGAACACGTCGACCCCGTCGGCGAGCCAGGGCTGCCCATCCGCCCGCGCGACGGCGCCGTGCGCGAGCTCGTCCTCAACGATGTCCACGAAGCAGGAGGCCGGGCAGCCGTACACCGTGACGCCGGCGTCGAAATCCTGGATGGCGCGCACGTAGGCGCCGGACGCGATGGTGAGCTCGGTGGCGAGCACCCCCACCCGCCGGGTGCGCGTGCTGTGGATGGCGGCCCGCGCACCGGGCACGATCACGCCGATCACCGGCACGTCGAAGGTCTGCTGCGCGAGCGACAGGGCCGCCGCGGTCGCCGTGTTGCAGGCGATGACCATGACCTTGACGTCCTGGTGGGTGAGCCATGCGCCCACCTGGAGCACAAACGAGCGCACCTCGTCCCCGGTGCGCGTCCCGTACGGGCAGCGCTCCGTGTCGCCGATGTAGCAGATCGACTCATGCGGCAGCGCCCGCGCGATGGCGCGCGCCACGGTGAGCCCGCCGAGCCCCGAGTCAAAGACCCCGATGGGGCGCGTGTCGTGCTCAGGTACGGCGGCCGCGCACCTAGTGGGCCCCGACGAGCACACGGGGCCGTCTTGGCTGAAGGTCATGGCTCTCCCCTCGGGCGCCGTCACGCGCCGCGCACCGCGGCGAGCACCGCGCGCATGGCACCGACCCACCCGTCGACGAGGCGGCCGCGCGCCACGAAGGCATGGTCGTTCTCCGCGAGGAACGACGCGGCGCCCGGATCGCTCAGGCCGTTCTCGACCAGGATGAACGCGGCGGTGGAGCGCGCCATGAGGAAGTCCGAGCTCGCGTCGCCGATCGAGAGCGTCTCGGCCGGGTCGATGCCGCGCCGCGCGCAGAAGCGCGCGATGGCACCGCCCTTGTCGAGGCCCCGGGGCTGGATGTTGAACGCGCGCCCGCGCACGTCCGCGGGCAGGTGCAGCGTGGTGGGGGCCGAGATGTAGTTGAGGAACCCGTTGTCGACCCAGTCGAGCGGCAGCCCCGACGCATCGAGGATGGCCTGCGCCTCGGCGTCGACGACCTCGCCGCGCAGCCCGACCGTGACCTCGCGGTACTTGTAGCCGTTCGCCATGTCGTTGTGGTACTCGAGCATGCCCGGCCAGCGCGTGACGAACTCCTCGCACACGCCCGTCTCCTCGATCACCTGATGCGGCGTGAGGCCGGACGCGGGATCGTAGGGCATGTCGCCGGTGTAGTACTCCCACTCGTTGTGCCCGCGGTCGAGCATGATGAGCCCGCCCATCTCGCCGATGTAGGCGTTGAGCCCGAGCAGGCGCGTGTCCTCATGGAGCATCGAGCGGTTGCGGCCGGAGCACGGGATGACCTCGATGCCGGCGGCCGCGAGGTCGTTCAGCGTCGAGACGAAGTCGAGGCTCAGCTCCCCTGCCGCGTTGCGCAGAACGCAGGATCCCGGCCCCATCATGGTGCCGTCGAGATCCGTGAACACGTAGCGCACCTGCGAGAACCGATCTCGCAGCTCAGATGGGGTAAGGTCGGTCAGGAACGTATGAGGCATGGCTCCTCCGTGTCGATCGCGGCGTGCGTCCCCATCATACCGACCCACGTGGGCGCGTGGGACGG
>CAZLGF010000099.1:0-4330 GCA_964558955.1 uncultured Coriobacteriaceae bacterium
CGTTCACGAGCGACCGGCTCCGATTCGCTCAGCGAGGGGCCGGCCCGTGCGCGGAGATCTCCTTTAAGCCTCGAGCGCCTTCTGGGCGATGGCGGCGAGCTCGTTGAAGGACTCGGTGTCCTCATAGGCCATCTGCGCCAGAACCTTGCGGTCGAGCTCGATGCCAGCCAGCTTGAGGCCGTGCATGAAGCGGGAGTAGGAAAGCCCGTTCATGCGCGCCGCGGCGTTGATGCGGGTGATCCAGAGGCTGCGGATGTCGCGCTTCTTGTTGCGACGATCGCGGTACTGGTACTGCAGCGAGTGCTGGACCTGCTCCTTGGCGTGGCGGTAGCTGCGGGATGCCGCGCCGTAGTAGCCCTTGGCCTGCTTGAGGATCGTACGATGATGCTTACGGGCGTTCACGCCGCGCTTGACACGTGCCATATCTCATCACTCCTTGATGCGGGTTGAAAACGAACGGTGCCGCGCGCTACGCGAGGCGGGAGATGACGTTCTTGCGGTCGGCCGAAGAGACCACGGTCTCCTGGCGGAAGTTGCGCTTGCGCTTGGTGGTCTTCTTGGTGAGGATATGGCTCTTGAACGCCTTGCCGCGCATGACCTTGCCGGAGCCGGTGACGCGGAAGCGCTTCTTGGTGCCGCTATGGGACTTCATCTTAGGCATGAAACTTCTCCTTCAGTACTTTCCGGACAACCTCGACGAGACGCGTTCGCTTAGGAGCGCTGCTTCTCGTTCTTCTCAGCCTTCTCGGGCTTCTCATCGAACGCGCCCTTGATGGGAGCGATCACCATGAGCATGTTGCGGCCCTCGAGCTTGGGCTGCGACTCGACCGTCGCGTAGGGCTTGAGGTCCTCAGCGAGGCGCTCAAGCACGTTGAGGCCCTGCTCGGGGTGGGCCATCTCACGACCGCGGAACATGATCGTGATCTTGACGCGCGCGCCCTTCTTGAGGAAGCGCAGCACGTGGCCCTTCTTGGTCTCGTAATCCCCCACGTCGATCTTCGGCCGGAACTTCATCTCCTTGACCTCGACCTTTGACTGGTTCTTACGAGCCTGCTTGGCCTTCATCGCCTGCTGGTACTTGAACTTGCCGTAGTCCATGACGCGGCAGACCGGCGGATCCGCGTTAGGCGCGATCTCGACGAGGTCGAGACCCTGCTCGTCAGCGATGCGCTGCGCGTCGCGGATGCCGAAGAGACCGAGCTGCGAGCCGTCGACGCCGATCAGGCGGCAGCGAGTCGCGGTGATCTCATGGTTGATGCGCGTGCCCTCGTGTTTAGCTATTTTGGTACCTCCTTCAAACACGAATAAGACCCGGAGCCTCAAGGCAGCATCCGGGTCTCAGCATCCGCAGAAAGAACGCGCGTGCGCGCGATCCTGTTTGGTTGTGATGACCAGGCAGCTACCCGAGGGCGCCACAAGGTGGGGGCCGTGAGCCCCACTTTGCATATGCACCGCAGACCGGTGCGCATGCGATGATATCACACGCGCTGAGCCTTCACGACTTTGTCATGAAGGTGGTGCCCGAGGTGAGATTTGAACTCACACGCTGTTGCCAGCGGAGGATTTTGAGTCCCCTGCGTCTGCCGTTCCGCCACTCGGGCACGGTGCGGGACCCATCCTACCACATTACCGTGGGCGCGCTTGCCGCGATATAAGCGACCGGCGTAGCGGCGTACGGCCGTTCGAACCGGAAGCCCGCGCGAGGGCGGCTCGGCACCAGATTGCATCCGTACGCATAAAAAGCGGCCCCACCGCCGGGCAGGGCCGCTTCTCCTGCAGCGCGCGCACGCGGGCGCGGGTGCAGGTTATGGGGTCTGAGGCGCTACTCGGCCTTGCCCACGGAGCCGAACTGCTCCATGAGCTCCTTGGTGCGCGCGACGATGGCGTCGCGACCGGGCTTCAGGACCTTGCGCGGGTCGAAGCCCTTGCCCTCCAGATCCTTGCCGGACTCGATGTAGGAGCGGGTGGCCGCCGCGAACACGAGCTGGAGGTCGGTGTTGACGTTGATCTTGGACACGCCCATGGAAATGGCCTTCTTGATCTGGTCCTCCGGGATGCCAGAGCCGCCGTGAAGCACGAGCGGAAGGTCGCCGACCTCGGCCTTGATCTCGGACAGGCGCTCGAAGGAGAGGCCAGCCCAGTCATCGGGGTAGACGCCATGGATGTTGCCGATGCCGCAGGCGAGGAAGTCGACGCCCAGATCGGCGATCTGCTTGCACTCGCTCGGATCGGCGAGCTCACCCGAGGAGGTCACGCCATCCTCGGTGCCGCCGATGCCGCCGACCTCGGCCTCGATCGAGATGCCCTTGGCGTGGGCGAGCTCCACGAGCTCCTTGGTGCGCTCAAGGTTGAGCTGGAAGGTCTCCTCGTGGGAGCCGTCGTACATGACCGAGGTGAAGCCGGCCTCGATGCACTTGAAGCAGTCCTCGTAGGAGCCGTGATCGAGATGGATCGCAACCGGCACGGTCACGCCGAGGGACTCGACGGCGGCCTTGACCATGTCAGCGCACACCTTGAAGCCGCCCATCCACTTGGCGGCGCCAGCGGTGCACTGGATGATCAGCGGGGACTTGGCCTCCTCGGCGGCCTGAAGGATGGCGAGCGTCCATTCCAGGTTGTTGGTGTTGAACGCGCCGAGCGCATAGTGCCCCGCCTCGGCCTTCTTGAGCATGTCAGCTGCATTGACGAGCATAGAAACCTCCAAAAAAGGAACGGTCTGAGACACGAACCAGAATACCACTCACGGCCCCGTCTGTCCTATCCGAGGTCGGCCCCGTTCGTCGCGATGACGCGCTGATACCAGTAGAAGCTCTTCTTGCGGCTCCGCTCGTAGGTGCCGTTGCCCTCGTCGTCCAAATCGACGTAGATGAAGCCGTAGCGCTTGCTCATCTGGCACGTCGACATGCTCACCAAATCGATGCAGCCCCACGGAGTGTAGCCCATGACCTCGACGCCCTCATCGATGGCGGCCGCGATGGCCTTGATGTGGTTGCGGAAGTAGTCGATGCGGTAGTCGTCGTTGATCGACCCGTCCTCCTCGACCGTGTCGTAGGCGCCGAGACCGTTCTCGACGATGAACAGCGGCTTGTGGTAGCGGTCGTACATGTCGATGAGCGAGTAAGTCAGGCCGGCGGGATCGACCTGCCAGCCCCAATCCGAGATCGGCAGATAGGGGTTCTTCACGCCGGTCGCGAGGTTGCCGCCCACCTTCTCGCGCTTGTCGGCGTCGATGGAGTCGACCATCGACATGTAGTAGCTGAAGGACACGAAGTCGACCGGGTAGCACTTGAGGATCTCGGCGTCCCCGCGCGCGAACTCGACGTGGATCCCCGCGCGCTCCCAGTACCTGAGCACGTGGCGCGGGTACTCGCCGAACACCTGGACGTCGCTGTAGAAGTAGTTGTCGCGGTTGTCCTTCTGGGCGAGCAGCATGTTCTGGGGATTGCAGTTCTCGGGGTAGGTGGTCGTGCGCGTCACCATGCAGCCCATGAGCGCGCCCGGCACCATCTCATGCAGCATCTTCGTGGCGAGCGCGCTCGCGACGAACTGATGGTGCACGCACTGGTAGATGAGCTCCTCGCATTGGTCCTGCGGATAGCGATCCGTGCAGATGCCGATCGTCGTCCACGGGTGACGGAAGACCGAGTCGATCTCGTTGAACGTGAGCCAGTACTTCACGTACGGCCCGAACTCGCGGAAGCACACCTCGCAGAAGCGCAGGAAGAAGTCGATGACCTCGCGCTTGCCCCAGCCATCGTAGTGATTCGCCAGGTAGAGCGGCATCTCATAGTGGTGCAGCGTCACGAGCGGCTCGATGCCGGCCTCCTTGCAGGTGCGGAAGAGATCGCGATAGTACGCGACGCCCTCCTCAAGGGGCTCCTCCTCGGTGCCGGTGGGAAACAGGCGCGTCCACTGGATGGAGAGGCGGAGCGTCTTGAAGCCCATCTCCTGGAAGAGCGCGATGTCCTCCCGATAGCGGTGGTAGAAATCGATGCCGTGGCGCTTGGGGTAGATCCGCTCGTCGGTCGAGGCCTCGGCCTCGGCGATCTGCTCGGACGTGATGCCGTGCTGGGCCGCGTAGTCCTTCACGTCGACCTTGGGCTTGTAGGTGGTGCAGTCGGCGACGGACAGGCCCTTGCCCGCCACGTTCCACGCGCCCTCGCACTGGTTGGCGGCCGTCGCCCCTCCCCAGAGGAACCCCTCGGGAAAGACGGATGTGGTGGTTGACATGCGCGTTCTCCTTTCCTTTGTTGGTACTCGGTGATGGTGCTCATGATGAGTCTAGAGCATCGTGCCCGCGCGCCGCAAAACGGGAGCGGCGCGGGGCCTC
>CAZLGF010000100.1:0-4270 GCA_964558955.1 uncultured Coriobacteriaceae bacterium
ATCGAGTTGAGGACGCTGCCCAGCACGTTGTAGCACGCGTGGAACCACATCGAGGGGACGAGCGATCCGAAGCGATGCGTCAGGAACCCCGCTTGGAGCCCGGCGAGGACGGTGTAGCAGCTCTGCAGGGGGTTGAGGTGGTAGATGCCGAACGCGATCGCTTGGAGCGCGTTGGCGAGCGCGAACGGCGCGCCCGCGCGCCGCAGGTACGTCATGATGACGCCGCGGAACGCCATCTCCTCGATGAGCGCCGGCATGATCACCACCGCGATGATCATCGCAAGGCCGCTCTCGGTGACGCTCGTGCCCTCGAGCGACTCGTTGTACGCGCTCATCTGCTCGGGCGCGAAGATCGACACGATGGTCAAAAACGCGACCGAGAGCCATTGCGTCGCGAGGGCGAGCATGAGGATCGTCGCGTAGGGCACGCGCTCCGCGGGACGCGTGACGCCGGGGGCTTGGATGAGCTCAGCCGGCTCTGACTCGGGCTCGGTCACGCGCTCGTCCCCGTCAGGCGGCGCGGGCACACCGGTATCTTGATCCCACGCGACCGCGTGGTCGCCATCCTCGTCCGCATCGGACGGCGCCTGCGCAGCAGAGGTCGGCGCGGCGGAAGCCGCGGAGGCCCGCATGCGGTGCAGCCATACCACGACGGGCGCGCCAAACAGCGCGTACGCCAGGATCTGATAGATGCTCATGTGGCTGATGAGAAACGCGAAGACCTGCCTGACGAGATCGGCCCCGCCAATCGCGTACGAGACGCACCTGAATGCAGACGACAGCAGGCGCGAGGCCACCGTCGGCGCCGCCACGATGTATACGCAGGCAACGAGCGCGCAAGCCGCCATGCGCAGGCGGCGCCTTGACAAACGCCGCATTCCTAGCTCGAGAGGCTGTTGATGTCGCCGAGCAGCTCGCCGTCAGAATCGGTCGCGTCGTCGCTCTCCTCGATGTCCGCGCCCGAGACCTCGTACCCCGACAGGGACACGGGCAGCGTGCCATACCAGGCGCTGTGCACGGCATCGAGCGTGCCGTCGGACACCATCTCCTCGAACGCCTCGGACAGCGCGGCCTCGAGCTCGGTCGAGCTGGAGAGCACCGCGAGCCCCTCGACGGAGACCGTGCTCAGGATGCCCACGAACGACACGCCCTCGTAGGCGCGGGCCAGGTAGGCGCCGGCCGTCGCGTCGCAGACGACGTACTGGACCTCGCCCGCCGCAAGCGCCTCGAAGCAGGCGTTCACGTTGTCGTAGGTTTGCTGGGCGCCGGTGCCGCCCGCGTAGGCAAGGACCTCCTGCGAGGCCGAGCTCGCCTGCACGCCCACGGTCGCGCTGTTGATGTCATCGAGCGTGACCGACGTGTCGTCGGTTATGGCGAACACGCCCGTCGCGCTCTCGAGGTAGTCACCGAGGACGGAGATGCTGTCATCCGCGCTGGATGACGAGACGCCGATGTAGAGGTCGGCCTCCCCCGCCTCGAGCGTGTCGGAGGGCGACGAGGAGACCACCACCGACAACGACAGGCCGAGACGCTCGGCGAGCGCGGCGGCGACGTCGACCGCGTAGCCCACGACGTCGCCGTCGCTATCGGTCATGGCCTGGGGCGCGTCGCTCGTATTGACCGCCACGGTGAGCGTGCCCGCCTGCACGAGCAGCGCGTCATCGATGGCCTGCTCGACTGTGGTCGACTCGACCTCGCTGAGGGTCGGTGTCAGCAGCGAGCAGCCGCTCAGCCCCGCGATCGTCAGGGCGACGCACGCGCCGCGCGCGATGCGCCTCAAACCAGCCTGCACGACACCGTTCATGTCCCGAGCCCTCCTGCCGCCGTATATCCCTATGCCGCGTCGCCGCGGCCACGCGAGCTCGCGCTCGCGCCCATGATGCGCGACCCCCCAGCTGACCTGGTCTTTGACCCCACACTTGCGCACGGGGGCGTTTGCTCAACCGCCGCGACGGCATCACGACTGACCCGCTCGCCCGCGGGGCCGAATTGCCCCTGGTGTAGACGGACGGTGCGACTTACCTCTAGGACGCGCCATGATCGCGCCCGCGCGCACGCGGACGCTTACGTGGGTCCTTTTGACCGCGTCTGTCATGGACTAGGGCGTGTGCCCGCAACCACAGCCTGGGGGATCGAGCACGGATTATACCATCGCGCCGCCCGCGGCCGATGAGGGGTCGTTGATTATGGACGTGAAACGCTCTCGGGTGGCTCTACTGGGACTTCCGCGCCCGCTTCGCCGCGCGACGCTCCTGTATCTCGGCGAGGTGCTCCAGCCGCTGCTGGTTGCGCTGCTGCTGCAGCTCCTCGACGCCGGGCTGCTTCTGAGTGCCCTCGCGCGCGTCGATGAGCTTGTACTGGAGCGTCACAAGCGACTCGCCCATGCGCCCCAGGTGAATCGCGTCGGAGAAACCCCGCATGAGAACGTTCTGCGTGCGACGCTTCTCCTCGATGCTCTCACTCATCTGAGTGAACGTCACCTTGATGCCCTCTTTGGTCGGCTCGACCTCGTAGGTCACGACCACATCGTCGTTGAAGCTCACCGAGTGGCTCTGATAGATGCGCCCGCGCTCGTAGGCGAGGATCTCGACCTCGGTGCGCAGGTAGCGCTCGTCGGGGTTCTTGACGTACGTGAGCCCAGCCGCGAGCGGCTCCGGCTCATAGTCTTCCTCGTCCGCATGCACGAGGAGCAAATCGCGCTCGATGCCCTCCTCGAGGTAGTCGAAGAACTCATCGGACGTGATCCGTAGCGGGCGAACGACCTTCATGCACCCTCCTTCGTTCTTGATGCATCAGTGTAACGCGGAGCAGGGCGCCGGCCGAAACCGACGCCCTGCCTGACCGCAGCGCCGCCCCCTGACAAGGGCGACGGCGGGCGGAAGCATTCACGCACTAGGCGGCGAGAGCCTCCTGCTCCTTGGCGTAGAGCTGGTTGTCATACGCCTTGACGAAGGGCAGCCACACGAGCGACATCGGGATGATGGAGAGGTAATCCCAAACGGCGTTCATGGGGTTGAGCGTGGTCAGGAACTGGCCGAAGCCGATGGGCAGCAGCGCGGAGCTGTTGATCCACGAAGGGATGATGATGCCGGTGGCGTACCCGATCCAGAAGAAGCACATGTTCACCGGGATGGAGAGCACGTAGGGGATGCAGAGGATGGGGTTGTACATGACCGGCATACCGAAGGTGATGGGCTCGTTGATGTTGAACCAGCCAGGCACGATGCCCGCGCGACCAACGGCCTTGACCTGCTCGGACTTCGCGAAGAGGCAGCCGTAGAGCGCCACCGGGAAGGTGTTGCCGGTGCCGCCGGTCGCGGCCATGCCCGCAAAGAGGCAAACCGGGTAGAACACGAGCGCCTCAACGCCGCCCGTAGCGTAGGCCTCGGCGTTAGAGGTAACCGCAACGAGGCTCATCGGCGTAAGGATCGGGATGAGCACCATGGTGCCGTGGATGCCGAAGCACCAGAGGATGCCACCGAAGGTGCAGAGGATGAACATGCCCGGAACGGAGGTGAGGGCGTTAAGCGGGGCGCTGAGGATGGTCATGAAGCCGGAGGCCGGGGTGTAGGCGCCGCCGGTGCCCAAATCCACCGCAGCGTACACCACGAGCGCGATGATCACGTTGAAGAGCAGGGGCACGATGCCGGCGAAGCCGTCCTGCAGGAACTGCGGAACGATGTCGGGCATCCTGATGTAGATCTTCTTATCGACGCAGACCTTGTCGATCCGGACGACGATGAAGGCGACCGCGAAGCCCACGAACATGCCGGTGGCGCCGAGATAGCTCGTGTCCATGCCGGTGGAGCCGTTCTCGAGCGTGCTGAGCGGCCCTGCCACGAGCAGGAAGACGCCAAGCGCCTCGATCGTGGAGATGACGGGGGTCTTGACGCCGGCGTTGCGCGCGTAGTTGAACGCGAGCAGACCGGTCACCCACAGACCGAGCATGTTCATCGTGTAGTTGTACGGCATGTAGAGAATGGTGTAGATCCAGGAATCAGACGTGAAGGCCCCGAGCATCGTGCTGCCCACGCTGGTGATAATCTGGAAGATCGCGCCGACCATGATGACGCCCATGAGCGACATCATCGCGGCCTGGAGAGCTGACAGGAACTTGTTGCGGCCGAGTGCCTGGCCGAAGTCCTGAAGCTTGATCATGAACGGGCTGCTAAACAGATTTTCCATTCATACCTCCTTCTATCCTGGTGATTCATTATGCGCGCCCGCGCCGGGCGCGCGCCGGGCCGGTCCTAGCCGAGCAGCTTGTCGA
>CAZLGF010000101.1:0-4210 GCA_964558955.1 uncultured Coriobacteriaceae bacterium
GGGAGCCGGCGCGCGCTCGCCGCTCTTCTGGAAGGCCATGCTCGTGGCGATGGCCCTCATGTGGGGGTTCTCGTTCGTCATCGTCAAGGACGTCCTTGCCACCGTTCCGACGTTCTACCTGCTCACCGTCAGGTTTCTCGGCGCGGCGGCGCTCATGTTCGCGCTCTTCCACCGGCGCGTGCGCGCGCATCTCGACGCGCGCACCATCGGCGTCGGGGTGGTGATGGGCGTCTTCATGGGGGTCGCCTACGCCCTGCAGACGCTCGGCCTCGTTGACACCACGTCGGGCAAGAGCGCGTTTCTCACGGGCACGTACTGCATCCTCGTGCCGTTTGCGAGCCTCATTCTCGCGCGCGAGCCCCTGACCCGCATCAACGTGCTCTCCGCGCTCATCTGCCTCGCGGGCATCGCGCTTGTCGCCTTGGATGATCTCGCGATCAGCGCAGGCGACGCGCTCACGCTCGGCGGCGCGGTCTTCTTCGCCCTGCAGATCTCGGTTGCCTCCAACCAGGGAAGCGGCCTCGACGTCAACGCCACGACGTTCTGGATGTTTCTGACCGTGGGGGTCATGAGCGTGGTGGCCACCTGCGCCGTCGAGCCGGAGTCGGCGCTCATCGCGTGGTCGCCCGCGCTCGTGGGCACGCTCGCCTTCCTCTCGGTGGGCTGCACCTGCCTCGGGCTGCTCGTGCAGAACCTGGCCCTCGCGCGCGTCCCCTCGGCGATCGGATCGCTGCTGCTGTCGCTCGAGTCGCCGTCGGGGGTGTTCTTCTCTGTGGTGCTCGCGGGCGAGCTGCTCACGGCGCGCCTGCTCGCAGGCTTCGCGCTGATCTTCGCGGCGATCGTCTACTCCGAGACCGGCGGCGCCCCGCTCGCCGCCCTGATCGGAAGGCGGGGGAGCGGGGCGCTGCGCGCCGATCGCATCGACGGCGATCGCTGATCTGCGCGACGGCTAGCCGCGCATGGTGGCGACGAGGGGCTCAAGCTCTCGCGCGATGGCGTCGAAGCTCGTGGCCCAGCTCGTCACGAAGCGCGCCACGACGCGCCCGGCGCCCGTCGGATCGGGCTGGACTTGCAGCTCGCAGCCGACGCTCTCGGCCAGGCGCGCGCCCTCGTCCGGCGTGACCCAGAAGAACTGCTGGTTGCCCGTCGTCTCGTGAAACACCTCGAACCCCGCCGCGCGCATCACGCGCGCGATCTCGGCGGCGCAGCGGTTCGCATGCCGCGCGAGCCGCCAGTAGAGGGCGCCCTCGGCCGTGTCGGCGTCAGCGAAGGCGCGCTCGAACTGAACGCCCATGACGCGCCCCTTGGCCATGAGCGCGCCGGCGCGCTTGGTGAGGTAGGGGAGGCGCTCGGCGGCGCGCGCTCCGCGCGGGGTGCGCGTGTTCACCACGAGCGCCTCGCCGAGGAGCAGGCCGTTCTTGGTCCCGCCGAGCGTGAAGACCGTGGCGCGCCGCGCGATGTGCTGGATGGTGAGGTCGCCGCCGGGCGCGGTGCAGGCGCTCGCGATGCGCGCCCCGTCGACGTAGATGCCGAGCGCGCGCTCATCGGCCCAGTCGCACAGCGCGTCGAACTCCGCGGCGGTGTAGACGTGGCCGAGCTCGCTCGTGTTGGAGAGGTAGAGCATGCCGGGAGACGTGGTATGCGCGCCGTTCGCCTGCGCCGTCTCCCAGATGGGGTCGGCTCCCGCGGTCGTGAGCAGGCCGAAGGGGTCGGTCGTGGCGAGCAGGCGCCTGCCCGCGCCCTCGATCGCGCCGGTCTCGTGGATGGTGGGGTGCGCGTCGGCGGCGCAGATGGGGCCCTCGTATTCCTCGGTCAGGCTCGTGATGGCGAGGATGTTCGCCGCCGTCCCGCCGGGGATGAAGCGGACCACGGCGTCCGTGGCCCCGGTCTCGGCGCGGATGAGGTCGGCGGCGCGCGCGCAGTGCGGGTCCTCGCCGTATCCGACGGTCTGCTCGAGGTTGGTTTGGGCGAGCGCCTCGAGAATCTGCGGCGCGGCGCCCTCGCTATAGTCGTTGCGGTATTGCTGCATGCACGGCCTCCCGGGTGACAGGTTGGTGGTAGGCGCCCATCATACTGCACGCGCGCCCGCCCCGCGCCTCTGCTACCATGGGGTGCCACGTCAACGCGCCGGCGCTCAGGCTGCCTGAGGCGCCCGAGCAGGAGGGACTCGCCATGCGGGCACAGAAGGTGAAGGGCACCCAGGATCTCATCGGGCGCGACATGCGCGCCTGGCTGCACATGCAGCGCGTCGCCGCCGAGGTGTTCGGGGCCTACGGCTTCGACCCGGTCGAGACGCCCTCGATCGAGCAGGTCGACCTGTTCGTGCACGGCATCGGCCAGTCCACCGACGTGGTGCGCAAGGAGATGTTCCGCGTGTTCGCCGGGGCCAACCTCCAGCAGCTGCTCGATCAGGGCGACGAGGGCGCGCTCAAGGCGTCCCAGCGCCTGGCCCTGCGTCCCGAGGGCACGGCCGGCGTGGTGCGCGCGATCGTCGAGGGCAACCTGGTCCCACCGGGGGCGACGCCCGTCAAGTGGTACTACGCCGGCTCGATGTTTCGCGGCGAGCGCCCGCAGAAGGGGCGCCTGCGCCAGTTCCACCAGATCGGCGCCGAGTGGATCGGCGCGCCCGATCCCGCGGCGGACGCCGAGTGCATCATCATGCTCATGGAGTTCTACGAGCGCCTGGGCTTCGATCTCTCCAAGCTTCGCCTGCTCATCAACTCGATGGGCGACCCGGCGTGCCGGCCGGCCTATCGCGAGCGGGTGCGCGCCTTCATCCTCGACCATGAGGACGAGATGTGCGCCGAGTGCCGCGAGCGCGCCGCGCTCAACCCGCTGCGCGCCTTCGACTGCAAGAACGAGCGCTGCCATGAGATCATGGCCGACGCGCCGCTCGCGCCCGACCACCTCTGCGACGCGTGCCGCGATCACTACGAGCAGGTCAAGCGCTATCTCGACGAGGCGGGCGTCGCCTACGTGGAGGACCCGACCCTCGTGCGCGGCCTCGACTACTACACGCGCACGGTCTTCGAGGTCGAGGCGCCGGGCTCCGGGGTCGGCTCCATCGGCGGCGGCGGTCGCTATGACGGTCTCGTCGAGCTCGAGGGCGGCAAGCCCACGCCGGGCGTCGGCTTCGCGCTGGGCTTCGAGCGGGTGCTGCTCGCGCTCGAGGCGCAGGGCGTGAGCCTCGGTGACGAGGTCGAGCCCTGCGTCTACGTGGCCAACGCCGGCGCGGACCTGCGCGGCGCGGCGTTCTCGGTCACGCGGGCGCTGCGCGCGATCGGCGTGCGCACCGAGGCGGACTACCAGCAGCGCTCCCTCAAGAGCCAGTTCAAGCAGGCCGACCGGCTCGGTGCGGCCCTCGTGGTCGTGGTGGGCGGAGACGAGCTCGCCCAGGGGTCGGTGCGCGTGCGCGACATGACCTCGCACGAGGAGGTCCTCGTCCCGCTCGATGAGGTCGCCGCGGCCGTGCGCGCGCGTCTCGACGCCCGCACCGCCCCGTCAGGCGCTTCCGTATAATGAGGATCACCGCGCCGGGTGCTCGGCACCCGCAAACGAAAGGGGCGTCGATGGCCGACCTGATCGAAGACGCATGCTCGCGTGACGCTGCACCCCTGTCGGGTTCGCAGCCCTCGATGACCCCTGTCCCGCCCGTGGCGGCCGGGCGCCGCCTGGGCGCGTCCGACACGGCCGAGGCCATCAAGTCCTACGCCGAGATCGACATCCCCGCGGGCCTGCGCGACAGCCTCGCGCTCTTCCTGCGCCTCGAGCGCAAGGTCCTGAAGGAGTACGACCCGGCCGTCTGCGACGTCTTCGATCAGCTGCTCAACAACGTCATCGCGGCCAACGAGGGCGACCCGGGCGCCGCCGCGGCCGCGGAGCCGGTGGATGACGAGGGCGTCCCCACCTCATCCGCCGCAGGCGCCGACGCCTTCCGCGCGGCCGTCGCGCTCATCGACCGCCTCCCCGTCGATCGCGCGCAGGTGCTCGTGCGCGCGTTCACCACCTTCTTCCACCTCGCCAACCTCTCTGAGGAGACCTACCGCGTCGACAAGCTGCGCGAGCGCGAGCGCGGCGTCACCATCGACTCGTCCGTGGACCCCTCCAACGAGCTCACGGTCGCCTACAGCCAGCTCGTGGACGAGATCGGCGGCGGCCCGGCGACGCGCCTGCTCAGCAAGCTCGAGTTCCGCCCCGTCTTCACCGCGCA
>CAZLGF010000102.1:0-4190 GCA_964558955.1 uncultured Coriobacteriaceae bacterium
GCGCGCATGGCGTCCGCCGTCTCGAGCGAGTCCTCAAGCGTCCAGCCCATGAGCACGGTCGAGAGGCGCAGGCGCCCGCGCAGGGCTGTGCGCCACGCGGTCGCGCGCGCGCCGATGCGAGCCGCCACCCTGCGCCCCGCGGCCGCGACGCCACCCGCGCGCCCCAGTACCACCTCGTCACATGTCGGCGCGCCCTCGTCCGTCGGCGAGCTGGCCAGACCCGCCCCGCAGGCGGCCGCGGCGTTAGCGTCCTGCACGGCCGCGATGAGGCGCCCCTGCCGGACGAACCGCGGGATCAGGCGCATGCACTGCGAGAGCATGAGCGCGACGACCGGCGCGGCGTTGCCCCCGAGCGCCATCACCCGGTCAAACGGCACGAGGCGCGCCGCGGCCTCGAACCACAGCGCGCTCGCGACGACCAGCGCGCCCATCACGCATCCATAGCACAGGCTCTCAAGATAGATGGCGCGCTCGCCGATGCGCGCAACCTCGGTCGAGCCCGACGCCGAGAAGAGCGGGTTCACCAGCGCCACCAGAATCACAAACGGCAGCTGCCAGCGCAGGCCCGCCGCGCAGGCGCGCACGCCCCGCGCGCAGCACCCATAGACGAAGCCGCCCGCGAGCGAGAGCGCGACGAGCACCGGCTGAAGCGAGAGCATCGTGAGGATGAGCGTGATGAGCACGTAGGCCGCCGGCACCGCCGGATGCGCGGTGTCGAACGCCGTATGCCGCTCGGCCTGCTTGCTCACCGGCCCTCCTCATCTCGCAACCCGCCAACCGTGCCGTCAACCGTAGCATATCGCCCGCCCAGGCCGCGCGCCGTGCCCAACCAGACCCCCTCTGTGAATACCGCATGCCCTCGCGCGCCGCCCGCGCGCCTGCGGTATGATCCCTAGGAGAAGACACGCGTGAAGCACCAATGCACGGGGAGCAGCAATGGAGGCAACCGCCATCGTCCTCGCCGCCGGCGAGGGCACCCGCATGAAGTCCGATCATGCCAAGGTCTCGCACCAGATTCTCGGCATGCCGATGATCGAGTGGGTAACCGCGGCAGCGTGCCGCGCCGGGTGCGCCCGCGTCATCGTGGTCGTCGGCAGCCATGGCGATGAGGTCCGCGCCATCGTCGACGCCATGCCCCGCGCGACGGACGCCGTCATCGAGTGCGTCGAGCAGCGCGAGCGCCTGGGCACCGGCCACGCCGTGAAGATCGCGCTCGAGGCGTGCGGCGTCGACGCGGGCCCCGTGGTCATCCTCAACGGCGACCTCCCGCTCATCGAGCCCGAGACCATCCGCCGCTTCGCCGACGCGGTGGCGACCGGCGCCACCGCGGCCTCCGTCCTCACGATCACCCCGCCCGACCCCTTCGGCTACGGGCGCATCGCGCTCGATGAGACGGGCGAGGTCGAGCGCATCATCGAGCAGAAGGACTGCACCCCCGCGCAAGCCGCGACCCTCCTCGAGTGCAACGCCGGCTGCTACGCCTTCGACGGCGCGGCGCTCGCGGCGCACATCGGCGAGATCGGGCACGACAACGCCCAGAACGAGTACTACCTCCCCGACATGGTCGAGATCCTCAAGCGCGCCGGCGAGCGCGTCTCGGTCTTCCATTGCGACGATTACCGCGAGGGCCTCGGCGTCAACAGCCGCGCCCAGCTCGCCGAGCTCACCGCCATCGCGCGCGACCGCATCAACGAGCGCCACATGGCCGCGGGCGTCACCATCATCGACCCCGCCACCACCTGGATCGGCCCCGACGCCTCCATCGGGCGCGACACCGTGATCTGGCCGCTCACCTTCCTCACCGGCGCCGTCGAGATCGGCACGGAGTGCTCGATCGGCCCGAACACGCGCCTCACCAACGTCCGCATCGGCAACGGCTGCACCGTCGAGGAGACCGTCGCCATCGACGTCGTGCTGGAAAACGACGTGTCCTGCGGCCCCCGCGCCTACCTGCGCCCCGGCACGCACGTGCTCGACGGCGCGCACGTGGGCACCCACGTGGAGATCAAGAAGTCCACGATCGGCGAGCGCTCCAAGGTCCCGCACCTCTCCTATATCGGCGACACCCAGATGGGCGCGGACGTCAACATCGGGGCCGGCTCCATCACCTGCAACTACGATGGCGCCCGCAAGAACCCCACCACGATCGGCGACCGGGCGTTCATCGGCTCGGACACCATGATGGTCGCGCCGGTCACCATCGGCTCCGACACCATCACCGGTGCCGGCGGCACCATCACCCAGGATGTTCCTGACGGTGCGCTCGCGCTCGAGCGCACCGAGCAGCGCATCATAGCCGGGTACACCGAGCGCAGGCGCGCGCGGCAGTAGCGACAGCAAGCCCGGCCGACGGGGAGCCGGGGCGTCTCAAGCAAAGGAGTATGGCAGATGCCGACCATCGATCCGAAGATGACGAGGGACATGCAGAAGAGCCTGCGCGTGTACTCGGGCACGTCCAACAGGCCGCTCGCCGAGAAGATCGCCAAGATCCTGGGCGTTGAGCTCTCGGGCCTCGCGCTGGAGAAGTTTGCCAACGGTGAGATCTACGCCCGCTTCGATGAGACCGTCCGCGGTTCCGACGTCTTCTTCATCCAGTCCATCTCGGGTGACGTCAACGACGCCCTCATGGAGCTCCTCATCATGACCGACGCCGCCAAGCGCGCCTCGGCCCGCACCATCACCGCCTGCATCACGCACTACGGCTACGCGCGCCAGGACCGCAAGGCGGCTCCGCGCGAGCCCATCACCGCCCGCCTCGTGGCCAACCTCATCGAGCGCGCCGGCGTTGACCGCGTGATCACGCTCGATCTGCACCAGGGGCAGATCCAGGGCTTCTTCGACATCCCGGTGAACCATCTCTCGGCGCTGCCGCTCTTCGCCGACTACTACCAGTCCCTGAACTTCGACACCGACAACCTCGTCGTGGTCTCCCCCGACGTGGGCCGCGCCAAGGCCGCCAAGAAGCTCTCCGACATGCTCGACTGCTCGATCGCCATCGCCCACAAGGGGCGTCCGCGCCACAACGCCGCCGAGGTCATGGGCATCATCGGCGACATCGAGGGCAAGACCTGCATCATCAACGACGACATGATCGACACGGCGGGCACCCTCACCGCGAGCGTGCGCGAACTCAAGAAGATGGGCGCCGGCGACATCTACGTGTGCGCCACGCACGGCATCTTCTCGGGCCCCGCGATCGAGCGCCTGAACGACGCGCCCATCGTGGAGTGCGTGGTCACCGACTCCATCCCCGTCGAGGCGGGCGGCAAGATCAAGACCATCACGGTCGCCGACGAGTTCGCGAGCGCCATCGCCGCCGTGTACGGCGAGGAGAGCGTGTCGGTGCTCATCGGCGGCGACTTCGCGCTGTAGTTCGAGCGCAGCTGCTCCCCCATCGCGCCATCGTGACGGGGCCGTGGCGGATGCCGCGGCCCCGTTTGCATGCCGGCTCGCGCGCGACGCGCGTCCAAGCGTGATCCGGCCATTTGACACCGGCGGGGCCGCACCTCACCATATGGAACGTCCAAAACAACGAAAGGACCGCCATGCCCGCAGCGCAGCCTAAGAAGATCCGCCTCGTCGCCGGTCTCGGTAACCCCGGCGAGGAATACGCGCGCACGCGCCATAACGCCGGCTTCTGGGCGATCGACGAGCTCGCGCGGCAGGCGAACGTGACGTATTGGAAAAACCAGCTCGGCGCCGAGGTCGCCACCATCTCCGTCAACGACGCCGACGCCGACGGCGGCAAGCGCGAGGTCCTGCTGGTCAAGCCCCAGTCGTTCATGAACACGAGCGGCGGTCCCATCTCCAAGCTCGCCCGTGAATATCGCATCGCGCCCGAGGAGATCCTCGTCATCCACGACGAGCTGGACATCCCCGCCGGCGACGTGCGCGTGAAGGTGGGCGGCGGCCATGCCGGCCACAATGGCTTGCGCTCCATCATCGACAAGCTCGGCAGCCGCGAGTTCTCGCGCATCCGCGTGGGCATCGGCATGCCGCCGGGGCGCATGCAGGTGGTCGACTTCGTGCTCAAGCAGCTCCGCGCCGCCGAGGCGGACGACTTCGCCGACACGACGGCGAGAGCGGCCGACGCGGCAGCCCTCGCCGTCACGCGCGGGGTGATCTTCGCCCGCGACCACGTCAACGGCAGCGCCGCGCAAAACGGCAAGCACTAGCACGCGGAGCCGCGC
>CAZLGF010000103.1:0-4182 GCA_964558955.1 uncultured Coriobacteriaceae bacterium
GGATGCCGCTCAAGCCAGTCGCCCAGCATGCGGAAGTCGGCCTCGATGAGCTCCTGCCATGCGGGGTTGCGCAGCGCGGCCGCCGGATGGAACGTCGGCATGACCATGAAGTGCCCCATCTGATGAAACCGTCCGCGCAGGCGCGTGATGCCCGTCTCGGTCTTGAGGACGAAATGCGTCGCCGGGTTGCCAAGCGTCACGATCACATCCGGCCAGATGCTTCGAATCTGCTCGCGCAGGAAGGGGGAGCAGGCGAGCACCTCATCCGGCCGGGGGTCACGGTTTCCCGGCGGACGGCACTTGAGCACGTTCGCGATGTAGACCTCGTCGCGCGTCAGGCCCGCGAGCGCGAGGATCGCGTTGAGGTTCTCGCCGGCGCGCCCCACGAACGGCTCGCCCTGGAGATCCTCGTTGCGCCCGGGCGCCTCGCCCACGAACATCACGCGGGCCCGCGGGTTCCCGACACCGAACACGATGTTCGTGCGCGTCTGGGCGAGCTCGCAGAGGCGGCAGTCGCCGAGCACGGCGCGCACCTCCTCGAGGGCGACCTCACGGGGTCCCTGATGGGTGTGGCCGGGAATGTGCATGACGCCCATGGCGCCCCCTTCGTGTGAGCAGCCCGCCGCGCCCGCAAGCGGGCTCCGGCGCATCGATGACCGTCACGCCGGGCGCGGGCGGCAGGGCTTATCGGTAAACCTTCTCAAGACGCATGCCGAAATCGCATGCGACCTCATAATTGATGGTGCCACGGAGCCGCGCCATCTCGTCGAGAGTGATCTCCTCATCACCGTCGCGCCCGATGATGGTCATGAGATCGCCGTGCTCGGCCTCGGGAATCTGATGGATCGGCGTCTGCTGGATGGCGACCATGAACTGATCCATGCAGATGTTGCCCACCTGCCGGATCCGCTCGCCGCGGTAGAGCACGTCCATGCGGTTGGAGAGCGTCCGCGCGAGGCCGTCAGCGTAGCCGATCGGCAGCGTGCAGATCTGCACGGCCGTACGGGGCACTCGGTACGTGAAGCCGTAGCCCACGCCCTCGCCCATGGCCGGACGCGCCGTTCTTGTCACGCGCGCCCGCACGCTCATCACCGGGTCGAGCTTGATGCGACCCCGGGTCGCATCGCAGGGATGAAGGCCGTAGAGCCCGATCCCTACGCGCACCATGTCATAGTGGCTGACGGGGCTGAACACCGTGGCCGGCGTGTTGTTGCAGTGCACGGTCCCGCAGCTCAGACCTGCGTCCTTGAGCGCGGCGACCGCCTCGTCGAATCGACGGCACTGCAGCTTGAAGTCCCATCCGTCGGGATCGTCGGCCGTGGCGAAGTGCGTGAACACGCCGTCGCACGCCAGACCGCGATGGAAGTCGATGCTACGCCGAAACTCAAGCACCTCGGTGTAGTGCACGCCGATGCGGTTCATGCCCGTCTCGATGGCCAGGTGATACCGACCAACCGTCCCCGCCTGAACCGCGCACTCCCCGAAGGCGAGCGCGAACTCGATCGTGTAGACCGACGGCATGATGTCATGCTCGAGCAGAAGCGGGATCGCCTCGATGGGAGGCTCCGACAGCAGCAGGATCGGAATCGTGATGCCCGCCGCACGCAGCGCCACTCCCTCCTCGACCGTGGCCACGCCAAACATGTCGGCCCCCGCCAGACGCATGACCTGCGCGCACTCAGCGGCTCCGTGACCATAGGCATCAGCCTTGATGACGCAGCAGATGCGCTGGCGCGGCCCGAGCAGCGACTTGAAAGTCCTGAGGTTGCGTCGGAGCGCCCCGCGATCGACCTCGACCCAGGCCCATCGGGTCAGGGGCTCGTGTGACCCGGGCATGACCCTACGCCTCCCCCGTGCTCGTGGCTTCCAGATTCTTGATGACCTCGTCGGCCGCGAGCTGCATCGCGTCGCCGATCAGATCGATAAGGTCGGTCGCGATGACGCTCTTCTCGCCATACTGCGCCGCCGCGGCGTAGCCCGCATAGGAGTGGATGGCGACCGCGTAGGCCTCCAGCAGCTCCCAGCGCTCGACCGAGGCCCGATTAAGGGCGACGGATCCCGCAAGGATGCCCGCGAGCACATCGCCCGAGCCGGACGTCGCGAGCGCCGCGGGCCCCGAGAACGGCAGGAGCACGCGGTCAACGCCCACGATCGCCGTGGTGGGGCCCTTGGCGATCACGGTCATGTCGTCGGATCCGCACGACCACACGATGCGCTGCGCCGCAGCGATGGCGCTCGCGAGGTCGTGGATGTCCTCCTCGTCCACCAGGCGCGCGAGCTCGCGATAATGCGGCGTCATGATGAGCGGTGCCTCGCGACGGTAGAGCTCGGGCGTCTGGTCGATGCCGCCGATGGAGACCTTGGCGAGGCAGTTAAGCGCGTCCGCGTCCAAGATGAGCGGCACGTCCAGCTTGAGCAGGCACGACACGATGTCGAGGCAGCCCGCCGACACCGTCATGCCAGGGCCGCACAGAACGCAGCTATAGCGCTTCGCGAGGTCGCTCACGGACAGTGGCGCCGCCGCTCCGAAGGCTCCGCGCGAGTCCGAGGGCATCCCGAAAACGGGGATCGAGGGCAGCGCGAGACGAATGAGGTTGGCGCAGGCGTCCGGCGCGGCGACCGCCACGTAGCCGGCGCCCGAACGGGCCGCGGCGCGGGCGGCCATGATCGCCGCACCGGGATAGGTGCTGGACCCGGCCACGACGAGTACGGAGCCGCGCGAGTACTTATCGATGTTGGTCGGCAGCGGCTCAAGGAAGTCGATCAGATCCTCGGCCTCGACGATCTCGGCCTCATGGTCAACGTCGCCGATGACCTCATCGAGCTTGTCGTAGAGCTCGCCGCAGACGACTTCACCCGCGCACTCGGGCCCGTCGGCGCTGAACAGCCCGATCTTGGGCGCGAGCATGGTGGCGGTCCAATCGGCCCGCACCGCCTCGCTCTCAACCACACCCGTCCGCGCGCTGAGACCCGAGGGGATGTCAACCGAGAGAACCTTTGGCGCGAGCTCGTTGAGCGTCTGGATCCAAATGGAAAACGGGGGCCGGACCGCTCCGTGGAAGCCGGTGCCCAGAATCGCGTCGATCACCAGATCGGCGCGTGAGATCAGCGCGGAGAGCTCGTCGCGGGAAGGGCCCACGGTGACGGGAACGTCACGCCCCGCCGTGCGGCGCGCCACGTGACGGGCAAGCGTCGCGGGCAGCTCGTCGGGATCGCACGGGGCCACGACGTCGACCGCGATCCCCTTATGCGCCAGGATGTCGGCTGCGACCCATCCGTCGCCACCGTTGTTGCCAAAGCCCACGAGCACCACGACTCGCGAGGGATTGTGCTTCATCGCCTGTATCGCGACGAACTCGCCGGCGAGCTCCATGAGCTCGGCACGGGACGTCCCCGCGCGCTCGATGAGATCCTCGAGACGGCTCGTCTCCTCACTCGTCAGTACCGGACGCACCCACGCCACCTCCATCATCGACCGCCGCCACCTCGCCGGTGACCGCAAAGAACGCATCGTCTTGCACGCGTTCGAGCTCATCGAGGACCGCGCGCGCCTCTTTGAACGACCGCGCGAGCCGCGCGCGCTCGCCCTCTCGCGTATCGTTCTTACGGGGCCGCGCCTCAGCCGGAATGGCCATGGCGTTGGCTACCGCAAGATCACTCGTATGAGATAAGGAGAGCGCGACCTCCACGACCCCCAGCTCATCGGCGATCTCACGAGCACGGCCCGTGAGAACCGCGCACGGGCGTCCCTGGGCGTCGCGCGACACGGACACGTCACGGCGACCAACGCCACCGGAGAATCCCGTGCCCAAGGCTTTGAGCACCGCCTCACGCGCCGCGAAGCGAGCTGCGTAGTGGACAGCCGGGCGCGGCGCGGCATCGCAATACGCCCGCTCCTCATCAGTGAACATGCGCTGCGCGAAGGAGGGCGTACGCTGCAAAACGGATTCCATGCGTGAGATCTCGACGATGTCGACGCCGATGCCCGCTTCCGCCATGTCCACCTCCTGCATGCCATCTACCGCGTGCAGGTATCAGTCTAGTCGAAAAGAGAGAAAGCGCGGGGAAGTTACGGAAGACCTGCAAGACCGCAGTCAAATCTGAACGGTCATCAGAGGGCCAACGCCCCCCCCAAACGCCGAAAGGGGCCCCGGGGGTCATCCCCCGGGGCCCCGCGGCCTC
>CAZLGF010000104.1:0-4153 GCA_964558955.1 uncultured Coriobacteriaceae bacterium
GCGCCGGCGGCGAGGGGGTCAGCCGCGCGCCGGCGGCCGCGCAGCTGGCACGCGGACGCGCTCAGCGCGCGTCCGCGTGCGCGGCGTCGAACTCCTCGATGTAGGCGACGAGCGCCTCGACGGCGCCGCGGGGTACGGCGTTGTAGATGCTCGCGCGCATGCCGCCCACGAGGCGATGGCCGGCGATGCCCTCGATCCCGCGCTCCCGGGCGCCTGCCACGAAAGCGGCGTCGAGCTCGGGCGAGGCGGCGCGGAAGGTGACGTTCGCGATCGAGCGCGACGCGGGGTCGGCCGTGGGATTGAGCGACGCGGCCTGGTCGAGCGCGCGGTACAGCAGCTCGGCCTTGGCGCGGTTGCGCTCCTCCATGGCGGCGAGCCCGCCCGTCTCCATGACCCAGTGGAAGACCTTGCCGCAAACATAGATGCCGAACGTGTTGGGCGTGTTCATCATCGAGTGCGCGTCGGCTTGGCGCCGATAGCTCAGGTAGGACGGGCAGACGTCGAGCGCGGGGCCGTCGCTCACGAGGTCGTCTCGGACAATGACCACGGTCACGCCGGCCGGGCCGGCGTTTTTCTGCGCACCGGCGAAGATGAGGCCGTAGCGCGCGACGTCGAGAGGCATCGAGAGGAAGCAGCTCGAGACGTCGGCCACGAGCGGCACGTCGCCTGTGGCGGGAAGCTCGTGATACATCGTGCCGAAGATGGTGTTGTTCTGGCAGATGTAGGCGTAGTCGAGGTCGCCTGCGCCGCAGGCCGCGGCGACGGGGGCGAGGTCGGGGATCCGGTCGAAGCCCGTGTCCTCGCTCGTGGCGAGCACGCGCGCCTCGCCGTAGCGCGCGGCTTCCTGTTGGGCCTGGCGCGCGAAGTGCCCGGAGAGCACGTAGCCCGCGCGGCCCGTGCGCATAAGGTTCAGCGGGATGCCCGCGAACTGGAGCGTCGCCCCGCCCTGCAGGAAGAGCACGCGGTAGTTCTCGGGGATCGCGAGAAGGGCGCGCAAGGTCGCCTCGGCGTCCTCGATGATCTCGGTGTAGGTGCGCGATCGATGACTCATCTCGAGGATCGACATGCCGCACCCGCGGTAGTCGAGCATCTCGGACGCGACCTCGGCGAGCACGGGCTCGGGGAGGGCGGCGGGGCCGGCTGAGAAGTTGTGGACGCGCGCCATGGGGCCTCCTCATGCGGTGGCCGCGGCCGGTGCCGCGGCGTCGTGCGGGTAACTCTAGCATAGGGCGTCCCACACGGTACAGGCGCACCCGCCCCGCGCCTCAGGTGCGGAAACGAGCTGGAAACGTGCGCGCCACGCCGGCGCTGAGCTCGCCCGTCTGCCGCCTGGGGCCGCGGCCCGCCGAATGAGCGGCGACCTGTGCGCCCGGGGAGTGTATCCTGAGTGCGAGGAGGTCCCATGGCGATCTACGTCACATCCGACGCCCACGGACACCTGCGCGCGCTCGACGAGGCGCTCGAACAGGCGTCCCTCGGCGCAGACGACGAGCTCTACGTGCTCGGCGACATGGTCGACCGAGGTCCCGACCCGGTGGGCGTGATCAAGCTCATCCGCAGCTTGCCGCGCGCGCACGTGCTCATGGGCAACCACGAGCGCATGCTGCTCGACACGCTGGCGACCTCGAGCGGGCTCGACGACTTCATGTGGGTGCTCAACGGCGGCCACTCGACGCTCAAGGGCCTCGACGCCCTGCCGCGCGACGAGTACGTCGAGCTGGTCTCATGGATCGAGGGCCTGCCGCTCTTCGAGGTGGTCGAGACCGAGGAGCGCCCCTGGATCCTCGTGCACGCGGGAATCGACGCCCTCGAGGCGCGCGGCTACCTCGCGACGGCCGGCGTCCCGTGCACGGAGGAGTCCGGCGCGTCCGCTGCCACGCCCGCGCAGCTGCGCGCCATGATGGAACATCAGGATCCCGAGGAGCTTCTCTGGACGCGCGCACGTTTCTGGGGCGCGCCCACGGGCTTGGTGGGCGCGGACGGCACGGGGCCGGTCGTGGTCGCCGGGCACACGCCGTCGATCCTGCTCGCGCACTTCGCGGACCGCATGGAGGGCGAGGGGGCCGATGAGGACGGGCTCGGCTGCATGGTGCGCGTGGGCGCCACCGCGGCAACTGGACACGTCGCCGATCGCATCGACATCGACTGCTCGGCCGCGGCGGGGGCCGGCCAGGGGCGCGTGGGCGTGATGCGCCTCGATGACGGCGCCATCTGGTACGCGACGATTCGCGCGGACGAGTAGGGGGCGGATCCGCGGACGAGTAGGAACGGATCCGCGCGCATCTGACAGCGCCGCCTTGCGCGCCTCTGCCCGCGTCCCGCGCCGCGCGCAGCGGCGCCTTACGCGAAGGGGTTCCGCTCGCGCGTGATCCGGTGGCGGATGCGCACGTACTCAACGATGAGGAGCACGAGCAGAAGCCCCATGGTGCTGAGATAGCTGATGACGGCGCCCGCGAGTCCGATGAGGTTCACGAGCGCGAGCGACAGCGCAAGCGCCGCGACGAACGAGATCAGGTAGAGCTTGATGACGGCGTCCTGGCGGCGCAGCACCGTGATGATGGCGTAGAGGAAGTCGATCGCGGCCGTGATGCCGCCCGCCACCACCATGAGGATCGCGAGCGTGCGGAACTGCTCGAAGTCGATGCCGTAGAGGAATCCCATGAGGGGGATGCCGAGCCAGTTCATGAAGAAGCCGACGGCGAGCGTGATGATGCAGATGACGCCCAGCATCGCCGCGATGATGAGGTCGAAGCGCCGACGCTTGCGCGGGCTCGCCCAGATGCTCGCGAGGCGCAGGAGCTGCGGCTTGTAGATGAATCCCACGGCGATGAGGATGCCCTGGGCGGGGAAGTAGAACGCGTTGAAGTAGAGCTGGTTCTCGTAGGCGAGGGCGCCCTCCATCACGAACTTGGGGATGCTCTCGGTGAGGTCGAAGAGGAACAGCGCGGCGAAGATCGGGAAGCACTGGCGCAGGAGGCCCGTGACCTCGTTCACGCGCGCATGCCGTGACTTCTCGGTCTCGAGGAGGGCGAGCGGCAGCGTGACCACGATCAGCGACGCCATGGCGACGACGGCCATGACCACGGAGCTGATCGCGAGGTTGCGCATGATGACGAGCGGCAGCGTGAAGCCGACGATCGCGCCCACCGAGCGGATCGTCTGCGAGATGCCCGCGAGGTAGAGCTTATCGGCCTGCTGCAAGCGCCCCTCATAGACGTCGGCGAGGCCGTCGGCGAGCTTGTACACGATGACGCCCATGCAGATCGTGGTCATCGTGGCGCCGTACCCCCGCAGCGTGCAGTAGAGGATGCCCGCGGTCAGGGCGAGCGCGGCGGTGATGTAGCGGGTGATCTGGTACGACGAGAACGCGTTGACCTCGTCGATGTCTGAGACCTGGAAGGTGCGGACGCCGTAGTTGGCCGCGACCATGAGCAGCGACCCCGTCACGAAGGCCATCGAGAACATGCCCGCCTGCTCGACGCCGGCGAGCTGCGTGGCGATGACGGTGAGGATGGGGAAGCTCACGCCCGCGGCGGACGTGCCGATGGTGTTCCAGAGGTAGTCACGCGAGGCGCTGTGCGACTCATACTGCTCCTCTTGCTCGCTGAGCGACCCTTGGTAGACCGCTTGCAGGAGGCGCGTCCACCAATGGTTGATGAGGCGTGCGAGGTAGGTCACGCATGCGGGGCGCCGCCGCGCGACGGCGCGGTCGCGGCTGGGGCGCTGCGGGGCGCGGGCGTCGCGATGACGCGCGCGCACGGCTCGCAGGGTATCGATGGGGTTCTGGGGCACGATGTTCCGTTTCCGTCGATCGTGGACGCCGGCGCATCACGCGCCGCGGCGCATATAAGAAATCATTATACGAAACTTCCTGCGCTGATGCCTAGGGGCAGATCAGCCGCGGGAGCTGATGGTGGGGGGTCCATAACGCGCGCCGCGGTAGCCAGCGCGGGCTGCCTCTAGCGTGATGGGCGGTGCCTCCCTATAGCCCGGCGGGCCAGCGGGACGCGGTGAGGTCGACGTGATCCTCATCGAGGAAGGTCACGCCCTCAGCCTCGAGCATGCTGCGCTGCACCTCCTTGCCGCCGAAGGCGAAGCCCTCGCAGATGCGTCCGTCGGCGAAGACGACGCGGTGGCAGGGGATGACGCCGGG
>CAZLGF010000105.1:0-4078 GCA_964558955.1 uncultured Coriobacteriaceae bacterium
CTGGATGAGGCCGCGCTCCTCGAGCTCCTTTGCGTATTTGCGGGTCATCTGCTGCTTAAGGCCGAGGTGGGAGCTCATCATTTCGAGCGGGATGTCGCTGAAGGCGCCGAACAGCTTGTGTTGCGCGAGCAAGGAGAGCAGATCCATCGCCCGCCTCGACACGTTATAGTCCCGTTCGACTATGTCGAGCTCCCGTTGCACGCATGTAAGCCGCAGGCGTTTCTCGGTAAGGTCCACCGTGATGCGTTCTTGGGCTGTTTGGACGTATTCCAGCATGGTGATCGCGTATTCGGTTATCTCTCCGTGGTTCAGCGGGTGCTCAGCCTCCTTGAAGGCGCGGTAGTACGGACCCTTGTTTTCGGCGATCGCCCGAGAGAGGGAGAGTGCGGTGATGATCGAAAGCGATCTGCTGAGGTAGAGGGCGAGTAGGTAGCGGCCCGTTCTTCCGTTTCCGTCATAGAACGGGTGAATGTACTCAAACATGAAGTGCGCGATCAAGGCGCGGTACGTTGGGGGGATGTCGTCTGAAGAGGCGACGTCAATCATTCGAGCCAGGGCGTCGGTGATGGCGCGCTCGGGCATAAGCCCCGCATGCACGACCTTCCCGCCCGCTCCGATGATGTCGACTCCCTGCGCGCGGAAGAGGACGCCGTCAGGCTGGTCTCCGCCAAGATCCTCTCCTGCCATCACCTGATCGTAGATCGTCCTGATGTCTTCTGGGGTGCTTGGTAGTACAGGGTCAGTGTCGCTCAGCTGGAGGTACAGACGGGCCAGCTCCTGAAACCGCCGGTCTTCCAAGGATGCAAACGGCTGATGCGCCTCGAGCAGGTCGCTGATCTGCCGCCTGGTGCTTCGCACACCCTCGAGCTCGTTCGTGCACACCACCTCATCGATGACGAGGCTTCGCACCAGGGCGCCTTGGGCGATCGGAGGAAGCTTGTCCAGCAGGGACGTAATGGTGCGCTCGTTGTTCTGAACCTGCTCGTTCAGCACGGACAGCTCGCGCGGGACCGCGAGAAAGAGCTCTCCATGCGGCGTGTGCAGGCCGATGCGAAACGTGGAATCTGCCTCAAGCCGCTGCGCGGAGAGCTGTTCGTTGCGTGTGAAGCGCTCGTTTGACGCGTCGGCGTAGAATAGCTTCTTGAGTGACGGATAGGGCATGCGACCTCCTTGTGAGTATCAACATACTACGGCGAGGGGGATGCTTATTTATACGATTTGCGAAATCGTATAAATAAGACGGCGTATTTGGCACCCTTATTTATATTGCGCGCTATAAAGCAAATTGCTTTGGACATGAAGATCACCTCCGCCGTCCCCGTCACCCCTCTTGGCTCACCAGCCAGTCGTGCACGTGATGCCCTCATTCCGTCCCCGTGATCGGCCTGATCGTCGTCGGGTAAGATACGTGCAGCACATACGTCATGACCTGCGCAAGCGGGACGGGAGGAACCATGGCCGACCAGCAGGATGTTGAAGTTCACTCATCGTATGATGATGGGTTCGTCGAGCCCGAGCTCGAGGAAGTCCCTGAGCTCGTGCTGGGCGATGACGCGGAGCACGACGCCGAGCTCCACGAGGAGATCGTCGACGGCGATATCGCATGGCGGGGCCTGATCTTCAACGTCGAACGCATGAACGTGCGGCTCCCCAGCGGCAAGCCGAGCGTGCGTGACGTGGTTCGCCACCCAGGTGCTGCCGCCATCGTCGCCCTCACCGAGACGGGCAAGATCGCGCTCGTGCGCCAGTATCGCGCCTCCCTTGATCGCGTGACGGTTGAGATTCCCGCTGGCAAGCTTGATCCGGGTGAGGATCCTCTCGTGTGCGCCAAGCGCGAGCTCAAGGAGGAGACGGGTTTCGTGGCCGGGCGCATCGCGTACCTGACCACCATCGCGACCAGCTGTGGCTTCTCGGACGAGCTCATCCATATCTACCTGGCCACTCAGCTTGAGTTCGAGGGCGCGAACCCCGATGATGATGAGTTCCTCAACGTCGATCTCGTTCCTGTGCACGAGCTCGTTGACGCGGTGCTCGACGGTAAGATCGAGGATGCGAAGACCGTCGTGGGCGCCTTGGCCTGCGACGTCATGGCGCATCGTCTGGCAGCGGAGGGGTAGCGGGCGCCTTCGCGCGCCCGCAACAGGACGCGACATCAACTCGGAACATGGCAGGCGTATACTGTCGCCGTTTGACGTGCCTGATCTGCTGCGACAAAGGGTGACCCATATGTCTCACGCTCGCCCGCGGACCATGTTCCGCCGCTTTCTTGCCTACTACGGCCCCGAGAAGCGCCTGTTCTTCGCCGACACCGCCTGCGCTTTGCTGATCGCCGCCGTTGACCTTGCGTTCCCCATCGTCCTGCGCACGCTCACGGGAGGCCTCTTCACAGAGGGAGCCGAGGCCATCATGGCGTCGCTCGGCCTCATCGCGGTGGGCCTCATTGCGATGTACCTCGTGCGCTGCGGGTGCCGCTACTTCGTGTCGGCGCAGGGGCACATCATGGGCGCGCGCATGGAGTCCCAGATGCGCCAGGATCTCTTCGATCAGTACGAGCGCTTCAGCTTCTCCTACTTCGATCGGGTGAACTCGGGCGACATGATGAGCCGCGTGGTGAACGACCTCTTCGATATCTGCGAGGCGGCGCACCACGTGCCCGAGTGGATCATCATCTGCGGCGTTGAGATTGTGGGCGCCTTCGTCATCCTCTTCACCATCTCGCCTGCGCTCACCGGCGTTATGGCGGTGGTGACCTCCCTATTCGTCGCGATCATGGTGCGCCAAAATGTTCGCATGCGCGCCGTCTACAGCGACAACCGCGTAAAGATCTCCCAGGTAAACTCGCAGCTCCAGGACTCGCTCGCCGGCATGCGGGTGGTCAAGAGCTTCGCCAACGAGGACACCGAGCGGGAGAAGTTCCGCCGGTCCAACGACCGCTACCTTGACTCCAAGGTGAACATGTACCACGTGATGGGAACCTATCAGGCCACGAGCGCCCTCATGACCGGCGCGCTCTACACCATCATCGTGGTGCTCGGCGGCGCCCTCGTGGCCCAAGGGCAGATGAGCGCTGTCGACATGGCGACGTTCGCGCTCTACATCAGCCTCTTCACCTCGCCCATCGAAACGCTCGTCAACTCGACGGAGACCTTCCAGAAGGCGATCGCGGGCTTCAAGCGCATGGACGAGGTCCTACTCTCCACGCCGGACATCGAGGACAAGCCGGGCGCCCGCCCGCTCGAGGTCACCGCGGGCGCCATCGCGTACCGCGACGTCTGCTTCAGCTATGAGTCGCGCGAGGTGGACGAAGCAGGTCGCGAGCGCCCCGTCATCGATCACCTTGATCTCTCGATCGCGCCGGGCGAGACGATCGCGCTCGTGGGGCCGTCGGGCGGTGGCAAGTCCACGACCTGCGCGCTTCTGCCACGCTTCTACGACGTTCAGGCAGGATCGATTACGATCGACGGCCAGGACGTGCGCGACGTCACGCAGGAGAGCTTGCGCCGCGCGATCGGCCTGGTGCAGCAGGACGTCTACCTCTTTGATGGGACCATTCGCGAGAACATCGCCTACGGTCGCCCCGGCGCCACGGAGGACGAGATCATCGAGGCGGCCCGCGAGGCGAACATCCATGAGTTCGTGGCGAGCCTTCCCGAGGGCTACGACACGGTGGTGGGGGAGCGCGGCAGCCGCCTATCGGGTGGGCAGAAGCAGCGCATCGCCATCGCGCGCGTCTTCCTCAAGAACCCGGCGATCCTCATCCTAGACGAAGCTACGAGCGCGCTTGACAACGAGAGCGAGGAGGCCGTGCAGGAGTCGCTCGAGCGCCTTGCGCGCGACCGCACGACGATCATCATCGCCCACCGCCTCTCGACCATCAAGGGAGCGGACGAGATCGCGACCGTCGAGGCGGGGCGCGTGGTCGAGCGCGGAACGCACGATGAGCTCCTAGCGCGCGGCGGGACGTACGCGCGTTACTACCGCATGCAGTTCGAGGGCGTCCGCGGGTAGCGCGCGCCGGGGAGCGCGGTGCGAGCGCCCGGGCCGTTCGCGCGGGTATCGCCGGACGCCCGCGCGGGCG
>CAZLGF010000106.1:0-4064 GCA_964558955.1 uncultured Coriobacteriaceae bacterium
CACGCCGTAGATGAACTTGGCCTTCTGCTTCTCGCTAAGCTGCATACCGTACTCATATTCCTTGCGACGACGCTTGGGCTGACGCTTGGATTCCTTGCCGCTGTACCCCAGCTCGACGGGATCGATGCCGAGCTGGCGGCAGCGCTTAAGAACCGGAGTCCTATCGATTGCCATAGTTGATCGATCCTTTCAGTTACACGCGGCGACGCTTCTTGGGGCGGCAGCCGTTGTGCGGGATAGGGGTCTTGTCCTGGATGCTCGTAACCTCGAGGCCGGCGGCCTGGAGCGAGCGGATGGCGGTCTCGCGGCCGGAGCCGGGGCCCTTCACGAACACGGCGACCTTGTGCATGCCGTGCTCCATGGCGGCCTTGGCGCAGGCCTCAGCGGCCATCTGAGCCGCGAACGGGGTCGACTTGCGCGAGCCCTTGAAGCCCACCTGACCCGCGGAGCGCCACGCGATGACGTTGCCCTGAGGATCGGTGATCGACACGATCGTGTTGTTGAAGGTGGAGCGGATGTGAGCCTGCCCCACCGAGATGTTCTTGCGGTCGGCGCGCTTGATGCGGGTCGCGGCGCCGCGCTTGTTCTTAGCAGTAGCCATCTAAGCGCTCTCCTTCTTACTTCTTCTTACGGGCACCGATTTGCTTGCGCGGACCCTTGCGGGTGCGCGCGTTGGTGTGCGTGCGCTGACCGCGGACCGGCAGGCCCTTGCGGTGGCGCAGGCCGCGGTTGCAACCGATGTCCATGAGGCGCTTGACGTTCTGCGTGCGCTCACGACGGAGGTCGCCCTCCACCATGATGTGATTCTTATCGATGTACTCGCGGATCGCGTTGACCTCATCCTCGGTCAGATCGCGCACGCGCGTGTCGGGGTTGATGTTCGTCGCCGCGCAGATCTTCGACGCGGTGGTGCGGCCGATGCCATAGATGTAGGTCAGACCAATCTCAACGCGCTTCTCGCGCGGAAGGTCGACACCATTGATACGGGCCACCTTGAAACTCCTCTCCTTAACCCTGGCGCTGCTTGTGGCGCGGGTTCTCGCAGATGACGAGCACCTTGCCATGACGCCTGATGATCTTGCACTTATCGCAGATCTTCTTAACCGAAGGACGTACCTTCATCGTCTCTTCCTTTCGGAGTGCTCTAACCACAAACCTACTATCTAATCGCCCAGCCGCAGGCGTGAATATCCCCTCGAAGAAACCCTGCCCCTGCACCGTGTGCACGGCCGTGGGACAGAGCGGAGGCGCTGTTACTTGTACCGATAGGTGATGCGCCCGCGCGTGAGGTCATAGGGCGACAGCTCCACCACGACGCGGTCACCGGGGAGGATGCGAATATAGTTCATGCGGATCTTCCCGGAGATGGAGCAGAGCACCGTGGGGCCGTTCTCAAGCTCGACGCGAAACATCGCGTTGGGCAGGGGCTCGGTGACCGTTCCTTCAAGCTCGATGGCGTCTTCCTTCTTCACAGGCACATCTTTCTCTCGAGATAACAGCAACTGAACATGGTACGGCACGTTCGGTCCATTCGTGGAGTTTTTATCAGGACTCCACAACTCATCAGAAACGCCGGCACCTGCGAGGTGCCGGCGCAAACCGCTCCGATCGTGGGGCGCGCTACATCACGCCGCCCTGCATGGAGCACCACGCACCCTGGGCGTCGGCGGTGAGCACCACCGGACCGTCGTTGGTGATGGCGATGGTGTTCTCGTAGTGCGCCGCGGGCAGGTGGTCGTTGGTCGTGACGATCCAGCCGTCGGCCCCCACGCTCACGTGATGCGTCCCCATCGTGATCATCGGCTCGATCGCGATGACCATCCCGGCCTCGAGGAGCACGCCGCGCCCCTTCTTGCCGTAGTTGGGAACGTTGGGGTCCTCGTGCATCACGCGACCCACGCCATGCCCGACATAATCGCGCAGCACGCCGTAGCCATGATGCTCGGCGAGGGTCTGGATCGCGTGGCCGATGTCGCCGATGCGATTGCCCGGAACGGCCTGGGCGATGCCCTCCTTCAGGCAGTCGAGCGTGACCTCGCAGAGCGCCTTGACCTCCTGGGTGGGATTGCCCACGTAGAAGGTCCAGGCGTTATCCCCCACCCAGCCGTCGACGATGGCGCCGGTGTCGATCGAGAGGATGTCGCCGTCGCGCAGGATCACGTCGGGGTTGGGGATGCCGTGGACCACCGCGTCGTTGAGCGACGCGCAGATGGAGCCGGGGAAGCCGCCGTACCCCTTGAAGGCGGGGGTGCCGCCGTGCATGCGGATGATCTGCTCCGCAAGCTGATCGAGCTCGAACGTCGAGACGCCGGGACGCACCATGGCGCCAACGTGCCGGAGCGCCATCTTGGACAGCGCCCCGGCCTTCTTCATCTGCTCGATCTCGTCGGGTGACTTTATCTTGATCATAGACCGAGCGCTTCCTTCGTCCGCTCGAAGACCTCGTCGATCGACGCGTCGCCGTCGATGACCTTGAGCAGCCCCTGGCCCCGGTAGTACTCCACGAGCGGGCTCGTGTTCTTCTCGTACACATCGAGACGGTTCTTGATCGTCTCGGGCTGGTCATCGTCGCGCTGGTACATCTCGCCACCGCAGCTCGGGCACACCTCATCGGAGGCGGTGCCGGTGTAGCCGCAGGAGCGGCAGGTGCGCCGCGATGACAGGCGGTTCACGATGACCTCGGCCATGACGTCGATGAGCACCGCCGCGTCGATCTTCTGACCGAGCGACGCGAGCTCGGAGTCGAGGGTGACGGCCTGCGCGGTGTTGCGCGGGAAGCCGTCGAGGATGAACCCGCGCTGAGCGTCGTCGGCAGCGAGGCGCTCCTTCACGAGGTCGATCACGAGCGCGTCGGGGACGAGCTCGCCCGCATCCATGTACGACTTGGCCTGCACGCCGAGCCGCGAGCCGCTCTTCACCGCGGCGCGCAGCAGGTCGCCCGTCGAGATGTGCGCGAGGCCGAACGTGGCGACGAGGCGCTGGGCCATCGTCCCCTTGCCGGCTCCGGGCCCACCGAGCAATACGATGTTCATGGCGCTCCTCTCTTGCCTTCTCGACAACTACTTAAAGAAGCCGTCGTAATCGTACATCTTGAGCTGGCTCTCCACCTTGTCCAGCGTGTCGAGGACGACGCCCACCATGATGAGGATGGAGGTGCCGCCAAACGACTGGATGAGCGTGTTGCCCGTGAAGGAGAAGACGATGGACGGCACGATCGCGATGACGGCCAGGAAGATGGCGCTCGGGAGCGTGATCCTCTTCAGGGTGTTGCGAATGTAGGCCGCCGTCGCCTTGCCGGGACGCACGCCCGGGATGAAGCCGCCCTGTTTCCTGAGGTTGTCGGCCGTCTCATCGGGGTTGAACACCATGGAGGTGTAGAAGTACGCGAAGAACACGATGAGCGCGACGTTCAGGATCCAGTTGATCCAGCCTGAGGACAGCGCGCTCGCAACCGTCTGAACCCACGTCACGTTGGGGAAGAACACGGCGAGCTGCGCCGGGAAGTACAGCAGCGCACTAGCGAAGATGATGGGAACGACGCCTGCGGTGTTGACCTTGATGGGCAGGTAGGTCGACTGGCCGCCGATCATGCGACGACCCATCATGCGCTTGGCGTAGGACACGGGGATCCGGCGCTGACCGCGCTCAAGAAAGACGATGAACGGGATCACCGCGATGATGACCACGAAGATCACGATCGTGATGATGATGCCCATCGTGCCGTCGGAGAGCGACGAGACGATGGCCTGCGGAAGGCCGGCCATGATGTTGGCGAAGATGATGAGCGACATGCCGTTGCCGATGCCGCGCTGCGTCACGAGCTCACCGATCCACATGATGAGCATGGCGCCCGCGACGAGCGTGCCCACGACCATGATGTTCAGGATGATCTCGGGCGCGTCCGCGCCGTTGAAATCGATGCCGTAGCTATTGAACAGGAACAGGTAGCCAATGGCGTTGAGCAGCGCGAGCGCGAGCGTCAGGTAGCGAGAATACTGGGTGATCTTGGTCTGCCCGACCTCGCCCTCGCGGGCGAGCTCGTGCAGGCTAGGAACCACGCTCTG
>CAZLGF010000107.1:0-3991 GCA_964558955.1 uncultured Coriobacteriaceae bacterium
GCGCACCTACTCCGTACGCAGCGCGGTTACCGGGTCCTTCTTCGCGGCTATCCGGCTCGGGGCGAGGCCCGCTATCAACGACAGCAGCACCGAGATCGCCACAAGCACGACGCCCGCCATCACGGGAACGGCCGCCAGGTCGACCACGCCGGTCACCTGCTCGATGATCATGTTGATCGGTATGTCCAGCAACACGGTGACGCCCACGCCCAACAGGCCACTGACCAGGCCGATGATGAACGTCTCGGCCGTGAAGATGCGGCTCACGTCGCGCTTGCTCGCCCCGATCGCGCGCAGGATGCCGATCTCCTTCGTGCGCTCAAGCACCGAGATGTAGGTGATGATCCCGATCATGATCGAGCTCACGACCAGCGAGATGGCCACGAACGCGACGAGGATGTAGGTCAGCGCGTTCACGATGTCGGTCACGCTCGACATGAGCGTACCCACGATGTCCGTGTACTGGATCTCCGTTCCCTCGCCGTCGGAGCGGATCTGCGCGTTGTACTCCTCGATCAGATCGTCGATGTATTCCTTGGCCTCGAAGTCGATCGGATAGATCGATATGCTCGAGGGCTCGTCGAGGTCGGCCTTGCCCAGAATCTCGAGGTTGCCCTCGTAGGTCGCGTCATCCGTCTCGTCTGCCAGCAGCTCGGAGAACGTCTCCGCGATCTCGTCATCGGTCATGCCGGACGCGCTCATCTCATCGATGTAGCTCTGCAGCTGCTCGGCCTGCGTGCCCGACATCTGCGCGATCATGAGCTCAATCGCATCCAGCGTGAGGTCCGTCGTGTCCTCCTGGAACGGAAGCCCCGTGAAGATGTCGGTCGTGGGGTCGGCCTCCTGCGCGGCCACGACGTCGCTCTCGTCCACCAGCTCGATCACATGCTCGGTGAGCTCGGACGTGTAGAGGATCATGCCCCAGCCGGAGAGGCTGCTGTCCTCCGTCTGGCACGCGATGCCCACCACGCGGATCTCCTCAGCGTCTTCGATCACGCTGGCCATGTACTCCTCGTCATCCGACATGTCGACCCAGGTGCCGTCGGACTGCTCAGCGTACTTCGAGCTTTCGGGCACGAGCTTGAACGTGAGGCCCAACAACTCGTCGTAGGAGTAGCTGGTCGTCTCGGCCGACTCGATGCTCTTTCCTGCCAGAAGGTCGGACGTCATGCTGCTCAGCTCACTCTGGTCGAGAAGCCCGAGCGCGTAGAGGGTGTAGTCGGAGATGCGGCCGTCCTTGTCGGTGAGGAGGATGACCTCGTTCCAGCTCTCGGGAAGCGACCCGGCCACCAGCTCGAAGTCGTTTGACCAGGCGTCGCTGTTGGGCACCAGCTCGTTGAAGACGTCGTAGCTCGTGCCCGTCGAGGAGAGCAGCTCGCTCTGGGTCGAGCCGGAGGTTGAGAACCCGAGCGACTGCATCACCGTGGAGGGGTTGACCTGCACGATCCCGTCGGATGTGTCGGATGCGTAGATGTTGATGGGAGTGTCATACGTGTAGCTGATCGCGGTCACGTAGTCATTGATGTCGCCGGGGTTGGAATCGAGCCACTCCTTGATGGCCGCCATGTCGTTCTCCGTGGAGCCGCTCGACACGCTCGACACCATGTCGCTTACCAGGTCCTTCGACACCACGTCGCCCTCGACGGTCTCCATGGCCGTGTCGGCCGCCGAGCCCATCAGCGAACTCATCATGCTTGTGAGGTCAACCGTGGTCTCCTGGATAGTGAGCGGGTAGCTCCCCATGGTTGATTCCTCGGTCTCGGCGATGTAGTTCTGCGCGCCGTCTGAGAGCGAGAGGATCAAAGCGATGCCGATGATGCCGATCGAGCCGGCGAACGCCGTGAGGAACGTGCGGCCCTTCTTGGTCATGAGGTTGGTGAACGAGAGCGACAGCGCCTGCTTGAACCCCATCGAGCGCTTGCCCTTGCGCGCGTCTGCCACGGCGTGCTCTTGGATCTCCTCGGGCGTGAGGCGCTCCACCGCCATGTCAACCGGGCGCGAGTCGCTTGTGATGAGGCCATCTGAGATGCGCACGATGCGGTCTGAATAGGTCTCGGCGAGCTGCGGGTTGTGCGTGACCATGATGACGAGACGATCGCGGCTGAGCTCTTTCAAGATCTCCATGACCTCGACGGACGTCTCGGTGTCGAGGGCTCCCGTGGGCTCATCGGCGAGGATGATCTCGGGGTCGTTGACGATGGCGCGGGCGATGGCGACGCGCTGCATCTGCCCGCCCGAGAGCTGGTTGGGCCGTTTCTTGAGATGATCGCCCAGACCCACGCGGCGCAGGGCCTCCTCGGCGCGACGGCGCCGCTCGGCCTTGGGCGTGCCCGAGAGCGTGAGCGCCATCTCGACGTTGGCGATGACCGTTTGGTGCGGAATGAGGTTGTAGCTCTGGAACACGAAGCCAACCGAGTGGTTGCGGTAGGTGTCCCAGTCGCGATCGAGGTAGCTCTTGGTTGAGCGGCCGTTGATGACGAGGTCGCCGGTGGTGTACTGGTCGAGCCCGCCGATGATGTTGAGGAGCGTGGTCTTGCCGCAGCCCGATTGCCCGAGAATGCTCACGAACTCCTGGTTGCGAAAGGCGACCGAGATGTTCTTGAGCGCATGGACGACGGAGTCTCCGGACGGGTAATCCTTGGTGATGGCTTTCAGTTCGAGCACGAAGGGCCCTTTCTGTCATGCGCGCGCCGCCGCGATGCGGCGCAGCGCTCAGGAGTTGGCGCCGTGTGTCTTCAGCTCGATGGTACGCGGCGTATTGGATTGTTATGCCCGTTTTAGAGGGGTGTAGTCAGGCGGTTCGGAATGCGAGGCGTTCGATCATCCTCGAATCTTTACGCGAAACTGCCTCGAAAATTGTCCGATAGATGGCTCGAAAAGCCAGCACACACCGCGGCGGCCCCTACTCCTGCGCGTCCCCCGCGTCCTGTGCGGCGCGCCAGCGGTAGTAGCCGCCGACCGACACCCGCAAGGCATCGCATCCCTCCGTGATCGAGAACGCGGGATCCTGCGCGCGCAGACGCTCAATCAGCTCGAAGCGCTGCCGCTTGGTAACGACTCGGGGATCGCGATCGAAGGTACCTGCCAGCTCATGCAGCGCCTCTAAGGCCGCGACGCGGCTCTCCAGGGCTCGAATCTCCTGGCGCAGCCCGCGATGCTCCGCCGCGCTCGCCTTGGGGCCCGCCCCATAGGCAACCTCGTCTGATGTGCGCCATCGGGCGATCGCACGCTCGATGCGCTTGTGACCGATCAGCGCTGGGTCGAGCCCGGCCTCCCGAAAGATCGAGGCCGGCGACTCGCCCGCGTAGTAGCGCTTCATGCACGACGCGCGAAACGCCTCGTCGTACACGATGGTGTCACCCCTCAGCTCAGCCACCGCGGGAAGCGCTCGCAGATATGCCCGTTCTTCATCGGTGAAGCTCTGACGCGACATCTCTCCCCCATGAAGCCATGCGCCATAGGACGAGCGGGCCTGGGCTCAATGCGCTCAGGCCCGCTCAACGTCAGCCATGCTCCCGTCGTCGATCACGACTGACGGGTGTTGGTGTTAGCGGCGCTTGCGCTGCAGGTACGCACCGCCTGCGACGGCGCCCACGCCGAGCACTGCAACAGCGATCACGGCAAAGATCACGCGGTCACCCGTGCTAGGCAGCTCGTCGGAATCGGCCGGGGTCTCAGACTCCACCGTCTGAGCGGGCTCCGTGTAGGTGTTCACGAACACCGGGAGCTCGGCCTTCTCATCGTAGGTGAGCACGTCCACGTACAGGTTGCCCTCGCCGTCGTCAGCGATGACCACATGCACCGCGATCTCGGCGTCGTCGTAGGTCACGTTCTCGTCGTCGCCGGCCACCTCGCGGAGCACGTAGTCATACGTGCCGGCCTCGGTGTAGACGATCTCATCGAAGAGGATGGCGCCCTGCGCATCGTTCGTAGCCGTCGCGATCACGTCGCCGTTCGCGTCGACCAGCTCGAAGGTGAACTCGCCGTCCTC
>CAZLGF010000108.1:0-3950 GCA_964558955.1 uncultured Coriobacteriaceae bacterium
GCTCAATATGCAGCCTCGCTCTGCGCGGTTAAAACAATCATCCACACAGCGGGCATGTCGCTGCATATGGGCGACGGCGAGAAGATTCTCACATCAACACCGTGGCACCGCAAACGTGAACGAGGAACTCTCCGGGACCAGAAGTGAGGAATCCGAGAATCGCATTCGCGAACGTGCTCGGTCGCGTGGGTGAGCCTGTGGAAATCGCGCGTCTGGACAACCTTTATAGCAAGCGACAAGGCGAGCTACCTCACCGGCGTCGGTCTGCTTTATGACGGCGGCTCCGGTCGATGGATGATGCGGCGAGGGCGTCGCCAAGGCGTTCCTGGCCAACGTTATTGAGAAGCTTCATCAGCGCCCACGCTCCGCGAGGCGCTCAATGAGGCACATCTTCACGTAGCTTGTGAACGACATGCCGGAGAGTTCTGCTGCCTCCTTGGCAGCGTCACGCAAGTTCTCGGGAATTCGCATGCTCACCGGGACAACGTCACCGCTCACGAGAAACGTCTGAAGCTCGCCAGGCGCCGCGCCGCTGTCCAAAAGCTCGCTATACTTCATCTCGACTCCCGAGAATGCAATCTGCATTACAATCCGTTAGAAGTCTAACAGATGTCTAACGCACCCGCCCCCCTTGCCTAAGTCACAGGACCGAAACCCCATGCCACCTTGTCGCGCCCATCTCGGGTCAAGCAGCGCCTTGCTCAGCGCCTCCTGCGATACAGCACGACGCCGATGCAGGCAGCGACCACGCCGGCAAGGGCCACCAACGCGACCACGCCGGAAGCGTCACCGGTGCGCGGAATGGACGCCTCGTCGGACTGGTCGTCAGAGGCTTCCTCGTCCCCGAGCCCATCTTCGTCGACGGCCTCCTCGCCCTCATCGGGATCGTCGGGGTCAAACGTGTCGCCATCTTCGATTGACAGGGCAGAAGCCTTGTAGAGCTTCGGCGAGGCAACAGCGGCGGTCTCGGTACGCATTTCATGAAGCGATGAATCGTCCTCGCTTGCATGCGCGTGCCCCTTTGCAAGTGCGGCTGTTGTAGCACCTACGTTGGTGTCCTTGAACCAATCTTCGTCAGTGCGGAATTCCGTATTGTCTTTGAGCTTCACAGGGATGGATATGTCGATTATCCAGTCATCGGTGGTGCCAGCACCTTCATCGTCCACGCTGAGGTTAGTGAACGCTATGGTGACCACGGTACCCTCGTCACCTGGCTCAACGCTCACGATATCGTACTCAAACGAGCTGCTCGCATCACCTGAGTTCTTCACCGTGATGTCGTGGTTGCCGTCCTCGTCGGCGTCTAGTTCAAACTCGCTGGCAACTGTCGTGGTGATCGTCACGGTGCTCGTCGCATACACGTCCAACGCGCCGCTGGTCTTTAAATCCTCCGAGTAGGGATATACGTTTTCGTTGTAGGCCTTAAAGTCCTCAAGGGTTAGGACTGCGCCGCTAGTTATCCAGCCTTCGATGAGCTCCCTCGCACCAGACAGGTCATTCACCGTATCAACCGGATTAATCATCGCCAGGCTGTAGAGCAGCGTATTCACCGACTGATCAAGCGAAGTCGCACTTCCGACATAGTCGTTGAAACTACTGTCGAAGTTGTAGATGTTGCTGTTCGCATCTCCATCATCGGGGATGAGCACGACGTAGCGATGCTCTTCCGTGTATTCCTGCAACTTCGAAATGGCGGCTTGGCAGTCCTCGGTTAGGTCAGACAGGCTTATGGTTGCGCCTGCGGTCAGGTCCACTCCGGTGTACGTCTTGAGCTGCTCGCACAGGGTCTCGCTTGGAAAGGCGGCATCGAGGTTTCGCCCTGCCGTGGCGAACGCATCGAAGGAGTTGAAGATCGCCTGGACGGTCACGCCGAAGTCGTATCCGCGCTCATGTTCGATCATGTCGACGTATTGTGCGATGTAGTAGAGCGTGAACATCTCGCCGGCATGGCGCTGATTGCCGAAGCTTAAGACGAACTCAGCGGCTGTCTCATAGTTCTCATTCTCGACTACGAATGTAAAGTGGCCCTCGTCGTCCTGCCAGGCGTCAATCGTGCAGTACAGCACCTCGATGTAGGGGCCGTAACCCTGGCTGCGCCCGTCGTAGTAGTGGCCTTCTTCGCGCTCCCCTTCGCTCTCATACTGCTCGTCCTCCTGGTACCCCTCGGTACAGCAGCCCTCCTCGTTGCTGGCGCAGCCGATCTCGTGGACGTATGTGTTGCCTATCATGCCTGCGTTCGTATAGGTCTCGAGGACCTCCATGATTATCGCTGCTTTGGTATCGGGAGCACCTTCTGCATAGGTGGTCGTCGTACCGCTGGTTGTGAGATAGCCGATGCCATCGTCAAGGCCCTCGAAGTCACTCGCTCGCAAGGAGAACATCGATGCTGCGGCGGTATCGGCTGTGGTGAGCACCGCCTCGCCACTCATCCAATCAACTGCCGACGCGCGGTTGTTTGCGCCAACCACGATGACGTCGACGTATTCGTTGTATTCCATGAGCTCAATGATGTTTTCGATGGCGATCTGCTCGGTGAAGGAATGTCCTGTGCAGGTCGTAAACACATACAAAGAGCGTGCGTTGGATGAATCTGTGTCGGTCGCCGTGTAGTGGATATTGAGCTCTGCCTCTCCCGCATCCTTATTGGTCCACTCGGCCGACTGCAGGAGGCTCGTGGTGTAGGTAGCGCCGGCCAGGTCGGCGCTCTGGTGGTTCTCCTGGGTGCTACTATTCTTGTCGTCGGCGGTCAACTCATCGGTCGCCTTGTAATCGCCGATGCCGCAGTCATCACCCGTGCCAACGATCTTGGTGACGACGTCCCCGACGGCGTCCTCAGCGGTCTCCGCCAGTGCCTGCCCAGGCCCCACCAGGGCCATCAGGACCAGAACGGCCAGCGCGAGGAACGCCCAGAGCGTCCCCTGCCTCATCTTTTTCACGTGATCTCCCCCAACTCCGCTGCGCTTGTCCGTCTGTCCAGAAAGGCCGGTTAAAGGAATGGCCACATCATCGCGTGGGCTGGGTCGTCCAGCATCGCGGTTTCGCAGCTTTTAGGAGAGAGGGGTGATTCGGCGGGTGAACGGCAGGATCACCCGCGTTTAACAGCGTCCCTGACCAGATGAAACTCCGTCAGCCAAGCTGGGTGGTCCTCTCGTATGCAGAGGCTTCGGTCATACGGTCTGCCGCATTTGGTAAGCTACAGAGCGAGTTGTACGGCGTCTCTTGTCTGACATATGGTGAGCCAACGTGTGGCGCGTAGCTATGGGCGAGGCCATGCGGCAGGTGTGTGGGGAAGGACAGCGCACTATGGAGCGCGAGAATTCGGTCGAGCGCGCGGCAAAGGCGTGGGCAGAGCTCGAGCAGGGCGATATCGATGCGGCGGTGGCTACGGTCGGCCGCTGGGCGCCCGTCGATGGCGGAGCCGATGTGCCCGATGCGGACATCTGCTTGATGCAGGCCCACATCGCGCTCGCCGAAGGTGCATACGGTGATGCGCTCGACGCGGCCATCGCCGCGCTCTCGGCGCTTGGGAAGAGAGCGTCCGATGGGGCCGATGAGGACGCTGCGACCCTTGTGAGGTCGCTTCAGCGCGTGATGCTCGAGGCAGGCAACGGCGCGGCGGGGCTTGCCGGCAAACAGCTTGCCGTGTTCTCCTCGCCCGACGACTGCAAGCGCGCGAGTGGGACCTACTCGGGCCTCTCTACGAGGCTCCATATGACCCGCTCGGTTGCCGTCGATGCCAAGGCGCCGCTCGTCAAGCATTTCGCCCGGTGCGCGATAGCGTGCGATGGCGCCCTCGTCGACATGACCAAGAAACGGGGAGGCCTCCGCGATCGGCTTCGCAACCGCCGTAAGGATGCCGGGAAGATCCCGCAGGCGGGCCCGCAGGCACTTCCGACCCTCGACATCGAAGGCCCGGGGCGCGAGGATACGTGGCGCACGCTGGTCGAGTA
>CAZLGF010000109.1:0-3837 GCA_964558955.1 uncultured Coriobacteriaceae bacterium
TGCCTCACGGGCTTCAAGTACATCGGCGACATCATCACCTCGCTTTCTGACGCGGGCGAGGTCGACCGCTACATCTTCGGCTTCGAGGAGAGCTACGGGTACCTCTCCGGCGATCACGTGCGCGACAAGGACGCCGTCAACGCCTCGATGCTCATTTGCCAGATGGCGCAGCACTACAAGCTGCAGGGCAAGAACCTCGCCGAGGCCATGCGCGATCTGTACGAGACCTACGGCTACTACCACAACAAGACCATCTCGCTGAGCTATCCGGGCGCCGACGGCGCCGCGAAGATGGCCGGCATCATGGCGGCGCTGCGCGCCGAGGCCCCGACCGAGATCGCGGGCTCCGCCGTGGAGGCTGTGGTCGACTACCAGACCGGGGTGAACGGCCTGCCCAAGGCCAACGTCATCGAGTTCGATCTCGAGGGCGGCAACAAGGCCATCGTGCGCCCGTCTGGCACCGAGCCCAAGATCAAGCTGTACATCTTTGCCAAGGGCGCAGACGCCGCCGAGGCCGACGCGCTCATGGACAAGATCGAGGAGGACGGTCGCGCGCTGCTCTCGTAGCCCTCGCGCGACACGCGGCTTCGACACGAAAGCCGGCGCGGCTCGCTTTGGCGGCCGCGCCGGCTTTTCATGTGCTGCTAACGTTGCGGCGCGCAGCTCTCGTGGCTCCTTCCGGCCACGGCTTCGGCGGGCGCCGTCCTCGAACTCGGACGACGCCCGCCCCACTCCGCTCTACTGCCAGAGGCCCTTCTTCTTGAAGATGAGCGCTGCGATGATGCAGGCGACGACGCAGATCACAAGCGGCGCCACCCACGTGTCGAAGCCGGGGAGCTGGTCGAACGGCAGCTCGACGTTCATGCCGAAGAACCCAAAGATGATGTTGGGGATCGCCATGACGATCGTGATGACGGTGAGCACCTTCATCACGATGTTCAGGTTGTTGGAGATCACGCTCGCGTAGGCGTCCATCGTGCCCGACAAGATGCTGCTGTAGATGTTGCACATCTCCTGCGCCTGATGGATCTCGATCATGACGTCCTCCATGAGGTCGCGATCATCCTCATAGAGCGAGATGACGTGCCCGCTGCGGATGCGGTTGAGCGTCACCTCGGCCGACTTGAGCGAAGTTGAGAAGTACACGAGCGACTTCTCGAGCGACAGCATCTGGAGAAGCTCCTCGTTGCGCATGGAGCCGTAGAGCCGGCTTTCGGTCTGCGTGGAGATGCGATCGATCTTCCGCAGGTGTATGAGGTAGCTTTGCGAGATGCGCAGCAGCATGAGCAGCAGGAAGCGGGTGCGCAGGCGCGTGTTGACCTGACGGACGCGCCCGCTCGCCATATCCTGGATGACGGGGCTCTCTTGCAGGCAGATGGTGATGATGAGGTCGCGCGCGGGGAGGATGATGACCGACACGGGCAGCGTGGTGTACTGCAGCATCGTGGGGTCCTGCATGTCCTCGATGTCCTCGGCGCTCGGGTAGTCGACGATGACGAGCGTCTGGTTGACGTCCTCATCGTGATCGATGTGCGAGGTCTCCTCCTCGTCGAGGGCCGCGCGGACGAACTCGGGCAGCACGCCGAGCTCCTGCTCCAGCATGGTGCTTTCCTCAAGCGTCGGCTCGACGACGTTGACCCATGACCCAGGTTCGAGATGGTCGATTTTATTGGTCGTGCCGGTGGCGCTTGTCTTGTAGAACTCGATCACGGGCCCCTCCTCTCGTCGACGCGACCGCGCGTTGCGCGCGGCTCCGATCACGATACCGTATGCGGGCTGCGCAGGGCACGGGTAATCCCGAAACCGACAGACTCATACGATGCCCGTACATTTTGGCATCAGGGCGCTTCCGTGTGGCGGTGCATACCCGGCGCGCACCGCGTCGACCGGTCCGATTATGGCGGCTTTCTGTTGTACCCACGCTTGTTACCTGCTGATATGTGACCGCATCGCCGCATATTGCAGAGGGCGTTCGGGGCGATCCGAGCCCGCTGGCGCGTATATAGACAGGTACCATATATTCTGGTACGGTGGCGGTGCGACAACCCCTAACGTGAACGGGTGACGTATGTCAGAGACAAAACGCGGTGTGTATGGCGCAAAGATTCGCAAGCGCGCGGCGGCGATCCTCGCTGGGGGAGCGGGGCATCGGGCGCTTGCTGCGCAGCTCAAGATTCCCGAAGCGACCGCGCGCCAATGGTCGCGCGCGTATGCGGTGGGCGGCGAGGAGGCGGTTCTCAATGCCGGGTCCCGGCATCGCACCTATCCGCTCGAGCTCAAGATCGCCGTCGCGCAGGATCGAGTCGATCGGGGCAAGACGACGCGCGAGGTGATGGTGGCGTACGGCGTGCCGAGCGAGTCGTCGGTCAAATCATGGTGCCGCCAATATCGGGCGAAGGGCATCGAGGGCCTCATTGGTAAGCAGCGTGGTCGCAAGCCGCGCGCCGATGGGCCCGCGTGCATGGGCGCCACCGCCGTCTAACGCGGCGCGCGCCGCAACATGCGGCTGAGTCTGATGCCCGCATAAAATGTAACTAATGTGATGGCAATTCGCGCGATGCCCGCGCTCGCTTGGCGATAGGGTGCGCGTGCTATGATGGTCCACGAATGTGCATGTCAGAGGCCGTGTGCCCCGCTCATGCACCCTGGTTAGAAAGGACGCATCATGCTCAACGCTATCGAGATCTCGCCTCAGATTTGGTGGGTCGGCGGCATCGACTGGAACGAGCGCTCGTTCCACGGCTACACCACCGAGCGCGGCATCACCTATAACGCCTATCTCATCATGGACGAGAAGGTGACCCTCATCGACTGCGCCAAGGCCACCTTCACCGACGAGTTCATCCAGCGCATCAGCCAGGTGGTCGATCCCACCCAGATCGAGGTCGTCATCACCAACCACGTGGAGATGGACCACTCGGGCAGCCTGCCCGCGATCCATGAGCTGGCGCCCCACGCGACCATCTACGCGAGCTCCCCGGCCGGCGTGAACGAGATTCGCGCCCACTACGGCATCGAGGTCGAGGGCGTGAAGACCGGTGACAGCATCTCCATCGGCGCGCGCACGCTCCACTTCGTGCAGACCCCGATGGTCCACTGGCCCGACAACATGGTCACCTGGTGCCCCGAGGACGGCATCCTGTTCTCCAACGACGCCTTCGGCCAGCACTTCGCCAGCTCCAAGCGCTCCGATGACGAGAACGATCTCTGTGAGGTCATGACGCAGGCCAAGAAGTACTACGCCAACATCGTGTGGCCATATGGCGCGCAGGTCCAGAAGGCCCTGGGTGCCCTGGCGGGTCTCGACATCAAGATGATCGCGCCGAGCCACGGCGTCATCTGGCGCAGCCACATCCCCGAGATCATGGCAAAGTACCAGGCCTGGAGCACCTATCAGACGGAAGAGAAGGCCATCGTGGTCTTCGACTCGATGTGGCACTCCACCGAGATGATGGCGCGCGAGATCGTCGACGCGTTCATCAAGGAGGGCATCACCGCCGAGCTCTTCGACGTGAAGCACACCCACATCTCGGACATCATGCTCGAGCTCTGCGACGCGCGCTACGTGGCCGTGGGCTCGCCGACGCTGAACTCAAACATGCTGCCCACCGTGGCGAGCTTCCTCACGTACATGCGCGGCCTGTCGCCCAAGAACGACCACCGCATCGGCATCGCGTTCGGCTCGTACGGCTGGGCCCCGCTCGGTCCCAAGCAGGTCCAGGAGGAGATGGCGAAGGCCTCGTTCACCATGCCCGTCCCCGTGATCGCGCAGCAGTGGGTCCCGAGCAAGGAGAAGCTGGCCGAGCTCCAGGAGACCGTGGTGAAGGTCATCGAGGA
>CAZLGF010000110.1:0-3807 GCA_964558955.1 uncultured Coriobacteriaceae bacterium
GGTCGCAACGAGAGGAGGAACCGCTAATGCTCGCACCCAAGCGCGTTCTTCACCGCAAGGTCCAGCGCGGCTCGATGAAGGGCCACGCCAAGGGCAACACCGAGCTGCACTTCGGCTCCTACGGCATCCAGGCGCTCGAGGCGCACTGGATCACCAACCGTCAGATCGAGGCCTGCCGTGTCGCCATGACCCGCTACATGAAGCGTGGCGGCAAGGTGTGGATCACCATCTTCCCGGACAAGCCCATCACCAAGAAGCCGGCCGAGACCCGCATGGGCTCCGGCAAGGGCAACCCCGAGGAGTGGGTGGCCGTGGTCAAGCCCGGCCGCATCATGTTCGAGATCGACGGCGTCTCCGATGAGGTCGCCCGTGAGGCCCTCCGTCTTGCCCAGCACAAGCTGCCCATCAAGACCAAGATCGTCGCCCGCACCGAGTCCGGCGAGGAGGCATAGCCACAATGAAGTACACCGAGATCAAGGCCATGAGCGACGATGAGCTCGCCAAGAAGCTGGAGGAGGGCCGCGCCGAGCTCTTCAACCTCCGCTTCCAGATGGCCACGAGCCAGCTCGACAACACGGCTCGCGTCAAGACCGTGAAGAAGGACATCGCGCGCGTTCTCACCGAGCAGCGCGCCCGTCAGATCGCCGCGGAGAAGTCCGCCGCGCAGAACTAGATCGCAGGAGAATGACTTATGGCTGAGACCGAGAAGAGGAACTCGCGCAAGGTCGTCACCGGGACGGTCGTCTCCATCTCTGGCGACAAGTCCATCACGGTGAAGATCGACTACCGCAAGCGTCACCCCAAGTACGGCAAGATGATGACCATCTCCAAGAAGCTCCACGCGCATGACGAGAAGAACGAGTGCGGCATTGGCGACCTCGTGACCGTCATGGAGACCCGCCCGCTGTCCAAGACCAAGCGCTGGCGTCTCGTGGAGATTGTCGAGCGCGCCAAGTAAGTATCAGTGACGAGACCAACCCACGTGCGTCGCTCGCTGGGACGCACCTCTGGGTGGTCACACGTTCGGAGGAACACCAATGATTCAGATGGAGACCATGCTCAACGTCGCTGATAACAGCGGCGCCCGGCGCGTGAAGTGCGTCAAGGTCCTCGGTGGCTCCAAGCGTCGCTACGCCGGCCTGGCCGACGTCATCATCGGCGCCGTGCAGGAGGCCACCCCGGGCGGTCAGGTGAAGAAGGGCGAGATCGTCCGCTGCGTCATCGTCCGCACGGTCAAGGAGACCCGTCGCAAGGACGGCAGCTACATCAAGTTCGACCAGAACGCCTGCGTCCTGGTCAACAAGGACGGCGAGCCCCGCGGCACCCGCATCTTTGGGCCCGTTGCCCGCGAGCTGCGCGACCACAAGTACATGAAGATCGTCTCGCTCGCGCCTGAGACGCTCTAGGGAGTGAGGACGAGAATGACTAAGGCTAAGATGCATGTGAAGAGCGGCGACAAGGTTGTCGTGCTCTCCGGTAAGGACAAGGGCAAGGAGGGCACCATCCTCCGCGCCAAGCCCGCCGAGGGCAAGGTCCTCGTCGAGGGCGTCGCCATGGTCAAGAAGGCCGTGCGTCCCAACGCCCAGAACCAGCAGGGCGGCATCGTTGAGCAGGAGGCCTTCATCGACGCCTCCAACGTCATGCTCATCTGCCCGAGCTGCGGCGAGGCCACGCGCGTGGGCCACGGCACGGACGACGAGGGCAAGAAGGCCCGCGTCTGCAAGAAGTGCGGGGCCAAGTTCTAGGAGCTTGCCTGCTCCCGCGCCGCGATTGCGCTCGTGCGGGCCCTTCCGTCAGCGCGTACGCCCCCGGCGTTCCTGCGAGTTATCTGCCAACAGGCACTTCTCGCCAGGACGCCGGGGGCTTTTTGTGTTTTGCCCGGTAGGGGAGTGCGTGCGAGGGTGTGCGCTCCATTTTTGAGGGTATGCGTTCTTGGCCTGAGGGCATATGCGCTTCGATGCGTTTCGGCAAGTTGCTGACCTGCGCAAACGCAATCTCGTAACGCGCATCGCACCCGTGTCAGAGCGCACACCCTCCTGAGGGGTGCGCATACCCTCAAAATCCGAGCGCATACCCTGCGCAGGGGCGCCGCCCACACACGCCGCCTACACGCGCCCCCCACGCCTGAATGTGGACATCCCGCGATGTGCGGATGCGGCTGGAATTTCTGTGTGTAAAGGCATAAACTCATTCCTTGCGTCTGTGGATAGGGACAGCTATGCCGCGGGTCGCAACACGCGGGCTCAGCCGCGCGTTTGCGTTTTCCGGAGGCGATGCGGCCCAACGCCACAAGCGCACACAGGCTCCCGGTCACGCCAAGGTCGGGAGGCGCGAGGTTGGAAACCCCGCGCTGAGAACCCCATGATCTAAGGAGAGAAACATGGCAGACGAGAAGTACGTCCCGCGTCTCAAGGAGCAGTATTTCGCCACCGTGCGCGACGAGCTCCAGAAGCAGTTCAACTACGCGAACGTGCACCAGATCCCCAAGATTGAGAAGATCGTGGTGAACATGGGCGTCGGCGAGGCCGCCACGGACGCCAAGGCCATCGACGGCGCCGTGGCTGACCTGCGCGCCATCACCGGCCAGCAGCCCCTGGTCACGCACGCCCGCAAGTCCATCGCCACCTTCCACCTGCGTGCCGGCATGCCCATCGGCGCCAAGGTCACCCTCCGCGGCGACCGCATGTGGGAGTTCTTCGATCGCCTGATCTCCATCGCCATCCCGCGCATCCGCGACTTCCGCGGCGTCTCCCCCAAGAGCTTCGACGGCCGTGGCAACTTCTCCATGGGCGTCACCGAGCAGCTCATCTTCCCGGAGATCGACTACGACAAGATCGATCACACCCGCGGCATGGACATCACCATCGTGACCACCGCTCAGACCGACGAGGAGGGCAAGGCGCTTCTCAAGGCCTTCCACTTCCCGTTCAAGGCTGAGTAGGTCGTATACCAACGTGGCGCCTCGGACACCCGGGGCGCCTGGAGTGTGTTGAAGGAGGATTTGTGGCTAAGACATCGATGATCGTCAAGGCTCAGCGCGAGCCGAAGTTCTCGACGCGCAAGCAGAACCGCTGCCAGCGTTGTGGGCGTCCCCACTCCGTCTATCGCAAGTTCGGCCTCTGCCGCGTCTGCTTCCGCGAGCTGGCGAGCAAGGGCGAGCTTCCTGGCGTCCGCAAGGCCAGCTGGTAGGACGCAAAGGGGCTCTGACGCCCAGGCGCACGCTCCACGGGCGCGTGCGAACCGGGCACTCAGGTTCATCATTACCTAAGGAGAATGATCAATGAAGATCACTGATCCCATTTCTGACATGCTGACGCGCATCCGCAACGCGAACGCCGCCAACAAGCCGGAGGTCTCCATGCCTTCGACCAAGGTGCTCGTTGAGATCGCGCGCGTCATGTGCGAGGAGGGCTACATCGCGGGCTACGAGGTCGAGGACACGACCCCGCAGAAGACCCTGCACGTGACCCTCAAGTACGGCGAGCGCCACGCGAAGGTCATCCGCGGCATCCGCCGCATCTCCAAGCCGGGCCTGCGCATCTACTCCACCGCCGACAAGCTCCCGCGCGTGCTCGGCGGCCTCGGAACTGCCGTCATCTCCACCTCCAAGGGCATGATGTGCGACCGCGACGCCCGCAAGCTCGGCGTCGGCGGCGAGGTCATCGCCTACGTCTGGTAACTCTCGGCAGGAATGAAAGGAGACTGACGTGTCTCGAATTGGTAAGAAGCCTGTCCAGGTTCCCGCCGGAGTCACTGTGACAGTCAACGGCACCACCGTAACCGTCAAGGGCGGCAAGGGCGAGCTCA
>CAZLGF010000111.1:0-3758 GCA_964558955.1 uncultured Coriobacteriaceae bacterium
GGCCGGGCACCAACGGCCAGCACGCCTTCTACCAGCTCATCCACCAGGGCACGAAGATGATCCCGGCTGACTTCATCGCCTTCGCCAACACCGCGCACCCTGCCAAGGACGGCGATCAGGACGTGCACGAGCTCTTCCTGGGCAACTTCCTGGCGCAGACCAAGGCGCTCGCCTTCGGCAAGACCGCTGAGGAGGTGCGTGCCGAGGGCACGGCCGAGGAGATCGTCTCGGCGCGCGTCTTCACGGGCAACCGTCCCACCACGTCGATCTTCGGCGACGAGCTCGACGCGTTCGCGCTCGGTGAGCTCATCGCGCTCTACGAGCACATCACGTTCGTCGAGGGCACCGTCTGGGGCATCGACTCCTACGACCAGTGGGGCGTCGAGCTCGGCAAGCAGCTCGCCAAGCAGATCACCTCGGCCTTCCACGATGACGCGGCGCTCGCGGAGCAGGATGCGAGCACCCAGGCGCTGATCGCCTTCTACCGCGCGCACCGTAAGTAGCATGCCCATTGGCGGCGGGTGCCGGCACCGCGCTCGTCCGTGGCGGGCGCCGCGTCCACCGGCGCCGCGCGCCGCGCTCGTTCGCTCTGTCCGCCCTGTCTGCCTCGCGACCCGTTAGGAGCCCGCAATGCCCATCAAGGCGATCGCCCTCGACATCGACGGAACCCTCACGAACGACCAGAAGGTTGTCACGCCCCGCACGCGCGAGGCCCTCATGCGCGCTCAGCGCGCGGGCGTGCGCGTGATCCTCGCGTCGGGCCGGCCCATCCAGGGCCTGCGGGCTCTCGCGCACGAGCTCGAGCTCGATCAGCACCACGGGATGCTCGTCGCCTTCAACGGGGCGCACGTGGTGGACGCGGAGACCGACGAGGTCCTCTTCGATCAGCCCATGGCGGTCGAGGACATGCACGCCCTGATCGAGCACCTGCGCGGCTTCGACGTCATCCCCTGGGTCACCGATGGCCCCTACCTCTACGTCGAGGACGCCTTCCGCTGCGAGATCCTCCACAAGGGAGCCCCCATCAACATCGTCAAGTATGAGCGCGACGCCTGCGACCTCATGATCCGCGAGGTGCGCGACCTGCGTGAGGTCTGCAACCGCCCGCAGGACAAGATCCTCACGGCTGGCGACGACACCTACCTGCAGGAGCACTGGGAGGAGATGTACGCGCCCTTCCGCGGCCGGCTCTCGGGGATGTTCACGGCCGATTTCTACTTCGAGTACATGGCGCTCGGGGTCGATAAGTCCCGCGCCCTCGCCGGCGCGCTGCCCAAGCTCGGCATCGACGCCTCTGAGGTGGTGGCGTTCGGCGACGGCCAGAACGACGCCGCGATGATCCGCTGGGCGGGCATCGGCGTGGCCATGGCCAACGCGATCGATGAGACCAAGGCCGCGGCAGATCGGGTGACCGCCTCCAACAACGAGGACGGCATCGCGCTCGTTCTCGAAGAGCTTCTCGACTAGGGGTACCACGATGCAGGGAAACGTGGCGTTTCGGGTTCCGGCCTGCGAGGCCGTCATCTTCGACATGGATGGCGTGATCGTGGACACCGAGGCCCACTACTGGCATGAGCTCGCGGCGTTTTCCGAGGCGTTCGGGCTCAACGTGACCAAGCAGGAGCTTGATGCGCAGGTGGGCCAGTCGCATCAGGCGTTTCAACGGACGATCGCCTCGTGGTTTGAGCGCGCGGGCCATGGTCCCTTCACGCCCGATAAGGCGGAGGCGACCTACGACTCCTGGGCGCAGGACCGTCCGTATGACATTCAGGCGCTGCTCAACCTCGGTGCGCGCGAGACGATCGCGGCGCTCAAGGAGCGGGGCGTCCGCTTGGCGCTCGCAAGCTCATCGCCGATGGCGAGCATTCGCGCGGTGCTCGAGGCCTGCGAGCTGGATGAGGCGTTCGAGCTCGTCGTGAGCGGCGAGCAGTTTCATGAGAGCAAGCCGAATCCCGAGATCTACCTGCATACGCTCGATCTGCTCGGTCTGCCGGCCATGGCGTGTTGTTGCGTGGAGGACTCGGTCCCGGGCATCACGGCCGGCAAGGCGGCCGGGCTTACCGTCATCGCGAAGCGCGAGGATCGTTTTGGCTTCTCGCAGGACGCGGCCGACGTGATCATCGACGAGCTCCCCGAGCTGCTCGAGGTGCTGTCGTAAGACGCGGCTCAGCGCGCGGTCTGGAACAGGCGCTCGCTCGTGCGCGCGATATGCTCCCCGAGCGCGGACTCGCCGACTCCGCGCAGTGCGGCGATACCTTGCAGCGTGCGCGTGAGCGAGGCGTCGAGATCGCTGGCGCTCCAGGGCGTGTCGAGCTGGGGAGGCGCGTCCGTCTCGAGCAACAGCCGATCCGTGGGGATCTGCCGCGCGTAGGCCCGGCCGCGCTTGCTTGCGAGCATGCGCTCGCTCACGGAGAAGTAGCATCCTGCCCGGCGCGCGCGGACGAGCTCGTCGGATGACCCCGAGAACCCATGGAAGATGCAGGACGTCCCCTCCGGAGCGGACGCGCCCACGAGGCCGTGGCGCTCGAGCGCGTCGAGCACGGGTTCCGCCGCGGCGACGGCGTGTAGCGTAAGGACGCGATGGGGGAGCGGATGTGCGGCCACCGCGGCGACGATGCGCTCGAAGGCCGCGCATTGCAGCTCGCGCGCTTCCTGGCCGCGACGGCCGAAGTCGAGTCCGATCTCGCCGATGAAGGCGCTCGTTGCCGCAAGCTCAACGGCGCGGGCGACATCCTCCTCCGTGCAGCTCCCGTCGGCGAGCCACCAGGGATGAAGGCCCACGCCGACGCGCACATGATGGTGCCCGGCGAAGCGTGCCGCGGCGCGCACGGCGTCGTCTGGTGTGACCGTGGCATCGAAGAGGGCGATGCCGCAGGCGGCCGCCGCGCGGATGACCTCGTCGGCATTGGCCATGCGATCAAGATGGCAGTGCATGTCGTAGAGGCGATGGGGTGCGCTCATGTCTGCGCGCCTTTGATGAGCTCGCGTATCACATATCCCGCGATCATCTGGCCCATGATGGGCGGGAGGTACGATGCGGTGCCGAGGGTGGGGCGGGTGCCCGTCGCCTCGTCCCGTGCGGGCGCGTTTCCGGTCACGGGCAGCGCGCGTGGCTGCTCGAAGGACGAGAGCACGGTGAGTCGGCGGATGCCGCGCTTGCGGCACTCCTTGCGCATGACGCGTGCGAGCGGATCGTGCGCGGTCTCATAGATGTCGCAGATGGCCAGCTTCTCGGGGTCGAGCTTGTTGGCGCCCCCCATGCTGGCGATGTGCGGGATGCCCGCCTGGTCCGCCTGCACGGCGATGGCGAGCTTGGTGGAGACGGTGTCGATGGCGTCGATCACGAAGTCGATGCGCCCCTCGCAGCTTCGGCGCGCCGTCTCAAAGGTGTCCGGGACGGCCTCGGCATGAACGAAGCGGTCGAGGGCGGTGACGCGCGCCTCGGGGTTGATGGCGAGGATCATCTCGCGCATGACCTCGACCTTGCGCCTGCCTACCGTGGAGGGGAAGGCGATGGCCTGGCGGTTGATGTTGCTCGGGGCGACCGCGTCCCCGTCGATGACGAAAAAGCCGCCCACGCCGCCGCGCGCGAGCGCCTCGATGCAGTTGGATCCCACGCCGCCACAGCCAAAGACCACGACGGTCGTGCGGCTCAGCACCTCGAGGCCGGGCTCGCCCCATACGAGCGCCAGGCGCGACGTCGCGGTCTCGTGCGTGACAGGTTCGATCACCGGGTTCTCCTTGTTCTCGGCTGCGGG
>CAZLGF010000112.1:0-3756 GCA_964558955.1 uncultured Coriobacteriaceae bacterium
GACCGCATGCACGGCGCAACCATGCAGATGGCCCGGACGCCAACGCGCCCGGGCCATCCTGATCAACGCACTGTCGAAGAGCTGCTACTCGGCAGCAGACTCCTCAGCAGGAGCCTCCTCATCGGCCTCCGCCTCGTCCTCGGCGGTCACGCCCACGAGCACCGTGACGGTCGCGCGGACCTCACGGTAGAGCGAGATGTCGACCTGATGCGCGCCGGCAACCTTGATCGGCTTGCCAAGCTCGACGCGCTTGCGATCGATCTCAACGTTGACCTGCTCCTTGATCGCGTCGGCGATCATGGCGGCGGTCACCGAGCCGAACAGGATGCCCTCGTCGCCAACCTTGGCGTCGACGACGACCCGCTGGCCCTCGAGCGTCTCCTTGAGCGACGCGGCATCCGCCATGCGGACCGCCTCGCGCTTAGCGATGTTGTTGCGGCGCTCCTCGAGCTGCTTGAGGTTGCCCTTGGTAGCCGCAACGGCGAGCTTCTTCGGGAAGAGGTAGTTCTCGGCGTAGCCCTGAGCCACGTCCACGACGTCGCCTTCGCCACCCTTGCCCTTGATCTCACCAAGAAGAATGACTTTCATGAGATCTCCTTTGTCTGCGCCGCATGCGCGACGCGCGTACGTCTGCTACCCGCGCTTGCGGTCGCCGCGGGACGAGACCACGGGAACGGTGTACGGAAGCAGGGCCATCTCGCGGGCACGCTTGATGGCGTTCGCAACGTCATGCTGGTGCTGCGTGCACGTGCCGGTGACGCGACGGGGCTTGATCTTGCCGCGATCGGTCATGTACTTGCGAAGGAGCTGCGTGTCCTTGTAATCGATGTACTCGGTGTGCTCCTTGCAGAACTGGCAGTACTTGCGACGCGGCTGACGTGTTGAGTAATCATTAGCCATGTCAAAATACCTTTCTGTTGGTCGCGCGGCACGCCGTGCGACCGTTCACCCATGCGTGGGACGCCCCGTTCTAGAACGGGATGTCCTCATCGTAGACGTCCATCGCAGGCGGTACCTGGACGGGCGCCTGATGCTGCGGGCGTGGGGCGCTCTGCGCCGGCGCGGGGGCGTAACCGCCTGAGACGGGCTGGCCCTGCTGGCCGCGGCTCATGAACTCGATCTCATCGACGATGACCTCGAGCTTGCTGCGGCGCTGGCCATCACGCTCCCAGCTGCTGTAGCGCAACTTGCCCTCGATGGCGACCTTCGATCCCTTGGACAGATAGCGGCTCACGGCCTCGGCGCGCGCGCCGAACATGGTGCAGTCGACGAAATTGGGATAGTCCTCCCACTCGCCGGTCTGCGGGTTGCGGCGACGGTCGTTAACCGCCACGCCGAATGACAGCACCTGCGTGCCGCCGGCGGTCATGCGCATCTCGGGATCGCGCGTGAGGTTGCCGGAAATGTTCACTCGGTTGATGCTCATGGACCCTCACTACCTCTCTCGGGGACCGCGATCGCGCGGCCCGTCGGAGCAAACGCTCCGTTCCAACGCGTTGTTACTCCATGTCGTCGCGGCGAACGATCATGTGACGCTCCACCGCATCGGTGATGCGGAGAACGCGATCGAGCTCGGCGATGTGCGCGGGGTCTGCGTGGAAGTTGATGAGGGTGTAGTCACCTTCGGTGAGGTCGTTGATCTCGTAGGCGAGCTTGCGCTTGCCCCAGTCGTCAACCTTGTCAACCGTGCCGTTGCCCTCGGCGATCGTCACGTCGATGCGCTTCATCACCGCGGCGCGCGTCTCAGGATCGATGGTGGGGTTGACAAAAAACAGCAGTTCGTAGGCCTTCATGTGGTCACCTCCTCTGGACATATGGCCCCGGGTCGTGAAGGTGCGCCCGGAGCAGGAAAGGACTGGCTCACTATAGTCCCAATCTCGCGTGATCACAAGAAGACGCTGGTCGTCCCTCATGACTTCCACATCCGCCCCGCCGCCGTGACCGACAGGTTCTCACAGATGGACGCTGTGCATCCGGGCGTGCTGAGCCAGATGGGGACCGCACATCATGGGCACCTTGCGAGAACCGCAGGTCTGTCTCACGCGCACCTGACAGCCGCTGGTTGTCTGCGCGAATCTGTGCCGGGCACCCGCCGCGAAGTCATCGAGATGCAACGCGGTCCTCCACAGGATTGCCACACACGGGCGTGCGATGCCGATCAGCTCGCCTCGAGCGTCGCGAGCAGCGCCAGGTGGTCAGTGCCTGAGATCTCGACCGTCTCAAGATCGCTCACCACGATGCCCGAGTCTCGTTGGTACACGATGTGATCGATCTCCAGCACTGCGGGGATGATCGAGTTGGCCGGATAGGTCATATGGAAGCCCTCGCCCGCCTGCTCGCCCGCGTCGACGAAGGACTCGCCCAGCAGCTCGCGAAAATGCGCGTGATCCCACGTCGAGTTGAAGTCCCCCATGATGAGATAGGAGTGATCGTAATCTGACAGCGATCCGATGGTGGAAAGTCCTGATTCCCACAGGTCCTCTGCGCCGCGCACAGGCGAGTTGGGGTGCACGCTCACGATGCGAAGCTCGATGTCACCGATCTGAATGGTGCCCGCCGGCATGGAGCTCGTCTCGATGGGCAGCAGGTTGTACGAGATGTTTGACATGGGCGCGAGCGTCCAGATGCCGTTGCGCCCGCCGTTGCTCACACTCGACGCGCCCGCCGACACCACGCTGTACGGCAGGATCTCGTCGATACCCGCCTCCTGGAGCGCGGTGACCATGTCGTCGGTCAGCTCTTGCAGGCAGAGGATCTCAACGTTCTGCGCGCGACAGAGCGCCACGATCTCCTCGGCCGAGGCGTTGCCGTTCAGCGTGTTGAGCGTCATGATGCGCGCGACGTTGTCATCGGTTGACGCCGTGGTCTGCACCGTCTCCGTCGCCGTATCGGATACGCGCGCCGTCGGCACGAGGTACCCGATGTGCCACCACGCCATCACGCCGAGAGCCGCGGCCGTCACCACGCAAAGCACGCGACGGCGCCACCACAGCGCGAGAATCAGGCAGACGATGATGGGCGCGAAGAGCAAGGGGACAAACGAGATGATCTCGGGAAGCATATTGCCCGTGGCGTACTCCGCCGGGATGCATCGCATGGCCATAAGCGCGATGACGACGAGCATGATGAGCCAAAGCACCATGCTCAAGCAGCCGTGACGGGCGCGCTTTGGCGCACGGCGGCGAGCGGGGCGCCCACCGCTTCCCGTCGCGTCACGTCCACCTCCGCCCTGATCCGTGCGATGACGTGCGGAAAGGGGCGTTGGGGAGGTGACGGGGGTCGACCCTTCCGCGGTCGAGAAGCGCGTGGACGCCGCACGGGCTGCTCCCCGCTCGGCGGCACGGCGCGAGCCGGCCCATGCGTGCGCGCCAACGACCGTTTGATCGCTCGAGAGCCGCGCCTGGTTTACTGGCTGCGCGGTGGTCGCCTGCTGCGCGTACTGCGCAGGGCGTGCAGCATCCGCAGGCTGCCCCTGGTTCACCGCGGGCGTGAACGGCGCTTCGTTTGCCTGGTTGAGGCTCCACGCATCATCAGGAATGGGGTCCCAGCGCGCGTCGTCGGGAGAGATGGGGTTGGAGGCGTCCTGTTCGCGATGATACGCACGGTCCGTCATACGCGCTCCTCGTCACCCGGGTTGTCTCGTCGCCCCCTATGAAAAAAGCAAGGCACGAAGGCCTTGCCTCTTAGGATCCTGGTGGAGGTTAGGGGGATCGAACCCCTGACCTCAGGCTTGCAAAGCCCGCGCTCTCCCAGCTG
>CAZLGF010000113.1:0-3689 GCA_964558955.1 uncultured Coriobacteriaceae bacterium
AGATGATCGGCTGCGACCTGGCCGCGATCGAGCGCGGTGAGGACCGCAAGCTGTTCAACGAGGCCATGGCCGAGATCGGTCTCGAGGTCGCCCGGTCGGGGTACGCCTACTCCATCAAGGACGCGCTCGAGATCGTGGAGCACGTGGGCTACCCCTGCGTGCTGCGCCCGAGCTACACGCTCGGCGGCGCGGGCGGCGGCATCGCCCACGATGAGCAGGAGCTCCGCGAGATCGTCCGCCAGGGCCTCGAGCTCTCGCCGGCGGGCGAGGTGCTCGTCGAGGAGTCCATCGAGGGCTGGAAAGAGTACGAGATGGAGGTCATGCGCGACCACGCCGGCAACGGCATCATCGTGTGCTCCATCGAGAACCTCGATCCCATGGGCGTGCACACCGGCGACTCCATCACCGTGGCACCCGCGCAGACCCTCTCCGACCTCGAGTACCAGCGCATGCGCGTGGCCTCGCTCGCCATCCTCGAGAAGGTGGGCGTCGAGACCGGCGGCTCCAACGTGCAGTTCGCCGTCAACCCCACCACGGGCCGCCTCATCGTCATCGAGATGAACCCGCGCGTGAGCCGCTCCTCGGCCCTCGCGTCCAAGGCCACGGGCTTCCCCATCGCCAAGGCCGCCGCGCGCCTCGCCGTGGGCTACACGCTCGATGAGATCGTGAACGACATCACCAAGGCTACGCCGGCCTGCTTCGAGCCGTCGATCGACTACTGCGTGGTCAAGGTGCCGCGCTTCGCGTTCGAGAAGTTCAAGGGCACGGACACCACGCTCACCACCCGCATGAAGGCCGTGGGCGAGATCATGGCGATCGGCCGCACCTTCGAGGAGGCCTTCGGCAAGGCCATGCGCTCCCTCGAGGACGGGCACCTGGGGCTCTCGACCGGCGGCAGCGAGCATCTCGCCGCCCTCGACGACGCGGCGCTCGAGAAGGCCGTCGCGGCGCCCACCGAGGATCGCATCTTCCACCTGGTCGAGGCGCTCCGCCGCGGCTGGGAGACCGCGCGCATCCACCAGCTCACGGGCATCGACCCCTGGTTCATCGATCGCATCGCCGACATGGTCGCGGTGCAGGAGACGATCCGCGGGATGCGCGTCGAGGACATCGACGCCGACGCGATGCGCCTGCTCAAGCAGTACGGCACGAGCGACGCCGAGATCGCGGCGCTCACCGGCTCCGACGAGCGCTTCGTGCGCGCCTACCGCAAGGGCCTCGGCGTGGTGCCCTGCATGAAGACGGTCGACACCTGCGCCGCCGAGTTTGCCTCAGCGACGGAGTACCACTACAAGACCTACGAGAGCCTCATGCGGAGCGATCCCGAGGCCAAGAAGAGCGTTGCCGGCAACGAGGTCACGCCCACGTCGAAGCCCAAGGCCATGATCCTCGGCGCCGGGCCCAACCGCATCGGCCAGGGCATCGAGTTCGACTATTGCTGCGTCCACGCGAGCTACGCGCTCGCGAGCCGCGGCTACGAGACGATCATGGTCAACTGCAACCCCGAGACCGTCTCGACCGACTACGACACGTCCGACCGGCTCTACTTCGAGCCGCTCACCTACGAGGACGTCATGGACATCGTGGACGTGGAGCGGCCGGACGGCGTGGTGGTCACGCTCGGCGGGCAGACGCCGCTCAAGCTCGCGCGCGCCCTCGAGGAGGCGGGCGTGAACATCATGGGCACCAAGCCCCGCTCCATCGACCTCGCCGAGGATCGCGAGCGGTTCAGCTCGCTCCTCGACCGCCTGGGCATCATGTACCCGCCGGCGGGCGAGGCCCGCAGCTTCGAGGAGGCCGAGCAGGTCGCTCAGAAGATCGGGTTCCCCCTGCTCGTGCGTCCGAGCTACGTGCTCGGCGGGCGCGGCATGATGATCGCCTACGACAGCGAGCACCTGCGCTCCTATATGGCCGAGGCCGTGCGCGTGAGCCCCGACTACCCCGTCTACCTCGACCGCTTCCTCGAAGGCGCGATCGAGTGCGACGTCGACGCGCTCTGCGACGGCGAGGAGGTCTACATCGGCGGCGTCCTCGAGCACATCGAGGAGGCGGGCATCCACTCGGGCGATTCGGCCACCTGCATACCGCCGTTCTCGTTCTCGAGCTCGCTCATCAATCGCCTGCGCGACACCACGGCGCGCATCGCGCTCGCGCTCGGCGTGCGCGGTCTCGTCAACGTGCAGTACGCCGTCCAGGGCGAGACGGTCTACGTCATCGAGGCCAACCCCCGCGCGAGCCGCACGGTGCCCTTCATCTCCAAGGCCACGGGCGTGCCACTGGCCAAGTGCGCGGCATGCATCATGGCGGGCGAGTCCATCGCCGACCTCCAGCTCCCGCCCGATGATCGCGATCTCGAGTGGTTCTGCATGAAGGAAGCCGTCATGCCCTGGGGCCGCTTTCCCGGCGCCAACGTGGTGCTCGGCCCCGAGATGAAGTCCACGGGCGAGGTCATGGGCATCGCGAAGAGCTATCCCGAGGCCTACGCCAAGACCCAGCTCGCCATCGACTACAAGCTGCCGTCCCCCGACATGGGCAAGGTGTTCATCTCGGTGAACGACCGCGACAAGCGCCACATCCTGTCGGTCGCGCGCACGATGCGCTATCTCGGCTTCGAGATCTGCTCGACCGAGGGCACCGCGAAGGTGCTCCGCGGCGGCAACGTGAAGTGCGAGGTCGTCAAGAAGGTGTCCGAGGGGCACCCCAACATCGTCGACATGATCGCGGCCGGCGAGATCGCGCTGATCATCAACACGCCCTACGGGCAGGACTCGCGCGGCGACGGCTACCTCGTTCGCACCGAGGCCGTGCGTCGCGGGGTGACCTGCGTGACGGCGCTCTCGGGGGCCAACGCCTTCGTGGCCGCGATCGAGGCGGTCAAGGCCGCCGACGCCGCGCGGACGCACGGCCCCGACGCCACGGGCGTGGGCGCCGCGGACCCGTTCACGGCGTACGCGGGGATGGACGTCATCGCGCTGCAGGATCTGCCGCAGTACGAGGTGTAGCGCGCCCGCGCGACGGCTCGACCGGGCCTCGCGCACCTGGCGCCCGCGCGCCCCGCGCGCGGTGGCTATACTGAGATATGAACGACGCTGCGCGGCCGCCTCGGTGGCCGCGCCCGACGATGGGAGGCAATCATGCCCGAGTCAACCGAGACGACCCCGCTCGTGGGCATCATCATGGGTTCCACGTCCGACCTCCCCGTCATGGAGGGGTGCACCGCCCAGCTCGACGAGCTGGGCGTCCCGTATGAGCTCGTGATCGCGAGCGCGCACCGCACCCCGGACAAGGTGCACGATTGGGCGGGCTCCGCGGCCGAGCGCGGCATCAAGGTCATCATCGCCGCAGCCGGCAAGGCGGCGCATCTCGGTGGCGTCGTGGCCGCGTACACGCCGCTGCCCGTGATCGGCGTGCCGATGAAGACGAGCGACCTCGGCGGGCTCGACTCGCTTCTCTCGATGGTGCAGATGCCCTCGGGCGTGCCGGTCGCGTGCGTCGCCATCAACGGTGCCAAGAACGCCGCGATCTACGCGACGCAGATCCTTGGCGCGACGATGCCCGCGTACCGCGACGCCATCGCGCGCTTCAAGCAGGGGATGGCTGAGGCGTAGACGACGCCGCGCACGAGGCGAACGGAACAGACGATGGCCGATTACCAGGGCAAGCGATTTAAGACTTCGAACGACGGCGCG
>CAZLGF010000114.1:0-3664 GCA_964558955.1 uncultured Coriobacteriaceae bacterium
GGTAGCAATTTGCAGGCAGGCGTAGAGGCAGCACGCACGTTGCTGAACAGCGACACCTCCACCGACGCTGAAGACAAATACATGATCCTGCTCACTGATGGCGGCGCTCGCATGTGGATCAACGAAGACGGCGATGCCATGAGCCAAGCCTATTGGCCGTCAGAGCCCGACCGCGTATACTGGAACAGCAACGAGGACTTTATCTATCGCTATGGTACAACCGGTGAAACGTACCCGAATTTTTCCAATGTCTGGAACGCTGCTGAGAGCGGAGTCAATATTGCCAAATACGGCATGACGGCAGAACAAGCTGACCAGGCCGAAAAATCGGACGTCGCCTCATGGGATACCGTCAAGGATGATCCTGGTTACTACACCACCTATGAAGTGGCGACGTATTACGCAGCGACCTCGATCGTGGAGGCATCTCAGGAATCCCAAGTCATCCTCGTCTCATATCCCTATTATCCCGGCACAACATACAGCGCCTACATTGAGACATTCTTGAGCTGGCTTGAGGGCAATGGCTACGTAACGCGATATTCAAGCGACGATACAACCGTCGATGCAACAGAGGCCGCCGAGATCTTCTCCAGCATCGAAGACGAGCTCATCCAGGTTGTTGACTCCGGCAGCTACGTGGTTGACGAGATCGGCGGCGGCGAGGGATGCGACTATGACTTCGCCTTCGTCAATGACATTGACACCCTGACCCTCACGGTCAACGGCGCCGAGCTGACCGCGACGGAGACCACCGTTGAGGGCGCCACCTCAGCGTATGCGTTCACGGACGACGAGGGCGAGACGCAGTTCGTACTCGAGTATTACGCCGATGGCGTGACGCTCGGCGGCACCACCTACGGCGAGTGCCTCATCTGGCGCATCAACGTCGCCGTTACGAAGGACGCCCCGGTCCAGCTGACCTACTCGGTCCAGCTCACCAACCCGCAGACCGAAGCGGGCACCTACGGCACCTACGACGCAGATGGCAGCGCGGGCTACGAGGGCCTCTACACCAACAACAGTGCTACGCTGTTCCCCGTCGACAGCAACGGGGACTCGAGCGACCCCGAGGAGTTCGCCAAGCCCACGGTGAGCTACACCGTTGAAGAGGTCGTCGAGCCCGAAGAGCCGACAGACGACGAAACGGAGACCGGCGAGACAGAGGTCGACGAGACGGAGACCGGCGTCTCGGACGATGAGACTGAGACGACCGGCACGACCGAGACCACCACGAGCAGCGAGGATCTGCCGAACACCGGTGACCCGGTCTCGCTGGTGACGCTCGGCGTCGGCGCGGCAGCCGGCATCGGCGCGATCGCCGCGGGCATCACGACGCGGAAGCGTCGTCGCTAACCGCGGGCTTCCGCGCCCCTCTCATCACACCGGCACCACGCAAGCGGGCGCGCGTCCTTTCGGGCGCGCGCCCGCGCTCATGCGCGCTTCATGCGCACTACTTGGCGTCGGCCCAGGTCTCGCCGCACGACACCTCAACGATGAGCGGCACGCGGAGCTCGACCACGCCCTCCATCGTTTCGCGGACCATGGCCGAGAGCCGCTCGACCTCATCGCGCGGGCACTTGAAGTCCAGCTCATCGTGCACCTGCAATATCATCCGCGCGCGGAACCCCTCGTCACGCAGGCGCCGCGCCACACGGATCATCGCGATCTTGATGATGTCGGCGGCCGTTCCCTGCATGGGATGGTTCATCGCCGTGCGCTCGCCGAAGGCGCGCTGCGCGGGCACGCGCATCTTGAGCTCGGGAATCGGCCGGCGACGCCCGTAGAGCGTCTCGGCATAGCCATCTCGCTTGGCATCGGCGACCGTCTGATCGAGGAAGCGCCGAATGCCCGGATACGCCTCGAAGTAGCGATCGATCATCGCGCGCGCCTCGTTGAGGGGAATGTCGAGCGACTGCGACAGGCCATAGGCCTGCTGCCCGTACACGATGCCGAAGTTCACCGCCTTGGCGCGGCTGCGCAGCTGCGGGGTGACCTCCTCGAGCGGCACGCCGAACACGCGCGCCGCGGTCTCGGCGTGGAAGTCCTCGCCCTCATTGAACGCCCGGATCAGGTGCTCGTCACCGGAGAGATGCGCAAGCAGCCTAAGCTCGATCTGCGAGTAGTCGACCGCGAGGAAGACCAGCCCCTCCCCCGCCGAGAACGCCGTCTTGACCGTGTGGCCCAGCTCGGAGCGGGTGGGGATGTTCTGCAGGTTGGGGTTGGACGACGACAGGCGCCCGGTCGCCGTGATGGTCTGGTTGTAGGTGGTGTGCACGCGCCCGTCCCCGCGGCGCAGCGGCCCCAGCGTGTCGAGGTAGGTCGACTTGATCTTGGTCTTCTCGCGCCACTCGAGAATGAGGCGGACGAACTCGTGGTCCTTGGCCAGCTCCTCGAGGACGCGAGCGTTCGTCGAGTAGTAGCCGCGCTGGGTCTTCTTCAGGCCCTTCGTGGGCAGGCCCATCACGTCGAAGAGGACGTGCGAGAGCTGCATGGGGCTCGCGATGTTGAAGTCGCTGTCACCCGCGGCGGCGCGGATGCGCGCGGCGAGCTCGTCGATCTGGGCGCCAAGCTCGCTCGCCAGCTCGGCCAGGCGCGCCGGATCCACGAGCATGCCCGTGCGCTCCATCTGGGCGAGCACCGGAACAAGCGGCATCTCGATCTGCTCGAAGAGCTCGGCCGCGCCGTCGCGCTCAAGCGCGGCGCACAGCGGCTCGATGACGGCCCGGGCCACCGCCGCGGCGCGCGCTGCGCGAGGCGCCGCGTCGTCCGGCGCGCCATCCTCGCCCCGCGCGGCGGGCAGGGCGCTCTGCAGGTAGGTCTCGGCCAGGTAGGCCACGTCGAAACTCGAGCGCACCGAGTCGAGCAGATATGCCGCGACCACCACGTCGAAGGTGCGCGCCGGGTCGATGTCGAGCGGGTCCATGAGCTCGCGCTCGCTTGAATCGACCGGCGAAAGCTCATGGATGAGCTCCTTGAGATCGAGCGCGGCGAGCCGACCCGTCTCGAAAAGGCACTGGAGGATCCCCGCGATCACGCCGTCCGTGAGGTCAAACCCCTCGCGCGCAACCGTTGCCTCCACGCCGGCGGGCTCCTCGAAGGCCAGGAGCGCGCGATCGGTCGCCAGCCACAGCGTGCGCGTGAGACCGAAGAGCGTCCCCGCCTCCGTGTCGTCATCGATCACGGCGGCGACCCACTCCTTCGCCGCGAGCGCGCGCTCGAGCTCGGCCATGGCCTCGTCGAATCCTGCGCCCGTGTCCGCGCGCGCCGCGATGACCGGCGGCAACTCGAACCCGCCCGCATCAGCCCTCTCGGCGTCAGGTGAGAGCAGCGCGAGAAAGCGATGCTGCATCGACATGATCCCCAGCTCGCCGAGGGCCTCGGACGCCGCCTGCGCGTCGAACGCCGGGAAGGCCGTGGCGTCGAAGTCGATCTCGACCGGGGCGTTCGTCTGGATCGTCGCGACCTGGCGCGAGAGCAGCGCGTCGTCGATATGCGCGCGCAGGTTCTCGCCCATCTTGCCCTTGATCTCATCGGCATGAGCGATGACCTCGTCGAGCGAGCCGTACTGCGCGATGAGGGCGCTCGCCTTCTTGGGGCCGATCCCCGGCACGCCCGGGATGTTGTCGGACGAGTCGCCCTTGAGGCCGTAGAAGTCGGGCAC
>CAZLGF010000115.1:0-3636 GCA_964558955.1 uncultured Coriobacteriaceae bacterium
AGGACTCGGGGCCGTGCTCAGGCTCCATGGCCTGCCACTCGCCATGCAGGCGGCCTCCTTCGCAGAAGATGGCGTCGTGTGGGGTCTCGCCGCCGGCGACAGCCCCCATGAGCGATGAGCCGAACTGCACGTAGCCCAGATCGCATCCGGCGATCTCCGCCATGGTCGCGGGCAGGTCGATGAGGCCGACGACCCCCTGGCGCACGCCTGGCTCCACCGCGAAGCGCGCAGCGGGCTTGATGACGAGCGGCACGCGGGTCAGCGGGTCCTCGAAGGAGTTCTGGCACTTCTCGGTGATGCCGTAATCACCGGTCAGATCACCGTGGTCGCTGAACGCGAAGATGTTCGTGTCATCGTAGAGCCCGCGCTCACGGAGCTTCTCGACCACGAGTCCGAGCATGTGATCCCATCGTGCGGTCATGCCCAGGTAGACGGCGCGCAGCTCGTCGTACTGCTCCTCCGTCCATGCCTGCAGGCCCTGCCGCTCGCGGATCTTCTCAAGTATGCTCGCCTTGCCGTCGAGCGTCTCCACATCGGGTCGGCGCGGCGGCAGGGTGGAGCGATCGATGAGCGAGTACCACGGCTCCTCGCATCCGTACGGTGGATGCGGGAACATGAGCGTGCAGTAGATGAAGAACGGCTTCTCTTGCGTTGCGGGGTCAATGCCGTCGAGGAAGGAGAGGGCGGCGTTCACGCAGTTCCAGTCGAAGGTCTGATCGAGCGAGCCCGCGGGATACCGGCCGGTGAAGAACGAGTACGTGAGGTCGGCGTCCGCGAGGACGGCGGGGACCTCCGGTGCGGGGACCGAGTCCGACTGCATGCCGAATCGCGTGGCGCTGCCGGTGACGCTCACCTTGTCCACGAGATCGGCCCCATCGAAGAAGTGGTCGCACCACGTCGACTTCTCCCACGTCCCGGGGATGAAGTCGTTTCGCCCGATCCAAACCACCTCATAGCCGGCGTCCTTCATCACCCGCATGATGTTGGGGTCATCGCGATGCATCATGTAGTGCATGGTCCGATGGCCGAGGGTGTGAGGGTAGAGCCCGGACAGGAAGCTGCAGCGACTGGGCACGCACACGGGGTTTTGGCAGTACGCGTCAGCGAAGGACACGCCCTCGGTCGCGAGCTCGTCGATATGCGGGGTCACCGCGGCGGGGTTCCCAAGGTGCGCCACGGCGTCAGCGCGCAGCTGATCCGCGACGAACCAGATGACGTTGGACGGGGTGGGAGACGTGGCCACTATGCCTCCTCGACGGATGTGGACTGATGCTCCTCATCATAGGACTGCTTGTCCATCATCTTGAAGAACGGGAGATACACGAGCATCTGCAGGAGCACGATCACGATCTGCCAGGCAGCCGCCTGCCAGCCACCTGCCAGGAAGCCCGACATGAGGATGGGCGTTCCCGAGCTCACCTGGATGCCGTTCAGCACGGGCACGATGCCCACGACGGTCATGGCGTAGGTGAGGCCGAAGCTCAGCAGCGGCGCGGCGAGCATCGGGATGAGCATGAGGACGTTCAGCACGAGGGGCGTGCCAAAGACGACGGGTTCGGAGATGCCGCAGATCGCGGGCACGATGGCCATGCGGCCGAGCTGGCGGTAGCGCGCGCTCTTGGCGAAGAAGGTCATGAGGATCGTGAGGCCGATGATGCCTCCCGAGCCGCCCATCTGCACGAAGGTGAACCACCACGTGTTGGTGAGCATGTTGGGCAGGGTGGCGCCGAGGGCGTAGGCCTCGAGGTTCTCGAGCGCCGGCGTCAGGTAGAGCATCGAGATGAACGGCATGACGACCATGCCGCCATGGATGCCGAAGAACCAGAGCAGGTTGCAGATGAAGCACAGGAGCGCGAAGGTGAGCGGGCTCTCGGAGAGCGAGCCGAGCGGCGCCTTGAGGATGCTGTAGATCATGTCATCGAAGGTCCCGTAGGGCGTGAGCAGGCAGAGCTGGCGCACCACGACGAAGAGCACGCAGATGCACGCGACCGGGATGATGCTGGCGAAGCTGCGCTCGATGAAGGGCGGCACGCCCTCGGGCATCTTGATGGTGACGTTGTGCTTGACGAACAGGTAGTAGATGAACGGGACGACGCAGCCGAGGATCATGGCGGTGAACAGGCCCGCGGCGCCGAAGTACGTGGTGCTGATGACGCCCGTGATGGTCACGTCGTCCTGCGTGGCCCCGGTGGGCTTGATGAGCAGGAACGTGAACAGCACGGTGATGCCCACGATCGCGGACTGCTTGGTGAGCCCGAGCTCATCGGCCATGCTCTTGCCGATGGCGAAGGCCGCGTAGATCGCGATCATGTTCGTGGTGTAGGTGCTGATGAAGCTGAAGATCTCATCGAGGCCGTTCGAAGCGATGAAGTCCTGGTAGGCCTGCACGTTGAAGCCTGAAAGCAGTGACGCGAGGGCGCCGACCATGATGATGGGCAGCAGCATGGAGAAGCCGCCTGAGATCGCGCGCAAGATCTTTGCGTGTGAGAGCTTGTCCGCGATGGGGACCAAGGTGCGTTGCATAGCGTCTTGAAGCTGTTCCATGGTTCCTCTTTCCTCTGAGGTCGTGTGCAGCGTGGGCCCATGGCTGCCGTCGCGCTCAGCATACGCGGAAAGTGGACATAGATACAAAAGAATGGAATTTGATCCGGTAAGTGGATCAAATTTCAGATCGAGCGGTATGGAGTGGATATATATCCACTATTGATGATTGGCCGCCCCGAGGACGCGCGAGATCTTGACCAGGAGGATCTCGATGAACATGAAGACGATGATCTGGTCCTCGTAGAAATTGACCGAGGCATCGCGGCTGACCCAAGGCAGCACATAGGTTTCGTCGGCGTGCTCGTGCAGGGAAAGGCTCTTGTTCATGGTGATCAGGTGCGCCTCGGCGCCGCGTTCGCGCAGCGTGTCCATGAGCTCCGCCGCATCGGGAATGCCGCGCCCGGCCATGGTGAAGATGATGCAGACGTCGCCGTCTGAGAGGATGGTGGCATCGTCGCTCATGACGATCGTGTCGCTCGAGAACTTGTTGAAGACGCCGATTCGCCCGAGGCGGTTCGAAAGCTGCTGCGCGCTCTCCGCGGTGCGATTGACGCCCCAGATCACGACGCGCCGCGCGTTGACGATAGCGTTCGCGAGACGCTCGAACTGCTCGTTTGACACGAACTGGGGAATCTGGGCGATATAGGAGCTGTAGACCGCAAGGAGCTGCGCTGCGTCGTCATCTGAGGCGATATGGGCGTCGGTTCGCTCTTGAGCGAGCATGGCTCGGTTGAACGAGAAGCGAAACTCCGCGTATCCGTCGTACCCGAGCTTCTGGCACATGCGAATGACCGCCGAGTTGGAGGAGCCCGACCGCTTCGCCAGGGTGCTCACACTCGACCCGTAACCGAGTTGCGGGTCGGCGAGAATGGCGTTCGCGACCTTGGCCTCGGCTTTTGTGAGATTGGGAAGCGCTCGGCGGAGCTGATCGAGTGGGCTCATAGACGTGCCTCCATGACGCGGGATAGACCTCCTGAGTGTACCTGAAGCAGGGCCGCCTCTCGCACCCGCGCGCGCCGCCGTGTGCACGCGGTGGGGGCGTCGTGTGGGCATCTTGCTGTTTTGAGCGGCCGCCGCGCGGACCCGCGTCCG
>CAZLGF010000116.1:0-1257 GCA_964558955.1 uncultured Coriobacteriaceae bacterium
TCCTCGTTACCATAGGGGTGTCGACGACGAAAGGAGATTCCCATGGATCAGGAACTCGAGAAGACCGCACGTGAGAGCCTCGGTGCATCGAGCGTGTTCCCACTCGGCGAGTTCAATGCGAACTATGCGCAGTACTTCATCGGCAACAGCTATCTGGCCCCGCTTGCCACCCGCATCGCCAACGTGACGTTCGAGCCGGGCTGCCGCAACAACTGGCATATCCACCATGGCGAGCGCCAGGTGCTCATCTGCACGGGCGGTCGCGGCTGGTACCAGGAGTGGGGTCAGCCCGCGCGCGAGCTGCACCCAGGCGATGTCGTGGACATCACGCCCGAGGTCAAGCACTGGCATGGCGCCGCCAAGGACTCCTGGTTCAGCCACATCGCCGTCGCGCTGCCCGAGGGCGGGGGCGACAACGAGTGGTGCGAGCCCGTTGACGACGCGCAGTACGCGTCGGTCGAGTAGGGGGCCGCGCTATGGCGATGTCAGAATCCGCAGCGGCCTACCTCAAGAAGCTCGATCCCTCGGGTGAGGCGTCGCTCGCCGCGACCGACCCTGAGTTCGCCGAGCGCTTCGACACCTTCGCGTTCGACGAGGTCGTGAACGACGAGGCCGCGTGCCTGCCCGATCGCGAGCGCTTTCTCGCCATCCTCGCCGCCCTCATGGGCTGCCAGGGGATCGATGAGTTTCGCGTGGTGGCCGCGGGCGCGCTCAACTTCGGCGTGACGCCCGTCGAGCTCAAGGAGGTCGTCTACCAGGGCACGGCCTACCTCGGCATCGGACGCACACGGCCGTTCATCGTCGCGGTGAACGAGATCCTCGCCGCGCGCGACGTTGAGCTGCCGCTGCCCGGCCAGGCCACGACCACCTTCGAGACGCGCCTCGAGGCCGGCAACGGCAAGCAGATCGCGTACTTCGGCGAGGGTATGCGCGAGAGCTGGGTCACGGGCCCCGCGGAGCGCGCGCACCTCAACCGCTGGCTCGCCGACAACTGCTTCGGGGACTACTACACCCGTACGGGCCTCTCCGATCGCGATCGCGAGATGATCACGTTCTGCTTCATCGCAGCCCAGGGCGGGTGCGAGCCGCAGCTCACGAGTCACGCGGCCGCCAACATGAGGATCGGCAACGACAAGGACTTCCTCTATCGGGTGGTCTCGCAGTGCGTGCCCTACGTGGGGTACCCGCGGAGTCTGAACGCGCTCGCCTGCGTCGACAAGGCGGCGGCTGATCAAGCGTAGCGGCGCGTGGCGGCGG
>CAZLGF010000116.1:1357-3522 GCA_964558955.1 uncultured Coriobacteriaceae bacterium
CACCGCAAACGGCCCTCGGCGACATGCGATCGCCGAGGGCCGTTCTCGTTTGGTGGGGTGGGGGCGGGCGGTGGCTCTGCGCCCCTTCGGTGGATAGGGGAGCGGCGGCTCCGCGCCCCGTTAGCTCAGCAGCATGCGGTCGTTGGCCAGCTCGCCGCCCGCGACCTCCTCAAACTTCTGCAGCAGGTCACGCACGGTGAGCGCGCGCTTCTCGGCGCCGCGCACGTCGTAGATGATGCGACCCTCGTGCATCATGATCAGGCGGTTGCCGAGGCGGATCGCGTCGTTCATGTTGTGCGTGACCATGAGGGTCGTGAGCTTATGCTCGTCCACGATCTGCTCCGTCAGGTCGAGCACCTTGGCGGCCGTCTTGGGATCGAGCGCGGCGGTGTGCTCGTCGAGGAGCAGAAGCTTGGGCTCCGCGAGCGTGGCCATAAGCAGGGTGAGCGCCTGGCGCTGCCCGCCCGAGAGCAGGCCCACCTTGGTGGTGATGCGCTTCTCCAGGCCAAGGCCGAGCTCGCGCAGGCGCTCGGTGTACTCCTCGCGCTCGGCGCGGGTGACGCCCCAGGCGAGCGTGCGGCGCTTGCCACGGCGGCGGGCCATGGCGAGGTTCTCGATGATCTGCATGTCGGCGGCCGTGCCCATCATGGGGTCCTGGAACACGCGCCCCAGGTACGTGGCGCGCGCCGACTCCGAGAGGCGCGAGATGTCGCGGCCGTCGAGGGTGACGGTGCCCGCGTCGACGGGATAGACGCCGGCGACGATGTTCATGAGCGTCGACTTGCCGGCTCCGTTGCCGCCGATGATGGTGACGAAGTCGCCCGGCTCAAGGTGCAGGCTCACGTCGATGAGCGCGCGCTTCTCGTTGACGGTTCCCGCGTTGAAGGTCTTGGACACCCTGGTGATCGTCAGCATCGGTTACCGCCCCCCTTCAGACGCGGCGCCTTCGGCTGCGGCGGCCTTCATCGCGCGCGCATACGAGCGCCGAACCTGGTACTTCCCCCACATGACGGGGATGCACAGGGCGAGCGCCACGATGATGGCGGAGATGAGCTTCATGTCGTTGGCGTTCATGCCCAGCTGGAGCACGATGGCGCGGATGAGGAAGTAGACGATCGACCCCACCACGGCCGCGGTGAGGCGGCCACCGAAGGCATGGAGGCGACCGCGGGGCAGGACGCGCCAGAGCACCTCGCCGATCACGATGGCCGCAAGCCCGATCACGATGGCGCCCGTGCCCATGCCGATGTCGCCGTACCCCTGGTTCTCGCAGATGAGGCCGCCCGACAGGCCCACGAGCCCGTTGGAGAGCATGAGGGCGATCATCTTGGTGAGCTTGGTGTTGACGCCGAGCGCGCGCACCATGGCCTCGTTGCTGCCGGTCGCCCGGCACGCCGAGCCGATCTCAGTTCCGAAGAACCAGTAGAGCGCGAGGATGATCACGACGGCGCAGATGGTGCCCACGATGATCGAGGCGATGTTCGAGCTGAGCCCGGTGGCGTCGGTCACCGCGCTGAAGAGGGTGTCGACGCGCAGAAGCGGCGTGTTGGACTTGCCCATGATGCGCAGGTTGACCGACCACAGGCCGATCTGCGTGAGGATGCCCGCCAGGATGGCCGGGATCTCGAAGACGGTGTGCAGAAAGCCCGTGACGGCGCCGGCCACCATGCCCGCGAGCATCGCGGCGACCAGGGCGAGGACCGGATCGGTCCCGTTCACCACGAGCACGGCGCAGACGCAGCCGCCGAGGGCGAAGCTGCCGTCGACCGTGAGGTCTGCGATGTCGAGGAGCTTATAGGTGATGAAGATGCCGAGCACCATGATGCCCCAGAGGATGCCCTGGGAGACGGCCCCGAGCAGCGCGAGTCCCATATGCGCCTCCTAACTAGCAGCGTATGGACCCCGTGATGCGCGCGGGGCGGCTGCATCAACAACCTGCAAAAACGCATGTAGTGTAACACAGGGCGCGAAGGGCTCTGGCGCGCCGCGGGGCTGAAATGCGTCGGTAATCTCAGGGGGTCGTTCGGGCGCGCCGACGGGGCCTCGGGGGAGCGAGGTGGGCCGCGTCCGGCGGCTTGCGGTCTGCGGTGATGCCGCGTGATTGCCATGCGTTTTGCGAGGAAGGGTGAAACAGGGGCCGGATGGGACCGTTTTCCGTGAACGGT
>CAZLGF010000117.1:0-3359 GCA_964558955.1 uncultured Coriobacteriaceae bacterium
GGCCCTTGGCTACACCCTCCAGCTCCCGACCGAGGATCACTTCCTCAAGACCAAGAACGAGATGCTCGATGAGCTCGCCGTCTTTCTGGGCGGGCGCGTGGCCGAGGAGCTCATGTGCGACGACGTCACCTCCGGCGCGTCGAACGACCTCGAGCGGGCCACCAAGATGGCGCGCGAGATGGTCACGCGCCTCGGCATGAGCGAGGAGCTGGGCGCGCAGGTCTTCGGCGAGGCGCAGCACCAGGTGTTCCTGGGTCGTGATTACGCCGATCACCAGGATTACTCTGAGGAGACGGCCCGTCGCATCGACATTGAGGTCCAGCGCATCATGCGCGAGGCGCATCGCCGTGCCGAGGAGATCCTCGCCGCCCGCCGCGACCAGCTCAACCTGATGGCCGAGGTCCTGCTCGCGCGCGAGACGGTCGAGGGCGAGGCCGTGGAGGCTCTGCTCGACGATGCGTGGGACGCGTATCTCGAGCGCGAGGCCGCTACGGGCGCCGCCGGTTCGGGCGCGCGCCGCACCGCGCCGCGCATGAGCGACGAGGAGCTCGCCGAGGACGCGGCGCGCTTCGCGCGCGAGGCCATGGCATCCGAGGCCGCGGGCGATTCCCCGGACGCCGCCACGGCACCCGATGGTGGCGCCGCTGCGGGCACACCCACCGAGGCGGATACGGAAGGCTCGACTGAGGAGGAGGAAGCATGATCAACGAGACGATGTACGGCTACGGCGTCGAGGGCTCGGGGATTCGCGAGATCTTCACCTACGCGACCGAGCGCAAGGCGCAGATCGGCGCTGACCGCGTGTTCGACTTCAGCATCGGCAACCCGAGCGTTCCCGCGCCGGATTCCGTCCGGGCGAGCATCGAGCGGTCGCTCGCCGAGGTTCCGCCCGCCGAGCTCCACGGCTACACCCCCGCGGCGGGTCTGCCGATCGCCTGCGAGGCGGTCGCCTCCTCGCTCAACCGGCGCTTCGGGACGTCCTACACCGGGAAGGACGTCTTCATCTGCGCGGGTGCGGCGGGCTCCGTCTCGTGCACGCTTCGCGCCGTCGCCTGCCCGGGCGAGGAGATCATCGTGATCGCCCCGTACTTCCCGGAGTACCGCACCTGGATCGAGGCCGCGGGCATGACCTGCGTCGAGGTGCTGGCTAACCAGGAGACCTTCCAGATCGACGCGGACGCTGTGGCGGCCGCCATCACGCCGCGCACCGCCGCGATCATCATCGACTCGCCGAACAACCCCACGGGCGCCATCTACCCCCGCGCGACCCTTGAGGCGCTGGCCCGCGTGCTGAACGAGGCCAACGAGGGGCGCGAGAACCCCATCTTCCTCATCTCGGACGAGCCGTATCGCGAGATCACCTACGGCGCCGAGGTGCCCTGGGTGCCCGACTTCTACGAGCACACCGTGGTGTGCTACTCGTACTCCAAGTCGCTGTCGCTCCCGGGCGAGCGCATCGGTTGGATCCTCGTCCCGCCGGCCATGCCCGACGCCGAGCGCGTGATGGCCGCCGTGGCGGGGGCCGCGCGGGCGCTCGGTTTCGTGTGCGCGTCGTCGATCTTCCAGCGCGTCATCGTGGATTGCGTGGACGAGCCGTCGGACGTTGCCGCCTACGCGCGCAACCGCGACCTCCTCACTCGGGCGCTCGATGAGTACGGCTACACCTACGTGCAGCCCGACGGCGCCTTTTACCTGTGGGTTCGCTCGCTCGAGCCGGATGCCGTAGCGTTTTGCCAGCGCGCTCGCGCCTACGAACTCCTGCCCGTGCCGTCCAACAGCTTCGGCGTGACCGGCTGGGTGCGCGTGGGCTACTGCGTGGCGGCCGAGGTCATCGAGCGCTCGCTTCCCGCGTGGAAGCAGCTGGCGCAGGAGTATGGCGTCTGCGCTTAGGAACGCTGCGGCAGCGTGTCGTCCGCGCGCCCGCACGGCGCGCTCTGGCGGCGCGTGGCCGTGTTCGATCGCCGTTTCTCTCGATGAAGGGGCCTCATGGGATATCAGATCCTGACCGACATCCACACGCACACGCTCTTCTCGCGTCACGCATACTCGACGATCGGGGAGAACGTGGCGGCGGCGCGCGCAGCCGGACTCGAGCTGCTGGGCTCGGCTGACCATTTCAGCGCGATGCTCTTTCCCGATCAGGACGTCCACAACTTCCAGTTCTTCTACAACCAGGGCGTGTGGCCGCGCGATTGGGATGGTGTGACGGTGCTGCGCGCCGCCGAGGCGGACATCGTGTCGCTCGACGGTGCGCTCTTCGGCCAGGACATCGCCTGCCCGCTGAACATCGTGGGGCGCTCGAACCGCCGCGAGCGGAGTCTCTTCGACCAGGTGACGGAGGGGCTGGACTACGTGGTCGCCAGCGTGCACAACAGCACCATCGCCGCGGAGGCGTCGCTCGCGCAGGCCACGGAGATGTACGTCGCGGCGCTCCATAATCCGCGCGTGCTCATGCTGGGGCATCCCGGCCGCTCGGGCGTGGCGTTCGATCTGGACGAGGTGCTCGGTGCGGCCAAGGCGCTCGGCAAGCTCATCGAGATCAACAACCACAGCCTCGCCGTCGGCTCGCGGCACCATCGGGCGTGCCGCGCCATCGCGGAGCGCTGCGCCGAGCTGGGGGTGGGCATCGCGGTGTCGAGCGACGCGCACCTCGCGCGCGACATCGGCCGCTACGAGGCCGCGACGAGCCTGCTCGAGGAGATTCACTTCCCGGTGGAGCTCATCATGAATCGCGACCGCGCGACGATGCTCGGCGTCCTCGCCGCGTCGGGCGTGTGCGAGGTGACCTGGTAGGGGCGTCTGGGGTTGCGTTAGCCCCATCTCGCTCGCATCCGGGCCCATAACCTATATATGTGTGACCCAACCAAGGGGGACGGTACCATGCTCAAGCGGACGCTTGAAGAGGATCTTGCGCGCGCGGTTGCCTTCCATGGGCACCTGTGCGCGGGGCAGCTCATCGGGACGCGCATGGCGCGTCTTGCGCTCACGTACTTCCATATCGACGATCCTGACACGTATCGCGACCTCATCGCCTTCGTGGAGTGCGATCGCTGCCTGGCGGACGCGGTGATCTCGGTCGCCCGCTGCAATCTGGGGCGTCGGCGTCTCAAGTGGTATGACTACGGCATCATGTCCGCGAGCTTCTATGATCTGGCGAGCGATCGAGCCATCCGCATCGCGCAGCGGCCGGATGCGCCGCACTGCCCTCATGGCACGGATGTGATGGCGTTCTTCGCGTCGTATGCCGATAGCGACCTGTTCGAGGTGCACGAGGTCGAGCTGCCGGACTTCAAGGAGCTCGATCTGCCGGGCAAGCCGCGCGAGACGCAGATCTGCGCGGTGTGCGGCGAGCGCGTGCA
>CAZLGF010000118.1:0-1981 GCA_964558955.1 uncultured Coriobacteriaceae bacterium
ATCGACGCTCGCCTCGAGCTCCGCGCGAGCGCTCGTAAGCTCGGTGCGCCCGTCGTCGATCTCGGCGCGCGCGCTCGCGATCGCGGTAGGGATCTCGTCTACGTCACAGCCAAGTTCTGTGGCGAGCTCGGTGAGACCCGCGGTGACCTGGGCGCGTCCCGTCTTGATCTCATCCTCGGCGCTCTCGAGCTCCGCGAGTCCGTCGTCGATCTCGGCCTGTGCGTCGTCGATCTCGGCTTCCGCCTCGTCAAGCTGGGAGAGGGCGTCCTCCTCAGCCTCGTCGATCTCGGCGGTCGCATCGGCGCGCAGGCCCTCCCCGCGTGCGATCTCGCGCTCGCCGCGGGCCTCCTCGACGCGCTGCTTCACGTCGTCGACGATCTCCTCGTACTCGTCGGAGTAGCACAAGGGCTCGTCCGCCCCCTCGACCTGCAGGTAGATCACCGTGTACGCCTCGCTCGTGGCGCACGTGGGCAGCAGGAAGAACGTGTACTGCGCCGATCCGCTTGAGCGGAACGACATCGTGCCGTCGCCGGCGTTCACGTCGAGCGGGTTGAGCACGACCGCGGTGATCGTGTACTCCGTGCGCTCGAAGATCGCGGAGTCGTCGTCATCGTCGTCCGCGCCGTGGAAGGTGATGGTGTCGCCGAGGGACAGGCCCGCGTCCTCGAGGAAGCGCTCGGTCACGGCGATCTGGTCGTCGGTCTCGGGAAGGCTTCCCTCGACCACGAGCGGCGCGTTGATGCCGCTCGGCGAGATGGACACGACGTCGACCTTCTCGGACCCCGACCCAACCTGCGTGTAGACGGTCTCGGTGTAGCCGCCCTCAGCCGCCTCGACCCCCTCGAGCGCGGCGAGCGCCTCGACGTCGTCATCGGTGAGACCGAGCGTCGACTGGACGCGGATATCGAAAAGGTTCTGATCGTCAAAGAAGGCGTCGGCGGACGCGCGCAGGTCTTCGCAGGCCGCGCGCAGGCCCGTGAGCATGGTGACGCCGAGCGCCGTGATGGTGGCGAGTGCTATGAAGCGCTTGAGGCTGCCGCGAATCGTGCGCAGGATGCCCTTGTTGAAGGCTGAGGCGGACGGCTGCGGGCGGGTCGCCATGGCCTACCACTCGATCTCGGCGATGGGGACGGGGTGGGGGTTCAGCGTCATCTCGGTCACCATGCCGCTCTTGAAGCGGATGAGGCGGTCGGCCATGGGGGCGAGCGCGGAGTTGTGGGTGATGATGATGACGGTGATGCCGTCGCGCCGGCAGGTGTCCTGCAGGAGTTGGAGGATCTGCTTGCCGGTTTGGTAGTCGAGCGCGCCCGTGGGCTCGTCGCAGAGCAGGAGCTTGGGCGTCTTGGCGAGGGCGCGCGCGATCGAGACGCGCTGCTGTTCGCCACCGGAGAGCTGGGCGGGGAAGTTGTTGAGGCGGTCGGCCAGCCCCACCTTGGCGAGCGTCTCGGCGGCGTCGAGCGAGTTGGGGCAGATCTGGGCCGCGAGCTCGACGTTCTCGAGGGCGGTGAGGTTGGGGACCAGGTTGTAGAACTGGAAGACGAAGCCCACGTCGTGGCGGCGGTACTCCACGAGCTCGGCCTCGGTGGCGCCCGAGATGGCGTGCCCGTCGACCGACACCGTGCCCGAGGTCACCGTGTCCATGCCTCCGAGGATGTTCAGGGCCGTGGTCTTGCCGGCGCCCGACGCCCCGAGAATCACCGCGAGCTCGCCGCGCTCGACCTCGAACGTCGCGCCGTCGAGGGCGTGGATGAGGGTGTCGCCCGAGCCGTATGCCTTGACCACGTTGGAGAACTCGATATACGCCATGAGGGCCTCGCTTGCCGATCGCTGCGCGCCGGGTGGGGACCCGGCGGTTTGTTCATCTCTTCAGTATAGTGACGGGATGCGCCCCGCGCGCGGGCGGCGCGGCGCGATCCGCGCATTACGCGCACAGGGCGGTGAGTGGCTGATGCGAGAGGGGCGATGGTGCGGTGTGCGGGCG
>CAZLGF010000118.1:2081-3359 GCA_964558955.1 uncultured Coriobacteriaceae bacterium
CGGACGGCGTGCGGCGCGGGTACGCCACGCGGCCGTGCGGTTACGCGCGCGCGTCGCGCAGGCTCTCCTCCGACGGGGTGATGACGTCGTCGTAGTGGTCGATCTTGTAGGTGAGGCGGTCGAGCCCGGCCTGCATGTCGGCGATGCGCTCACGCAGCAGGTCGCGCTGCTGCACGAGGATCTCCTTGCGGCGCGCGGAGGTCGCGTCGCCCTCATCGAATAGGCGCATGTACTCGATCAGGGCGTCGATCGAGACGTTCGCGGCGCGCATGCACTTGACAAAGCGGATGCGCGCGCAGTCCTCTTCCGTGTACTCGCGGATGCCGCTCGGGGTGCGGGCGATGTGGGGCAGCAGGCCGATCCGCTCGTAGTAGCGCAGGGTGTCAGCGCTGATGTCGCATGCGTTTGAGACCTCGGCGATGCGCATGGATGCTCCCTTTCTGCTGCGATGTGTCTCACGATCGGGTGCTCATGAGGTGTCCGACCTGCTCGGTATAGCGCTTCGAGTTTGCTCAAAGTCAACCGCGGGCCCGGCGTGTCGCGCTTGGGATAGTGTACCCCGCGCTCTCGCGCGAACAGGGAGAAATCCGCCGAGGGCTGCGCCTGCACGCCGCCCTCACCGGCATGTGGCCACGCGGTGTCTACAATGAGGGGCGTGCACCAAATGCTGACGTGCCACAACGGAGGAGGCGCCATGACCAACGACCAGGCCGCATCGCTCACGCCAAGTGCCCAGGGGAGGGCCGTTCCCGCTCCCGGCAATCCTGTGCTCGACCTCATCGAGCGGCGAAGCTCGACACGCGTCTTTGCCGACGCGCCCATCACGGACGAGCAGCGCGCGGCGGTGCTGCACGCGGCGAGCCGCGCTCCCTCGGCGGGCGCCATGATGATGTACTCGATCATCGACATCCGCACGCAGGAGACGCGCGACCGCCTGGCCGTGCTCTGCGACAACCAGCCGTTCATCGCGAAGGCGCCATGGGCGCTCGTCTTCGTGGTGGACTACGCCAAGTGGATCGACCTGTTCCGCCACGTGGGCTGCCTGGATGAGGCGTTTTGCGCCGAGGCGGGCGTGTCCGTGCGCGACCGTCCTGGTTTGGGCGAGTTCGCCATCGCCGCGCAGGACGCCGTGATCGCCGCGCAGACGGCCGTCATCGCCGCGGAGGCGGTGGGGCTTGGTAGCTGCTACATCGGTGACATCATCGAGAACGCCGAGGAGGTGCGCGACCTCCTCGATCTGCCCGCGTATACCATCCCGCTGAGCATGCTCGTGCTGGG
>CAZLGF010000119.1:0-3349 GCA_964558955.1 uncultured Coriobacteriaceae bacterium
AGGAGATGGCCGCGATCTACCGCTTCGCCTTCTCGGACGAGGCGCGCAACATAACGGGCGTGACCATCATGGATAACGGCGGAAACGTCATGCTCTGATGCGGGCTGGAAGGCGGGGCATCGTGTCGTTGGAAGGAGAGGCGCTATGAGTGCGAAGCAAGTTGCGGTTGTGACGGGCGGCGGTGCCGGCATCGGTGCCTGCGTGGCCAGGCGCTTGGCGTGCGAGGGCTATGCGGTGGCCGTGATAGACCGAGACCGCGATGCCGCCGAGGCTATCGCGGAAGAGTTGCGAGCGCGGCACGGGGAGGCGGAGCCCTTCGTCGCCGATCTAACCGACCCGCAGCAGATCGCGACGGCGTTCGATGGCATCGTCGCAGTGTTCGGGCGCATCGATGTGCTCATCAACAATGCGGGCTATGGGGGCTACCGGGATTGGCGGTCGATATCGCTCGACGCATGGCATGATTTCACGGCCATCAATTGCGACGCGACGTTTCTGTGCGTCCAGCGCGCGGCGCGCGAGATGGTCGAGCGACACACCGAAGGGCGCATCGTCATCGTGCTGAGCCAGGCTGCCCTCAATCAGGACGAGGACGCGGTGGTTCCCTATTCCACCTCAAAGTGGTGCGAGCGCGGGCTCATGCGCGCTTTGGCCCGGGCGCTTGCACCCTACGGCATCACCGTCAACGGCGTCTGCCCGGGAACCGTTTGGACCCCCATGATGGATGGGTTCTGCGATGACTACCTCGCATCGGGCGGGGAGAGCAAAGAGGCCTACATCGCATTCATCGAGTCGAAGTATCCGACCGGTCGCTTGCAAACGGGAGACGACATCGCCGCGATGTGCGCGTTCCTTGCCCGCAACGGATGCCACATCAACGGGCAGTCGATGCTCGTTGCCGGTGGGATCGTCTTTTCGTAAGGAGGAGCTGTATGAGCGGCAAGAATGCGGCCACGCTCGTCGTGGGAACCGAGGTTCCCCAGGGGCAGGCCATCGTCGACAAGCTCGTGGCAGATGGCCACGCCGTGGTGGGGTGCCGACGGCTCTATGCAGGAAGCGAGCCGTGCTCAGCCCTATCGATTCGCGGGGCGACGATGGCGTCTCTTTCCATACAGCCGCTGGAGGAGGCGTCGGTCGAATCGTTATTCAAAAGCGTGCTCGGGGTTTTGGGGCGTCTCGATAACGTCGTCATCGTCCAGGGGCGCGAGGTCCCCGTTGACGTGCTGACCTGCTCATTCGACCAATGGCGCTCGGCCCTTTCCGTCACCCTCGACATCTCGGTGCTCTGCGCTCGGTACGCGGCGCACTTCATGGGTGATCGTTCAGATAAGACTCCGGGCCACATCGTTTTTGCCGTCAGCGACGGATCGGTCTCTGAGCATCCCTTTGATGTCCCGGGCACGGCGGCGTGCTGGGGAGTGCGCGGGCTTGCTCGAAACATTGCGTTGAATCTGGCGCCGCAGAACATTTTGGTCAACGTCGTTGCCACGGGGGAGGATGAGAACCTCTTCTCCGCCGCTGCCGAGACGGTCGCGTTTCTCGTTTCGGATGATGCGCAGAACGTGACGGGGTCAGTTCTTACCGTGAATGACGGCGTGACCATGCTCTAGACAAACCAGGCGTGCCGGGAGGCCCGAAACCGGACGGTCGCTTTCGGGGCGGCGCAGTGACGGGTTCTTGGTCGCGCGGATGATGAGGGGACAAACGATGCCTTCTTGCTATGACTTCACATCATTTCAGAACTATACGATCGGGTTTGGGGCGCGCCATGAGCTGAGGAGGCTCACGGCCGCCTATGGAGACCGCTACCTCGTGGTGCACGATCACCACCTAACCGATGAGCTCAAGCAGGAGATCTCCCAATCCATCACCTCGCCAACCGATGCCTTCCAGATGCAGGCTGCAAACCCGCTGGGACGCAGCGCCGGCCTCATGGACACGCTCGAGCGGACCGAGCCGCCGATCGGCTCATGCGCGTTCTATCAGGTTCCGAGGGGAGCCTGCACCTATGCCGCGATCGAGCAGGTTGGGCGTGAGATCGTGCGCCGCGCGCCGGAGATCATCGTTGTCGTCGGAGGCGCCAAGTGCATGGACCTGGCGCGGGCGGCGGCGCATTACCAGGGCCGCGATCGGGCGAAGATCGCATTGCTGCCGACCGTGGTCGCTTCCAACGCCACGGCGAACGGCATGTCGGTCATCTACAGCGATGATGGAACCCAGATGGTCGACTTTTGGAATCTCGAGGTCATGCCCGAGTGCCTGATCGTCGACACGGAGCTCATCGCGAGGACGCCCGCGCGCACGCTCGCGGCGGCGATCGGCGATCAGGTCGCTTCCAGCGTCGAGGCGATTCACACCCTGGAGGCGACGGGCTTCATAGCGGACTGCGACCCGTTCGCCGTCGCGCACCACCGTGATGTTCTCGACGTGCTCAACCGGTATGGGATCGCTGCGGTGCGTGCCCTGGAGCGCGGAGAGGTCACCCATGAGCTCGAATGGGTGCTCCATGCGGTCACGCGCTACACGGGTCCGGAGCTCGCTGTCGCGACCTCGTATTTCTCCCACATTCTCGATGAGGCGCTGCTGGCGCTTCCGGGCGTGCCCCAGCGCATGCATGGCGAGATCGTCGGCTATGGCGTGCTGCCTGAGTTCGTATGCGTCGGTGAGCCTGATCGGCTGTATGGCTGGGTCGATATGTACCGAGCGATCGGTCTTCCCACAACCTTGCAAGAGCTCAGCGGCACCACGTGCACCTATGAGGATGTTCTGCGCTGCTGCGAGCAAGCGTCGGACAAGATCATGGCGAGCCGGGCGATGACGCCGCAGGATCCCGAGCGCATGGCGCGGGCGGTCATGGAGTCCGATCAGCTGGTCAGACGCTACCTCGATCTTCCCGCCTAGCGCCGCTTCCATCGCATACATAACAAGAGAAAGGATATAGCGATGTCAAAGGTTTCCATCATCACGCCCTTCTGCAACAGCGAGGCCTGGATCGGCCGTGCCATCGAGAGCGTGCTCGCTCAGACGCATGACGACTGGCAGCTCATACTCATTGATGACGGATCGACTGACGGCGGCTCCGCGATCGCCGCTGAGTACGCCGATCGTGATGAGCGCATCGAGCTGTATCGGCAGGAGCGGCGCGGCGCGGGCGCCGCGCGTAATCGCGGCCTTGATCACGTCGAGGGCGAATGGGTCCTGTTCCTCGACGCCGATGACACGATCGAGCCTCGCGCGCTCGAGGTCATGCTCGCCGCGGCCGATCGCTACGACGTCGATCATGTGATCGGCGGCGACCATGTGGTCATGACCACCGATGAGACGCGGACCGAGATCGATTCAGAGCTCT
>CAZLGF010000120.1:0-1366 GCA_964558955.1 uncultured Coriobacteriaceae bacterium
CGCCGACCTCTACCGCGCGGCCGCCGAGCGCCTGCTCGCCACGGGCCGCGCCTATCGCTGCTTCTGCACCTCCGAGCAGCTCGAGGCCGATCGCGCCGCGGCTCGCGCGCGCAAGGATCCCTACCAGGGCTACAGCCGTCGCTGCCGCGATCTCAACCCCGACGAGGCTGCAGCGCGCGCCGCAGCGGGCGAGCCCTGCACCATCCGCATCAAGGTCCCCCGCGACCGCGGGGACATCGTCATCGATGACGCGGTCCACGGCCAGGTGACCTTCGCCGCCAAGGAGCTCGACGACTTCGTGATCTACGGCGCCGACGGCACGCCCACCTACAACTTCGCGACCGTGGTGGACGACGCCGCCATGGGCATCACCCACGTGATCCGCGGCGACGACCACCTCTCCAACACCCCGCGCCAGGTCATCGTCTACGAGGCCCTCGACGCGCCCGTGCCCACCTTCGCCCATCTCTCCATGATCCTTGGCGCGGACGGCAAGAAGCTCTCCAAGCGCCATGGCGCCACCTCGGTGGAGGAGTACCGCGACGCCGGCTACCTCCCCGACGCGCTCGTGAACTACCTCGCGCTCCTCGGCTGGTCGCTCGACGGCGAGACCACCGTCATCCCGCGCGACGTGCTCGCGTCGCGCTTCTCGCTCGACCGCATCTCCAAGAACCCGGCGACCTTCGATCCCAAGAAGCTCGACTGGATGAACGCCGCCTACCTGCAGGCCATGGAGCCCGATCGCTTCATCTCGGAGATCATGGTCCCCGCGCTCATCGACGCGGGCCTCATGGACGCCGACTCAGCCGCGGCCTACGATGCGGCCTGGCTCGAGCGGCTCGCCGCCATCGTGCAGCCCCGCACCAAGATGCCCGCGGACGTCGCCACGGTCACAGCGCCCATCTTCGCCACGGCAGCGACCCTCGTCTATGACGAGAAGGGCGTGCGCAAGGGCCTCGCCCCGGAGGGCATGGGCGCCGTCCTCGACGCCGCGCGGGAAGCGCTCGCCGCGCTCGATGACGCCAACTGGACCGCCGAGGCGATCGACGCCGCGCTCGAGCCCCTGCCCGACGCGCTCGACCTCAAGAAGCGCGTCGTGTTCCAGGCCGTGCGGGTGGCCGTCTGCGGCACCCTGGTGAGCCCGCCGCTCGGTGAGACGATGGAGCTCATCGGCCGCGATGACGCGCTCGCCCGCATCGACCGCGCCCGCGAGCTCGCGGGCTAGGCACCGCCGACGCCTCGAGAGGAGCCCCATGGAGCACACGGCGCCGTCCCTGTCGGCCTTCGAGATCCTCGGCCCCATCATGGTGGGCCCCTCGAGCTCGCACACGGCGGGCGCGCTGCGCTGCGCGCAGGTCGCCGCCTC
>CAZLGF010000120.1:1466-3312 GCA_964558955.1 uncultured Coriobacteriaceae bacterium
GAGATGGAGGACGCCGCGGGCGCGCGCCTCACGGTGCGGGGCGAGAGCCTCGGTGGCGGGCGCGTGCGCCTCTCGAGCATCAACGGGGTCGCCGTCGACATCACGGGCGAGTACGACACCATCTTCGTCGCGCACGAGGACGCCCGCGGGGTCCTCGCGCGGCTCACGGTCCTGCTCTCGGACTACGGCATCAACATCGCCTTCATGCGCACGTACCGCACCGCGCGCGGCGGCGACGCCTACACCGTCTTCGAGCTCGACGAGCTTCCGCACGGCGCCGCGCTCGACGACCTGTTCGCCGAGCTCCGCGCGCACCGGCGCGTGCGGACGGCGACGCTCATCCGCGTGCCGGGCGCGACCCCGCGCGCAGGCGCGGAGGAGCTCGCGGACGCCTTCGCGACCGCGGCGGAACTGCGCGCGCTCGCGGCGGCGGACGGCGCGCGTCCCGCCCGCACGATCGGCATGGTCATGCGCGAGCGCGAGGAGGCGCTGCGCGGCGTCGCCGAGACGCGTGCCGCACTCGCGCGCGTGATCGAAGTCATGCGCCGCGAGACGACCGAGCCCCTCGCAGCCCCCGCGCCCTCGCTCGGCGGACTCATCGGTGGCGAGGCGCGCCGAGTCGCATCAGCGGCCGAGACCGAGGCGCCGCTGCTCATGGGCGCCGTGCAAACCGACGCGGTGGCCCGCGCGATGGCGGTGCTCGAGCGGTCGGCGTCGATGGGCGTCATCGTCGCCGCCCCCACCGCGGGCTCGGCGGGCGTCGTGCCCGGAGCCCTGCTCGCCGTGCATGCCGCCCTCGGCGCGGACGACGAGGCCCTTGGAGACGCGCTCTTCTGTGCCGCCGCCATCGGGCTTCTGCTCTCCCTCAACGCGAGCGTCTCGGGCGCGGAAGGCGGCTGCCAGGCCGAGGTGGGCAGCGCGGCCGCCATGGCGGCCGCGGGCGTGGTGGAGCTGCTCGGCGGTACACCCGACGAGGCCCTCGACGCGGCCTCGCTCGCCCTCGGAAACCTCCTCGGCCTCGTCTGCGATCCGGTGGGCGGCCTCGTCGAGGTGCCCTGTCAGAACCGCAACGCCATCGGCGTCGCCGCGGCGCTCTCGGCGGCGCAGCTCGCCCGCTCCGGCGTGAGGAGCCTCGTGCCCTTCGACGAGATGGCCCAGGTCATGCGCGCCGTGGGCCAGGCGCTGCCCACGAGCCTGCGCGAGACCGCCCAGGGCGGCATCGCCTGCGCACCGAGCGCCTGTGCCGCCTGCCACGCCGGCACGAGTGCTACGGTCACGCCGACGCAGCCCGCGCCCGGCGCATCAAGCCCCGCGGCTTCCTCGACGTCAGCGCTCTGATCGGCAGCGTCGCTCACTCAAACAGATGTTGGGCGACGAAGTTGTCGATCGCCGCCCAGTAGCGCGCCGGATCCGTCGCGAGCGAGCTTGCGTGCGCCGCGCCGGGGATGGCGAGGCGTTCCTTCACCGGGCTCGCGCACGCGCGATACACCTCGTCGAGCATGGAGAACGGCACGAAGTCATCCTGCTCGCCGTGAATGAAGAGCATGGGCACGCGGGCGCGGCGGAGCTGCTTGACCGCGCTCGCCTCGGCGAGGCTGAACCCGGCGCGCCGGCGGATCGCGGGGGCCGCGAGCATGAGCACCGGCGGACCCGGCACGTGGAACATGGTCTTGAGTAGATAGGAAAACTCGTCCCACACGCTCGTGTAGCCACAGTCCTCCACGATGAGGCGGACGTTCTCAGGCAGGTCGCGGCCCGCGGCCATCATGACCTCCGCCCCACCCATCGAGATGCCGAGCAGCCCGATCCGCGCCAGCGGGTCGCGCGAGACGATGTCGCGCACCCA
>CAZLGF010000121.1:0-3275 GCA_964558955.1 uncultured Coriobacteriaceae bacterium
GCGCGCGGGCCGCAACAACGCACAGGCCGGAGCGTGGCACCAGACGTAGCGGCAGGCATCCCAGCGCGAGGGCAAAACCGTACGCAAAACCGCCATCAGCTGGGAGCGGCGCTCACCTACAATGGGGCTCCCGCAAACCCCGGCAGGAGGCATCCCATGCGCCACGCTTCCCCTACCACGCTTCCCCCACTCTCACCCCGCACCGTGCGCACCGGCACCGCACGTGCGCCGCGACTCATCGCCCTGCTCGTCGCCCTTATCTGCGCGCTCACCCTGCTCAACCCCACGGCGGCCTGTGCGCTCAGCGACCCGGCCATCGCCGCGCAGTCGGCGCTGCTCGTCGAGCCCACCACGGGCACCGTCCTCTACGAGCTCAATGCCGACGAGACCCGCTACCCCGCCTCCACCACCAAGATCATGACCGCCCTCGTGGTGCTTGAGAACGCCGATCTCACCACCCAAGTCACCGTGGAGGAGAGCGACTTTGACGAGCTCACGGCCGACAGCTCGGTCGCGGGCTTTCAGGTAGGCGAGGTTCTCACCGTCGAGCAGCTGCTCTACGGCCTGCTGCTGCCCAGCGGAAATGAGGCCGCCTACATCCTCGCGCGCGCCGTGGGCGGCGATGTGGAGACCTTCGTGCAGATGATGAACGATCGTGCCGCCGAGCTCGGCTGCACGGGCACGCACTTCGCCAACCCCTGCGGCCTGCACGACGACGAGCACTACACCACCGCGCGCGACCTCATGCGCATCACCGCCGCGGCCATGGCCAACGACACGTTCGCGCAGATCGTGGCGACGCAAAGCTACGACCTGCCCGCCACCAACATGCAGGAGGCGCGCACGCTCGAGAACACCAACCAGCTGCTCGACGCCACCTCGAGCGCCTACCTCTCCTCGGCGACCGGCATCAAGACCGGCTACACCGCCGAGGCCGGCCGCTGCCTGGTGGCCGCGGCGAGCGAGGGCGGTATCACGCTCTACGCGGTGGTGCTGGGATGCGCGGATGCGACCGTCCCCGAAAGCTTCACCGAGACGAAGCGCCTGTTTGAATGGGCGTATGCCGAGTGGTCGGTGCAGGAGGTCGCCGCCGCGGGGAGCGTACTCGAGACCGTCGACGTGGCAGACGCGTATCAAGACGAGGACCTTGAGGTCACCGCAGCCGAGGGCCTCTCGGCGCTGCTGCCGGTAGACGTCGACCTCACCGCGCTGGAGGTGACCTACGAGCTTTCCGATGAGCTCACCGCCCCCTACGAGGCAGGCGACGAGCTGGGCACGGCGACGTTCTCGCTCGGAGACTATGAGCTCGGCAGTGTGACCCTCGTGGCGGGTAACGACGTCGACCTCGATACGCTCGCGCTCATCCGCAACGTCGCGCTGGGCGTGGTAACGAGCCCTATCACCTGGGTCGCAGCGGGCGCGCTCGCGGTGGCGATCGCGACTGGGGTGGTCCGCAACCGCCGGCGCCCGCGGCGGCTCAAGCGGCAGCGCTACCCCTCTGCGCGGCACTTCCGCAGATAACAGCATAGAGACAAAAGAAAGCTCCCGGTCGCGCGCCGCGCGCCGACGCGGACGCCCGCAGGCTCGCCGTACCGCCACGCGCCATCCCCGCAGCGGGGCCTACCGTTCGCCAAACTTTCGCACGCCGCCCCCGTGCTCGGAACTAGAGTGAAACCACCATGGTGACTCTCGGTATTTCGGGCCGTGATCGCTTCGCCCTTGGCGCACGCGCCCTTGGCATGCAAACCGCGACAACGAGAGGAGGCAGGGCTTATGGCTGGAGACCGTCTCCGCATCATGGACACCACCATCCGCGACGGCCAGCAGTCGCTTTGGGCGACCCGCATGACCACCGCAGAGATGCTGCCCATCCTGCCTAAGATGGACGACGTCGGCTATTGGGCTATCGAGGCATGGGGAGGTGCGACCTTCGACACATGCCTGCGCTTTCTTGAGGAGGACCCTTGGGAGCGCCTGCGCCTCGTCAAGGAGCGCTGCCCCAACACCCCGCTCGCCATGCTCGTTCGCGGGCAGAACCTCGTGGGGTACCGTCACTACTCGAAGGACGTGGTCGAGCGGTTCATCGAGCGTGCCCACGCGAACGGCATCGACGTCTTCCGCGTCTTCGATGCCCTCAACGACATAGAGAACATCCGTGATTGCGCGGCGGCCATCAAAAAGGTCGGCGCGCATTTCGAGCCGGCGATCTCCTACACGCGCAGCCCCGTCCACACGCTCGACAGCTACATCGCCTACGCGCGCCAGCTCGCCGAGCTCGGCGCCGACTCGCTGTGCATCAAGGACATGGCGGGTCTGCTCGTGCCCTACCGCGCCGCGCAGCTCGTAAGCGCCCTGCGCACCGAGATCGGGCTGCCCGTGCACATGCACTGCCACTTCATCGGCGGCATGGCGAGCGCCAACTACCTGCGCGGAGCCGAGGAGGGCGCCGCGATCATCGACTGCGCCCACGCGCCGCTCGCCTTCGGCAACTCGCAGCCCGCGGTCGAGATGACCGTCTCGTCGTTCGGCGGGTCGCCCTTCGACACCGGCCTCGACCTCGACCTGCTCTTCGAGATCGCCGACTACTGGGACGGCGTGCGCAAGGCCGGCGGCCATCAGCGCGGCATCACGACCCTCACGCACATGCGCATCTACAAGCATCAGATCCCGGGCGGCATGATGTCGAACCTCGTCAGCCAGCTCGACCTGCAGAACATGCACGACCGCCTGCCCGAGGTCGTCGCCGAGATCCCGCGCGTGCGCAAGGAGGTCGGCTACCCGCCGCTCGTGACGCCCATGAGCCAGATCGTGGGCACGCAGGCCGTCGTGAACGTCCTCACCGGCAAGCGCTGGAGCATCGTGTCGACCGAGATGCGCGACTACCTCATGGGCTTCTACGGCAAGACCCCGGCGCCCATCTGCGACGAGGTCCGCGAGCGCGTGCTCGGCAAGATCGACGTGCAGAAGCTGCAGGACGAGGTCAAAAACGCCCATCTGCAGACCTTCGACGAGGCCAAGGCCGAGATCGGGGAGCTCGCCACGAGCGACGAGGACGTGCTCTCCTACGCCCTCTTCCCCCACGAGGCCCGCACCTTCCTGGAGCGGCGCGCCCAGGGCAAGGTCCACGACATCACCAAGCCGCTCGACGCGGACGCCGCGCCCGCCGACGCACCCAATGACCTATTTGAGGAGGATCCAGAGATGAACGTTGATGAGATTCGCACCCTGATCGAGGCGCTCGACAAGAGCTCCGTGGCCGAGGTCACCATCAAGGC
>CAZLGF010000122.1:0-3271 GCA_964558955.1 uncultured Coriobacteriaceae bacterium
GGCCAACGGCTACCGTCGCGAGATCGCCCAGCGCATCTGGGACGACGTCCTCGAGTTCGCCTCGTACGCGTTCAACAAGTCGCACTCGGCCGGCTACGCCATCCTCGTCATGCAGACCGCGTGGCTGAAGGCCCACTATCCGCACGAGTACATGGCGGCCGTGCTCACCTCCTACACGGGCAAGACCGAGAAGATCGTGCACTACGTCTCGGCCTGCCGCCACGACGGCATCGCCGTCCTGCCGCCTGACGTGAACGAGTCGGGCAAGGAGTTCACGGCCACCGCCGAGGGCGTGCGCTTCGGGCTCGCGGGCATCCGCGGGGTGGGCGAGGGCGTGGCCCAGGCGATCATCGACGAGCGCGCGGCCGGCGGCCCCTTCAAGAACCTCCACGACTTCGTGGACCGCGTGGACGCGAGCCAGGCCAACCGCCGCGTGATCGAGGCGCTCATCAAGGCGGGCGCGTTCGACTCGACGGGCTACCCGCGTCGCCAGCTCATGTCGTTCGTCGACAAGCTGAACCCCGAGAACATCATCGACGCCGCCGCGCGCCGCCAGAAGGACCGCGCGAGCGGGCAGACGTCGTTCTTCGACCTGTTCGGCGACGTCGAGGGGTCGGGCTTCGAGGTCGAGGTTCCCGAGCCCGACGGCCAGGAGTGGGACCGGCACATGAAGCTCTCCGCCGAGCGCGACGTGCTGGGCATCTACGTCTCCGACCACCCGCTGCGCCCCTACGAGTACGCGCTCGCCAAGGCGCGCGAGTTCACGCTCGTGCAGATCGACACGGGCGTCGAGGTCACCGCCCCGGGCGGCGAGGGGACCGTCAACCGCCCCATCGCCGAGGGCAAGCCCTACTGGTTCGCCGGCATGGTGTCAGACGTCTCGCGGCGCGTGACCAAGAAGGGCGAGCCCATGGCGATCGTGCAGCTCGAGGACATGGAGGGCGAGGCCACGGTCGTCATCTTTCCCAAGGCCTACAAGCAGTGCGAGCAGTTCCTCTACGGCGAGACCGATCCCGAGACCGGCGCCGTCCTCTCGGACGCCTTCGTCCGCGTCCGCGGCAAGCTCGAGCGCAGCGACCGCGGCGACCAGATCATCGCGCAGGAGGTCCAGCCGCTCGAGCTCAACGACGAGGCCAACCGTCCGAAGGTCTTCGAGGTCATGATTCCGAGCGCGCGCTTCAGCCAGGGCAACATGGCGCGGCTCGCGGCGCTCTTCTCGACCAACCCCGGCGGCGACCGCGTCGAGCTCTTCATCGAGCAGGGCGACGGGCAGACCATGCGGGCCGAGATCCCCGCGCGCGTGAACGCCCGCTCGCTGCCGCTCATCGCCGAGGCGCGGGCCATCGTGGGCGCGAGCGGCCGCGTCACGGTCGTGTAGCTGGGCGGCTGTCCGCCGTCATGGTGTGTCTCCCGCGGGCGGACGGCCCTTCGGCCGCGCGCTGCGGGGATCTGCCGCGCGCCGTCGCGCCGTCCACCGTCGCGACGGGCGCTTCCGCCGCTTCAGCGCTGCGGCGGGGTGCCGCGGCGGGTACAGTCGGCAGTGTATGGGCCGCATGCGCTGCAAGGAGGTCGCGATGGACGAGCGTCTGGACGAGAAGCTGCCGAAGATCGAGTACCTCGAGCGCGTGTCCTCAACGAACGACGTCGCCCGCGAGCGGGCGCGCGACGGCGCCCCGCACGGCTACGCCGTGCGCGCCGACGGTCAGCGCGCGGGCCGCGGTCGCCGCGGGCACCCGTGGATGTCGCCCGAGGGCGGGCTCTACCTGTCGATCGTGCTGCGCCCGCGGGTGCCGGCGCGCGTTCTGCCGGGGCTGCCGGCGGCGTGCGGCCTCGGCGCGGCCCGCGCGCTCCGCGGCCTCGGGTGCACGAGCTTGCGGCTCAAGTGGCCGAACGATCTCGTGGTCGAGGCCAAGAAGCTCGGCGGCGTGCTCGTCGAGACCGGCCACGGTGACGACGGCATGTTCGCCGTCTGCGGCATCGGCATCAACTACCAGGCGGCCGGCGAGCGCTACGCGGGCTCGCTCACCGCGGCGGGTCTGCGCGACTACCTGCCCCGAGCGTCCCTTCCCGCGGCCCCCGAGCTCGCCCGCATCGTGCGCGCGGGCGTCGTCGACATGGTCGACCGCTGGCAGTTCCACGTCCTGGACGCGGGCTCGTCCGCCCGGCCGCTGACGGGCATCGTCGACGCGTACAACAAGGTGCTCGCCTTCGCGGGCGGCCCGGTCTGCGTCTTCTCGTCTGATAACACCCTGCGCTCGTCGGGGCTTCTGCACGGCGTCGACGAGGACGGGCGCGCCGTGCTGGAGTACAAGGACGGCAGCCGCGAGGCCTTCGACGCTGCCCAGGTGTCGCTCAGGCCCGTGTCCGCGCCGCCGAAGCCCTTCTAACGCCCCTCCGTCGGGCCTGCGCACGTCGTCTGCGAACGTCTTGCCCGCCCGCCCGATCATAAGCGCCGCCCTGCGAGATGGCCGAGACGTCGCCGCGCGTCGGCCCGCGCGCGGCGCATCGCCCTGCCGCCGTTCGCCGAATGGACGCCGGCAGGGCGTTTTTGCGTGGCGCGCATGGGCCATAATCGGGTTCGAGTGACCGCACATCCGATGGAATCCGATTGGGTAAGGAGCAGGCATGATCGAATCATTGCTCATGAACATGGGGATCGACATCGACCAGGATCGCGTGCACGTCGACTGGAGCGCCGCGAAACTCATCGAGCACTCGATCTCGCACCATGAGGCGTATCTCACCTCCACCGGCTCGCTGTCGGTGAGCACGGGCGCCTTCACCGGGCGCTCGCCCGAGAACCGCTACATCGTCGACGCGGGCGAGGCCGACAAGAACGTCAACTGGAACAGCCCCACCAACAAGCCCATCGACGAGGCCGCCTACAAGGTCGTGCGCAACAACGTCGCGCGCTACCTCTCCCAGCGCCGCCACCTCTTCGTGGTCCGCGGTTACGCCGGGGCCGACCGCACCTACGCGCGCAAGGTTATGGTCGTTTGCGAGCGCGCCCATCAGGCGCTCTTCATCAAGCAGATGCTCGTGCACCCCACGGTCGACGAACTCGACAACTTCGGGCGCCCCGACATCACGGTCTACGCCGCGCCCACTTACGTGTGCTCGCGCGACCGTGACGGCCTCGAGCCCGCGGCGGTCATCCTCGACATGAACCACAAGAGCATCGTCGTGGCGGGCACGGGGTATTGTGGTGAGATCAAAAAAGCGGTCTTCACCATGATGAACTACCTCCTGCCCATCGAGGAGGGCGTGCTGC
>CAZLGF010000123.1:0-3269 GCA_964558955.1 uncultured Coriobacteriaceae bacterium
ATCCGCGCCGTCGACGTCCACGGTCACCTTGACCGTGCAGGCGTTGATCTCGTCTGACTCGTCGAGGCCGGTGAGCTGGCCGGTGTGGGCCAGGTACTTGGCGCCGATGGTGCCCATGTCCATGAGGGTCACCGGGCGCGCGTCGCGGCCGAGCTCGCGGCGCACCGCGAGGTAGCGGTCGAAGGCCTCCTGGACCACGGCGTCGTCGATGGTCACCTCGTCGAGCTCGGTGCCGAAGGTGGTGTGCCGGCAGTGGTCCGACCAGTAGGTGTCGATGACGCGGATCTCGGTGATGCTGGGATCGCGCCCCTCGGCGATGAAGTGCTCCTGGCAAAACGCGATGTCCGCCTCGTCCATGGCGAGGCCGCGCTCGGCGATGAACGCGGCGAGGGCGTCCTGGTCGAGGGTGCGGAAGCCGTGGAGCACCTCGACGGGCGCGGGCTCGGCGACATCGAGCTCGAGCGTCTCGGGCAGCTCGAGCGAGGCGAGGCGCGCCTCGACGGGGTTCACCACGTAGCGCTTGACGGCCTCGACGTCGGCGTCGGAGAGCGCGCCCTCCAGGAGGTAGACCGTGGCGGAGCGCACCGTCGGCCGCTCGCCCTGGCTGATGAGCTGGATGCACTCGCTCGCGGAGTCGGCGCGCTGGTCGAACTGCCCGGGCAGGTACTCGACCGCGAAGAGCGCCGCGGCCCCCGCGTGGTCGGGGAGCTCGTCGTAGGCGACGTCGACCTGCGGCTCGCTGAACACGGTGGGCACGCAGGCGCGGAAGAGCTCGTCGGAGATGCCCTCGACGTCGTAGCGGTTGATGAGACGGATGCCCGTGAGGCCGCTCACGCCGAGGATGTCGCGCAACTCGGTGGTGAGCTGCCGCGCCTCGACGGCGAACGCGGGCTTCTTCTCTACGTAGATGCGAGCGACCATGTGTCCTGCCCTTCCTTGGGGTTGGTGCGAGTCGTGTCCATCGTGCGAACCGTGTCCATCATACGACAGGCCCCGGGCGGGGCCGGGGCCGATTGAGGCGTTTATCGCGCTTGACGTGCTAGTCGTTCTTCTCCGCGCCCTCGCCCCACGCCGCGACGTCCTCGATGCGGATGACGCTCGCCACGCACTCCACGTCGTCAAGCTCGCCGAGCGCCTGGCAGACGGCGCGGATGGCGTGCTCGGGCGTGCGGTGGGTGAGGAAGACGACCGAGCACGCGCTCCCGTCGCCGTCCTGGAGCTGATTGATCGCCGAGATCGAGATGCCCGCCTGGGCGAAGGCGGCCACCACCGGCGAGAGCGCCCCCGTGCGGTCGGCCACCGTGAGGCGGAGGTAGTAGCGCGTCTCGAGGTCGCTGATGTCGCGCACGGGCACGAGGCGGCCGAACGGCTCGTTCTCGGGCACGGGGGCGTCCCCGCGCGCGATCGGCGCCGCGAGCTCGAGGATGTCGCCCACCACAGCGCTCGCGGTGGGGAAGGAGCCCGCGCCGGCGCCGTAGAACATGGTCTCGCCCACGGCGTCGCCCACCACGTAGACGGCGTTCATCGCGCCCGACACGCTCGCGAGCATGTGATCGGCGGGGATCATCGTGGGGTGCACGCGCGCGTCGATGCCCGTGGGCGTCATGCGCGCGATGCCGAGGAGCTTGATGACGTAGCCGAGCTCGCGCGCCTGCTCGATGTCGGCGGCCGAGACGTCGCGGATGCCCTGCATGTAGACGTCGTCGGTGGTGACGCGCGTGTGGAAGGCGATGGAGGAGAGGATGGCCACCTTGCTCGCCGCGTCGAAGCCGTCGACGTCGGCGGTGGGGTCGGCCTCGGCGTAGCCCAGGCGCTGCGCGTCGGCGAGCACCTCGTCGAAGTCGAGCCCCTCGGCGTCCATGCGCGAGAGGATGTAGTTGGTGGTGCCGTTCAGGATGCCCGCGATCGTGAGGATGTCGTTGCCCACGAAGGCGTGCTCGAGGGCGTTGACGATGGGGATGCCGCCCGCCGCCGCCGCCTCGCAGCGCAGCTGCACGCCGTGCTCGGCGGCGAGCGCCGCGAGCCGCTCGACGTGGCGTCCGAGCAGGGCCTTGTTGGCCGAGACCATGTGCTTGCCCGACGTGAGCGCGGCCTCGAAGATCTCGGTTGCGGGATGGTCCCCGCCGATGAGCTCGACCACGATGTCGATGCGCGGGTCGGAGACGACCTCGCGCCAGTCGGTCGTGAAGGCGTCGCCCGTGAAGCCGAGGGCCTCCGCCTGCTGCGCGTCGAGGCCGCAGGCGCGCGTGATGACGAGGTCGATGCCGTAGGCGTCGCGGTACTCGGCGCGATGGCGCGCGATGACGCGGGCCACGCCGCCGCCCACGGTGCCGAGGCCGATGAGGCCGACGTGTACGGTGCGGATGGGTGCGTGCTGGGTCATGCGTCCTCCTCGGGCCCGGTGCGGATCCCGCCCGGCCGAGGCGGCGGCCGCGCGGGGCATGCGAAACGGACACCCTGCGGGTTCATGTCCAAAAACCCGTCTGACCTGCGCGAGAGACAGCGCCTGCGCGCGGGCGCCCGTGAGCCGTATTCTACCGTCCCGGGCGCCTCCACGAGGTGAAACATAGATGTAACATCCAGCGCGCGGCGTTCGGCTCCACGAAACGCGCAGGTAGAAAACGGGCTCGCCCGCCCGCCGCCGTGCCCGCCCGCCGCCGCGGCGCATCGAAATGCGAGGTAGCTCACTCACCTCGTCGAAAAACGAGTAAGATTGCTCACATCACCAGCGGGAATGCAGGGGATCATGTCAACCTCCCTTCCCGAGTGGATGGAGGATCGGCGGCGGGCGCCGCCGAACGAAATGAGAGGAGAGCCGCATGTCGAGCCTTATCAATCCGTCCGTGAGCCGCAGGGGTCTGGTCGCGGGCGTGGCCGGCCTGGGGGCCGCGAGCGTGCTCGCCGGCTGCAGCAGCAGTGATTCCAGCTCGGGAAGCTCCGAGTCGTCGACGTCCGCCTTCAAGCTCGGCGGCATCGGGCCGCTGACGGGCGACGCCGCCATCTACGGCACCGCCTGCCAGTACGCGGCGCAGATCGCCGTCGACGAGATCAACGAAGAGGGCGGCGACATCCAGTTCGAGCTCAACTTCCAGGATGACGAGCACGACGCCGAGCGCTCCGTGAACGCGTACAACACGCTCAAGGACTGGGGCATGCAGATCCTCGTGGGCACCACCACGACCGCGCCCTGCGTCGCCGTGTCGCCCGAGACCAACGCCGACACCAGGTTCCAGCTCACCCCGTCCGCCTCCTCGACCGCCGTCTCCGCG
>CAZLGF010000124.1:0-3117 GCA_964558955.1 uncultured Coriobacteriaceae bacterium
CATTCATGCGAATGAGCTGGCGCGCGATGATGAGCTTCTCCTCGGTGTTCATGCTAGCGCCGGGCGATTGCTCGCCATCGCGGAGCGTGGTGTCGAAGATCGCGATCTTGCGGGTCATGGTTCCTCCTGGTGGTCGTGGCGAACGGGGCGAATCCCGATCGGGCCTGCAGGAGGTGGCGGCGTCACAAGAAACGAGAAGCACCCCGTCGCGCGTCACGCCCTGCAAGCGTGGCTCGATGCGCGGTGGGGTGCTTCTCGATCGTGGCTGCTGCCGAAAGGAGACGAGTGACCCTAGCGCGCACCGGCGCCCAGTAGTAGCTCGTCTAGGGATAGCACCAGCTGAGAAGCCAGGGCCACGAGGGCCTTCTGGGACTCATGCTGATTGATGACGGTCATCTTCCCTATCCTTTCGCCTGCAGCGTCCTGGCAGCGCGCTGCATGTCTTGGAAGTGTAGCAGAACCGCCATGCCACGCAACCGGAAAAGCGGCGGGCGGCACGTGGGGGACCGCGCCGCCCGCCATCTGGCCTCGCGTTGGCCGCGCGCCGCTCGGGAGCCGGCCGCGTGGCCGACCCCCGAGCACGGCCGCCTGGCCTACGAGTGCTCAGCGCACTCGACGAGGTTCTCGATGAAGTGGTGGGTGTAGAGGGTGTCGTTCTTGACCTGCGTCCACCCCGTCTCGGTCAGCAGGTCCTCGTTGAGCGCGAACCCGTAGAGATTCTCGACCGTCGAGCGATCGAACACGTAGTAGTCGTAGTCATACGGATCGTCGCTCTCGCTCACGCGCACCGCGATCGAGGACACGTCGGACATGGCGCAGAAGATCGCCGTCGCGTTGTAGGCGAGCGCGGCCTCGACGGAATCATCGTCGTAGCGCTTGGGCACGCCCTGGTAGACGTAGGAGAGCACACCCGTTCTGCTCGTCACGTCGACTGAGGTCGCCCACGAGCCCATCGGAAGCGACTGCACGAACGCCTCGACGGTCGTCGTGTCCGAGAGCGATGTCCCCGCGTAGGTCGAGACGTGCGAGTGAGAGCTCCCCACGATCGCTGTGATGATGTCATCCGCCCGGTCGCCGTCGTAGTAGACGGTTCCGTTGGAATCCACATAGACGTCGTAGGCCAGCGCATCGGTCGAGAGCCCGCTGGTCCCCGAGGCGGCAGTATCCGACGTGCCCGTGCTGGCGTTCGACCCCGTCGCATCAGTTGACGTTGATGAGTCGTCCGTCGTCGCGGCATCCGTCTGATCGGTGGCGCCATCATCCGCCGACACCACGGCGCTCGCAGCGTTCGTTGACACGGTGTTCTTGCTCTCGTCGAAGACGTTCAGCGCCGCGACGGCCACGGTACCCAGCACCACAACCGCAAGGACCGCGGCCACGACGTAGGGCCATCGCTTACGCGCGGGCTTTGCGGAGGCAGGCTCATCCGCGGCCTGCGTCACCTCCTCGGGCGGAACCGGCGTGGCGCCCGCCGCCGGCATGACGCGGGTTGCGTCCGTGCCAGTCTCTTCGGAGGTAGCGGGCTCGGTCGCCGTGGCAGACCCCTTCGGGGACGCAGCAGCCGGCGCAGCGCCCGCGGCCTTCGAGGCACCGTCCTCGCCCTGCTCGGCGATCACGTCCTCGATGCTCGTCATGCTCGCCTTGGTCTGCGCGAGCGCCTCGGCCTCGGACATGCCGCCTGCCACGTAGTCCTCGTACCGTGCGACCAGGTTGCCGTAGATCTCCTCTTTCAGCTCGATCGTCTCTGGTGTGAGCATCCTTCCCTCGAACAGGTGCTCAACGTACATCCGCAACTCGTTCATTTGTCTCCCCCGTTCTGATTGAGCAGCCGATCGATGATCCCGCGCACGCGCACCCAGCGATCAGTCGCCGCATCAAGCTCGATCGACCCCGCCTTGGTCACGTGGTAGTACTTGCGACGAGCGCCTTGCGTCTCATCTCCCCAGTAGCTTTTGACAAATCCCTGTTGTTCCAACCGTTTGAGACTCGTGTACAGCGATGGCTCCTTCATCTCGTACTCGCCGTGACTTGTGCTGGCGATGTGCTTGAGGATCTCATATCCATAGCTGTCGCCGTCACTCAGCGTGCACAAGATGATCGCATCGATGTTCCCCCTGATCAGGTCGCTTACGGCATCTCGTGTAGCCATCCGGTCACCTCCAGTCACGATCCTGCGATGGGACGCGTCCGTTCTCCCCATGGCTACTGTAACACAGAGTACTATGTGTGTCGATATACTTTTTGAGAAATAAGGCGCGTCTTGCGAGATTCAAGATCACCGCGCGCACCTCCGCCTCGCCGCCTCGTCTCACATGCGCACCGCGTCCCGGCTGCCCCCGCCGTCCCGCACGAAAAAAGCCCGGCTGCCGCATGGCAACCGGGCTTACGCACCCTGAGGTAGAAACGGCTGTGCTACTCAGCCATGAAGTCGCGCTGGACGCTCGAGTCGACCTTGACGCCCGGGCCCATGGTGGAGGACAGCACGACGCTCTTGACGTAGCGACCCTTAGCCGTGGAGGGCTTCACGCGCAGGATCTCGGTGTAGAGCGCGGCGTAGTTCTCGACGAGCTTCTGGTCGTCGAAGGAGACGCGGCCGATCGGCACGTGGCAGATGCCGTAGCGGTCGGCGCGATACTCAACGCGGCCGGCCTTGAGCTCGCTCACCATCTTGGCGACGTCCATGGTCACCGTGCCGAGCTTGGGGTTGGGCATGAGACCGCAGGGACCGAGGATCTTACCGATGCGGCCGACCTTCGCCATCATGTTCGGGGTGGCGATGGCGGCGTCGAAGTTGATCTCGCCGCCCTGGATGGCCGCGACCAGATCGTCGGAGCCGATGACGTCGGCGCCGGCCTCCTCGGCCTCGCGCGCCTTCTCGCCCTCGGCGAAGACGGCCACGCGGACGGTCTTGCCGGTGCCGTGCGGCAGCGAGATGGAGCCGCGGATGTTCTGGTCAGCCTTGCGGGTGTCGATGCCCAGACGGAAGTGCGCCTCGACCGTCTCGTCGAACTTGGCGGGCGCGACCTCCTTCACGACGCGAACCGCCTCGAGCGGCGGGTGCAGCTTCTGGGAGTCGACCTTCTCCGCAGCAGCGCGGTAGTTCTTTCCGTGCTTAGC
>CAZLGF010000125.1:0-3071 GCA_964558955.1 uncultured Coriobacteriaceae bacterium
ACCTCCTCGGAAGCGTCCCGCGTCCGCCACGTCCCGGCGTGGGGCCCGGGGGCCCATCGCAGAGGGCCGGGGCGACCCCGGATCTGCATCGCACAAGGTGACGGATATATGCTGGGGATGCCGGTACACCGGCCGTGTAAACGTAACAGTCCATAAGGCGGAACGCTTTATGGCGAAAACGCGCTTACACAATGCCAGACCGTACACCAATCTTCCGGTTTGTTGCGCGGGAAATGGGGGTGTTACCGCCCTCTTTCGGCGAGCGGTCTCTCGCCGGCTATGGCCACCGATGAGGCGACCTCCTCTCGCGCAAAAAAGCCGCCCCGCCAAAGCGGCGGAGCGGCTGTTCAGCGCATGCGGCAACCCGCGTGGGCTTTAGGAAAGATCGGCGCCGTTCGACGCGATGACCTTCTTGTACCAGGCGAAGCTGTCCTTCTTGTAGCGCGCCATGGTGCCGGTGCCGTCGTCGTGCTTGTCGACGTAGATGAAGCCGTAGCGCTTGCGCATCTCGCCGGTGCCGGCCGAGACGAGGTCGATGCAGCCCCAGGTGGTGTAGCCGATGAGGTCCACGCCGTGCTCGATGGCGACCTCCATCTCCTTGATGTGCTCGCGCAGGTAGTCGATGCGGTACGGGTCGTGCACGGTCATCTCGCCGTCCTCGCCCTCGACGAGCTCGTCGAACGCGCCGAGGCCGTTCTCCACGACCATCATCGGCTTCTCATAGCGGTCGTACATGAGCTCGAGGTAGTAGCGCAGGCCCTTGGGGTCGACCTGCCAGCCCCAGTCGCTCGCGGTGAGGTAGGGGTTCTTAGCGCCCAGGGTCATGTTGCCAGCCGTGGTCTCGGCGTCGGCGTGCGTGGTCATGCAGGTCGACTGGTAGTAGCTGAACGTGTAGAAGTCCACCGGGCCCTCAGCGAGGTCCTTGAGATCCTGCTCGGTGATCTCGAGCTTGACATCGTGCTCGTCCCACAGGCGCTTGGCGTAGGTGCCATACTTGCCCTTGCACTGCACGTCGCCGCAGTAGAACAGGCCCTTCTCCCACATGTAGCGGTTGGCGAGGATGTCATCGGGATCGGGGGTGAGCGGGTAGTTGACGACGCCGCAGATCATGCAGCCGACCTTGTAGTTGGGGTCGATCTCATGGGCCATCTTGACCGCGTGCGCGCTCGCCACGAACTTGTGGTGCAGGTGCTGATAGGCCCTCTGGAACTGCTCGTCGCTCGCCGGGGCCATCATGCCGAGGAACGAGACGGTGTTGTTGATCTCGTTGAAGGTGAGCCAGTTCCTCACGAGGCCCTTGTACTCGGTGAGGATCGTCTTGGCGTACTTGTCGAAGAGCGCGATGGTGTCGTGGTTCTCCCAGCCGCCGAGCTCCTCCTCGATGTAGTTGGGCGTGTCGAAGTGCCACATCGTCACGAGCGGCTCGATGCCGTACTTCTGAAGCTCCAGGAAGACGTTGCGATAGAACTCGAGGCCGGCCTGGTTGGGCTCATCCTCGACGCCCGTCGGGTAGATGCGACTCCAGGAGATGGACATGCGATACTGCTTGAAGCCCATCTCGGCGAAGAGCGCGATGTCCTCCTTGTAGTGATGGTAGAAGTCGATGGCGTCGTGGTTGGGGTACAGGTAGCCGTCGAGCACGGCGAGACGCGCCCCCTCGGGGAGGCCGTCCCACTGGGGAACCGCGCCGGTGGTGCCGTCGGGCATGCGGTAGGTGAGCATGCGCGGCGTGTTCACCGAGCCGCCCGTGAGCATGTCGGTCTCGGCCGGGCCGCGGCCGTCAACGTCCCACGCGCCCTCGCACTGGTTGGCAGCGGTCGCGCCGCCCCATAGGAATCCTTCGGGAAATGCCATGGTTCATCCTCTCTCGACATGCTGCCCGCTCGGCAGCTCCACCAAAAATCATGATACCGCTCGCGCACGCGACGCCACGCGAGGCTGCCGCGAGCGCAAAGCGGGCGCTCCGGAAAGGAGCGCCCGCGCTACGCAGCCCCGCGGCGCATCAGGGCAAGGCTGCGCGCCGCAGGACCGGTGCAGGGAGATTAGCGGCCCTCGGCGACGAGCTTCGCCGCGGTCTCGTCGGTCACGGTGACGCCCGCAGCCTTGAGCTCGGCGATCTTGTCGGCGAACTGCGGCAGGTACTTCTCGTGCGCCACAAGCAGCTCGTCGAGGACGCGACGCGCGCTGGCGCCGTTCTCGACCTGCGGGTTCAGGCAGAAGGCCTCGAGCGCCTTGCCGTAGTCGCCCGTGATGGCGGCCTCGATGACGCACTCCTCCATGGCCTTCATGACCTGGAGCCAGCCCTTCTCCTGGCTCGGCAGCGGACCCCACGCGATGGGCTCGGCGCCGCTGCGCCCGATGAGGGCCGACACCTCGACGATCGAGTCGGGCGCGAGGTCGGGCACCGCGCCGTTGTTCTGCGTGGAGACGACCATGTGCTGATGACGATCGTTGTAGATCGCAGCGATGGTCTCGCACGCGGCGTCGGAGTAGTGCGCGCCACCGCGCTTGGAGAGCTGCTCGGGCTTGTAGTTGAGCTCGGGATCCTTGTAGAGCTCGAAGAGCTCGTCCTCAGTGCGCTTGACCACCTCGGCGCGGCACTCGCCCTTGCTGAACTCCTCGAGCTCCTGGGCGAGCATCTCCTCGTGCATGTAGTAATAGCGATGATAGCCGCAGGGGAGCATGCCCATGGAGTGCAGCATGTCGAGCGGCATCTCAACCCGGTCGATGTTGGCGGGCATGCCGTTGTCGCGGTCGTTCATGTGGTCGATGATGTCGTGCGTGCGCTCGACGCCGTTCTCATCCCACACGCGATGCCAGTGGAAGTGGTTGAGACCGGCGAAGCGGAACGTGAGGCGCGGATCGCTCTCCTCGTAGCCGATGAGCTTGGGCTCGTTGATCATGGCGCCCACGGGCACGTTGCACAGGCCGATGGTCTTCTTCCAGCCGAAGTGCTTGATGGCGGCCTCGGTCACCATGCCGGAGGGGTTGGTGAAGTTGATGAGCCACGCGTCGGGGCAGAGCTCGCGCATGTCGGCGATGATCTGGCCGATGACGGGGATGGTGCGGAA
>CAZLGF010000126.1:0-3066 GCA_964558955.1 uncultured Coriobacteriaceae bacterium
CAACGCAATTTCTGAACTACACCTCGAAGCTCTTCAACGATAACGCCGGGATCGACGAGGACGAGCGCCGCCGCTACGTCCGCAACATGACGGACACGTATGCCTGGCGCTGGTATTGCCATGTTCTTGCCGACGAGTCGCCGTTCTGGGCCGGCGAGTGCGCGCTGCTTGATTCGGGCTATGATGAGGCTGCCTATCAGATGCTCAAGCAGAAGATGGCGGAGGAGGGTTTGCCGTTTACCGGCAAGGACAACATTCGCTGATGGCAAGAGGGGACCGCGATGATTCCCGTCTCGATCGATGAGAGCGCCTGCATCGGCTGCGGGCTGTGCGAGCAGGACTGCCCGAACTCCAGCATTCACGTCATGGACGGCGTGGCGCGTCCGGGGGAATCCGGTTGCATCGAGTGCGGGCACTGCTATGCCATCTGCCCGGTCGGTGCCATCACCTTGGATCACTACGCGTGCGCGGACGAGCCCGCCGTCCCCATGACCGAGGTTGATGCCGATGTGCTGATCTCCGCCATGAAGAGCAGGAGATCCGTGCGCCGGTTCAACGGAACGCCCGTTGAGGACGGGGCGGTGCACGCCATCATCGAGGCGGGGCGGTACGCGCCGACGGGTGCGAACGCTCAGAACGTGGCCTTCAGGATCCTGGGCAGCACGCAAGACGAAGCCGAGCGGATCTGCGTCGACCTGTTCCGTACCGGGAAGAAGCTCGGGTCGACCGTCTCGCGCTACCTGAGGCGGATCGACATCCCGGATGACTTCTTCTTCAAGGGAGCGCCCCTGGTGATCGTCGTCTCAAGCACGAGCGCCATCAACGCCGGGCTCGCGAGCGCCTACATGGAGCTCGCGGCGGAGAGCCTCGGGCTCGGGGTTCTGTACAGCGGGTTTTTCGTGATATGCGCGAAGCTGAGCCGTAAGCTCCGCGCGCTTCTCGACCTCCCCAAGGGGCATGAGGTCGTCTCGTGCCTCGTCATCGGCCACGCTGCGGATGACCTGCGGTATCGGCGCATCCCGCCGCGCAAGGAGGCGCAGGTCAAGGTGCTGTAGGCAGGGGAGCGCGCACTGAATGAGGCTGTGGCGATGGGGGCGACTCGACTGGACGCGGATGTCTGACCGAGCCGCCCATCGTTGTGTCACTCCTGAGTCGTACCCTCGCATCTGGCGCGACCCTGCACGCTATGGCATGCTAGGGAGGCACCCGAATCGCGCACGGAGTCGCGGTATGCGAGGTTGGAGAAGCCCATGTCCCATCTGCCGCACTTTGACACCGATTCGATCAAGTTCGACGTCTTGAAACGCCGGGCATACAACTATCGGTGGGCCGAGGTGCCCGATGGCGTGATCCCCCTGACCGCCGCCGACCCTGATTTTCCCGCCGCGCCGGAGATCGTCGCGGCGCTGCGGTCCTATGTGGATGACGGGTGCTTCCCCTATGCTCCCAAGCTTGGTTACGAGAGCTTTCGCACCGCGATCGCTGACGCGCTCTGGACCCGTAAGCGCGAGCGGATCGATCCGGAGCTGATCCTTCCGATCGACAGCGCCGCGCGCGGGATGTTCGTCATCGCTCGCGCGCTGCTGAAGCCCGGTGACGAGATGATCGTGTTCGACCCGTGCGACTTCCTCTTCCGCGAGGCGGCGCGCGCCGCCGGCGCCGTGCCTGTGATGTTTCCCGCGCGGCTCTCACCGAACGGGGAGATCGATATCAGCGATCTTGAGAGCTATCTGACGCCGCGCACCAAGATGATCGGTCTGTGCAACCCGCACAACCCCTATGGGGCGGTGTGCGGCAAGGCATGGCTCGAGCAGCTCATGGAGCTGTGCGAGCGGCATGACCTGTACATCATGAACGACGAGATCTGGTCGGACATCGTCTACTCGGACGCGCGGTTCACCAGCATCTACGAACTGGGCAACGAGCGATGCAAGCGGGTGCTGAGCGTGTTCGGCTTCTCGAAGAGCTTCGCGCTCGCCGGCCTGCGCATCGGGTGCGTGTACGGAACCGATCAGGAGCTCTTCGAGCGCGTGGTGGCGGCATCGGACGTCATGAGCACGGCGGGCGGCGTGTCGTCTTTGTCCCAGGTGGCGGGCGAGGCGGCCTGCTCGCAGGCGTATGGCTGGGTCGATGCGTTCGTGTCCCACCTCCAGCGAAACCGGGATCAGGCGGTCGAGGCGGTCAACGCCATCGACGGTCTTTCAACCTACGCGCCGCAGGCGACCTATCTGCTCTACGTTGACATCAGCGAGCTCGGGCTCTCGGGGGAGGAGTTCGTCTCGCACCTGCTGGAAACGGAGTCCCTCGCCATCATCCCCGGCGGCCGCGCGTTCTTTGGCGAGCGGTCCGAGCACCACGTGCGCATCTGCTTCGCCACGAGCAGTGAGATCCTGATGGAGGGGCTCGAGCGCCTGCGGCGCGGGGTGCTTCGGCTCCGCGCGGGCGGCTCGCGCTGAGCCAGCGGTTTCGCGCGCATCGGCTTTCACTCGAGCGCGGATGCTCTTCAGCGGAGCGAGGGCGCCGCCCGGTGTGGTGCGGCGCCCCCGCTCTCATGTTTGCGCGCGGCTCGTCTCGCGGCTACTCAGCGAAGTAGAACCCGGCGAAATCGTATTTGTACACGCGGTAGAGGTACTTCTCGGCCTCCATGGTGAAGGAGATGATGAGCTCGCCGTCCTCATCGTATTCGCCGAAGACCTCCGCCTGGCCGGAGTCCACGAGCACGTTGTCACCGAGCGGCTGGACGCTGCTCACGTAGCCCGAGAACGGCACCTCGATCTCATCCACCATGGTGTAGGTGCGCGCGTTCTCATCGACCAAGAACAGACGACAGTACGAGACGGTGCCGTCGGCGTAGACCGTCGTCACGTCGTCGCCCAGCTCGCTCCAGTCCATATCGGGGTAGGACTCGGAGATGCCGAAGTTGTTGTCGTACACGAGCAGGTAGTACTGGCCCTCATCAAGCGAGTCGTCCTCGATGTAGGTCACGCTGTGCTGGCCGCCGTTGCTCGAGAACGTGCCGTCCTTCTCCAGCAGCAGGTCCTCGTAGTCCGTGCCCTCCCAGAAGGC
>CAZLGF010000127.1:0-3061 GCA_964558955.1 uncultured Coriobacteriaceae bacterium
CGGTTGCAGACACCTCGTGCTCACGGCTGTAGTTGCCCTGGGTGGAGTCGTACTTCAGCAGGTACGCGAGCATATCAGGGGAGGTGAGGTCGTTGATGGCGACGATCTCGGAGCCCTCGTGCCCGAACATCTGGCGGAACGCGAGACGGCCGATGCGACCGAAGCCATTGATAGCAACCTTTACTGCCATAGTGTGTCTCCTTTCGTTAGGCCTCCGCGAGCCATCTGCCCGCCGTCGAGACCCACAAACTAACCACTCACCAAATATACCTGTTTTCGCGCATCGCATTCTCGTCATTGCCGAGTTTTTGCCCGCTCCCACGGCGGGCTCGGTAGCCCGGCAACCCGGCAGCACCCGAAGCCCGCTCACGAGCCTTCCACGGAGCCGCGCGAGCGATCCTCGTCCTCGACGAGCTTCTCGAGGCGGAGAACCCGATGGTACAGGGCGGACTTTGAAAGCGGGGGATCGGCCGCCTGACCGAGGTCGCGCAACGACAGGTCGGGGTGAGCCGCGCGCAGGTCGCAGAACGCGCGGAGCGCCTCGGGCAAGCTGTCGCGCAGCCCCAGCGCGTCGACGCGCGCGATCAGCTCCATCTGGTGCTGGGCGGCGCCGGCGGTGCGCGATTGGTTTGCCACCTCAGCGTTGACCTTGCGATTCACGTCGTTCTTGACGGACTTCATGGCCCGGGCGCCCTCGATGTCGGCGACGCTGCGCTCGGCGCCCACCGCGCGAAGCAGCTGGCAGATGTCCTCGGCGCTCTTGAGGTAGACGGCATACACCGATCGGCGGCGGTTGACGCGCGCCCGCACGCCGACCTGCCCGATGAGCCCAGCGAGGTCGCGCGCGAGTTCCTCGCCGGTCACCGCGATCTCGAGATGCAGGTCGCCGCGGGGGTCCGCCACGAACCCGCCGGCGATGAGCGCGCCGCGCAGAAAGGCGGTGCGGCAGCAGGGGCGCGCGACGATGTGCCGGGGCACGCCGGCGATGAGGTTGCCCGAGCGGTCAAGGATGCCGAGGAGCACGAGCGCCTTGTCGAGCCCGGGCTGCTCGGGCAGGGTGATGAGGTAGTTGCGCACCTTGTGGAGCACCGAGCGGCGCGCGGTCAGCTCGGTCTTGAGGCCGAGCACGCTGTGCGTGAGGCCGATCACCGTGCGGGCCACCGCGCCCGTCTCGGTCGCCACGGTGACGCGCCTGCCCGCGCCCGTGATCGAGAGCGTGCCGCACACGCGCACGACGGCCGCGAGCGTGGCGAGATCGCAGTACTCGCAGCAGGGCTCGCAGCGCGAGAGCTCGTCTCTGACCTCAGCGGTGAACGACATTCCTCTCCCCTCGTATCCGGCGCGCCGAGCGCGCCGCGCGGACCTGATCTAGCCTACCACGCGCCGCGCGGGGCGGCTGCCCGCGTCGCGCGCCCGCGCGGAGGGTTGCGCGGCGCCCCGGCGCCACGCGGCGCATTCTGCACGACGCGGACAGCCGGCTAGGGCAGATCGCGGTGGGACGTGGAGACGAGGTAGTGCTGCTCCGCGAGGTGGCGGGAGGTGGCCTCGGCGATCGCGACGCTGCGGTGCTGGCCCCCCGTGCATCCCACGGCGATCGAGAGCTGCGACTTGCCCTCGGTCACGTAGCCTGGCATCACGACGTCGAGAAGCCGGTACCAGGCCGTGAGGAACTCCTTTGATTTGGGGTGCTCCAGCACGTAGCGCGCCACCTTCTCATCGAGACCGGTGAGGTTGCGCATCTCGGGATCGTAGAAGGGGTTGGGCAGGAAGCGCACGTCGATCAGGATGTCGGCCTCGACGGGCATGCCGTGCTTGAACCCGAAGGAGAAGACGCGCACCTCCATGAGCTGCTGGTCGGTGAGCTCCGAAAACGCGTCGCGCAGGCGCGCGCGCAGCGCCGTGGTGGGCAGGCGGGTCGTGTCGATGATCATGTCGGCGCGCTCGCGGACCCCCTGAAGCTCGCGGCGCTCGCGCGCGATCGCCGAAGCCGTGCTCTCCCCGGGCTGGGCGAGCGGGTGGCGGCGCCGGTTCTCGCTGTAACGACGCATGAGCACTTCGTCAGAGGCCTCGAGAAAGACGAGCTCGACCGACATCTCATGCTCCTCGAGCGCGGCGATCACGTCCACGAGCTCATCAAAGAGCCCCTGGCTGCGCAGGTCGCAAGTGACAGCGAGGTGCCGGCCCACGCCCGCGTTGATGCCCACGAGGTCCGCGAGCTGATGGACGAGGCGCGGCGGGAGGTTATCGATGCAGAAGTAGCCCATGTCCTCGAACATGTGCATGGCCTGGGTGCGCCCGCTGCCGGACATCCCCGAGATGATCACGATGTCGGGCACGCGCGCGCCTTGCTCGGTGCGACGGATCGCCTCGTCGTCGGGCATGGTCTCCTCCTTCATGCGGGACGGGGCGCGGATGTGCGGGCCGTCGCTGCTCCGCGCCCCGTCGTAACCCGTTTGGACGAGCGGGCGGCTCGGCTGGAAGGGCTACGCGTCGAGCGCTGCCTTGAACCAGCTGGTGAGGCTCGTCGGATGCGTGATCGCCGTGCCCACCACGACGGCCCACGCCCCAGCGTCGATCGCGGCGCGCGCCTCGGCGGGCGTGTGCACCCGGCCCTCGCAGACGACCGGGAACCCAGGGAACTCAGCGGCCGCCTGGCGCAGCAGCGGAAGGTCGGGGCCGTCATCCATAGTGCAGTCGATCGCGGCGACGCCGTGGGAGAGCGTCGTCGAGACGATGTCGAAGCCCAGGTCGACCGCGCGACGAATGTCATCGATCGTCATGCAGTCGGCCATGGTGAGGACACCCTCCTCCTTGAGGGGCAGCAGGGTGTCAGCAAGCGTCTTGCCATCGGGACGCGGGCGGTCGGTGGCATCGATGGCCACGATGTCGGCGCCCGCCGAGACGCAGGCGCGGGCATGGCGCAGCGTCGGGGTGATGTAGACGCCCTCGTGACCGTCCTTCCACAGGCCGATCACGGGAACCTCGACGCGACCCTTGATGGCGGCGATGTCGGAGAGGCCCTGGCAGCGGATGGCGGCCGCTCCCCCGAGCTCGCAGGCGC
>CAZLGF010000128.1:0-3052 GCA_964558955.1 uncultured Coriobacteriaceae bacterium
GACGCGATAGGGCGCCACGCGTGACAGCGCGTAGAGCGCCCTCATGTCGCGTGAGGGGATGCAGAGGCTTCGACCGGCGCGGGCGGCCGCGAGCGCCGCGCGGGCCACGGCGTCGACGCGTTCCGAGCCGATGACCCGCTCCATGCGCTGAGCTGCGTCGGCGTCGCCGGGCGCATCGAGAAATTCGGTCTTCATGAACTTGGGGCAGACGGCCGTCACATGGATGCCGGCTGCGCCGAGCTCGGCGTCGAGGGCGCGCGAGACGTCGAGGACGAAGCGTTTGGCCGCGGCGTAGACGGCGAGGTTCGGCTGGGGGAGGAAGGCCGCCACGCTGGCGATGTTCACGATGCGCGATCCGCGCTCCATGGCGGGGAGCGTGCGGTAGATGAGCTCCACCGGCGCGCGCATGAGCAGGGCGATCATGCGCGCCGCGGCGCCGGGCTCCTGCTGCCCGAACGCTCCGAAGACCCCGAAGCCGGCGTTGTTCACGAGCAGCGTCACGACGGCGTCCTCCTTCTCGGCGAGCGCCGCCTCGATGATGTCGAAGGAGGACGGGTCGGTCAGGTCGAGGCAGAAGGGCCTGACGCTCGTGCGCGTGGTGCGCACGAGCGATTCGAGCCGCTCCGCCCGCCGCGCGATCGCCCAGATCTCGTCGACGGGCCCGGCCTCGCCGGCGTCGATGAGACGGACGAGCTCGCGACCGAGCCCAGATGACGCTCCGGTGACCACTGCGATGCGCGGCATGGCAACTCCCATCGATCGAGATAAGGGCACGACGGCACGGGTGGCCCGCGGCCGTCTCTGAGGTTGTTCCCGAAAACGTATACCATCAACGCGCGGAAACAGACCGTGCCTGCACGCTGCGCCTAGAGTAACTTCGCGCCTGACGTGCCCGATTCCGCTCACGTGGCAGGATAGCCGTTTGCGTGCGGATCACTTGCATTGCATGCAACCGACCAGCATAATGAATAGTGCGCGACGGAAAACGCAGATGAACCGTACCACTATCCGTTGCAGGTCCGTCTCATGAGACGCGGCGCCTTTTCCCGCGCGCACGATAGGTCGTTTCCCGCGCCTGCCGTTCGGCACAGGCGTGGGCGAGGGGGAGGGAGCAGCCATGGCTTCCGATCAGAGCACGTCGTTCGCCACCACCGCTGGGCTGTCCTGTGGGGTGTGCCTGGCGATTCCCGTCGTCGCGTTCGCCGTGACGCTGCCCTTCGACGCCGCGCACGCCATCGTGAACTCATGTGCGCTGCCCTTCGCAGCGGGCGCGCTCGCGAGCGTCGGTGTTTCCGGCGTGTCGGCCCGGATCGCGGACTCCTGGGACGCGCGTCACCACGACGCGCCCAAGGACGTGCCGATCATCTCCCGTGCAAGCGGGGCCCCGTCCGATCGCGAGGCGTGGGCCGAGCTCGACGCCCTCCTGTCCGAGGACTCTCCCATCAGCTGCGACCCGCGGACCGCGAAGGACGTCTACCAGATCGCGCTCGAGGAGCTGCAGCAGCATACCGCCGCCCCCGCAGCCGATAAGAGCCGCCCGTCAACCGAGGGGAGCGTCTCCGATGAGGAGACCGCGCCCGACGGGGGGAGCGAGCACGACGCTGCGCCGGATGACGGGGATCGCGCCGCCGCCCGCCTCGCGGCCCTGGCCTCGCTCGACCTCGTTGACGAGGCCTCCGCGCCCTCTGCCGCGCGCGCGGACTCGTATGAGACCTGGGCTGCCGCGCTCGCGATCCTCGATGAGCCCGATGCCGTCGAGGACGACGCGGCGTTCGAGACCGCTCATATCGCCTATGTGGGCAAGCACTTTGCCGCCTCCGCCGTGTCGAGCACCAAGCCCACGCCCGTGCCACCGAGTCCCGAGCGCGCCGCCGCGGTCGCCGAGGGTGCACGTGCCACGGAACGGCATAGTCACGTGAACGCTCTCATCGAGGAGGCGTTCGAGCAGGTTCCCTCTACCAGCGTGCGCAACACGAGCCGCGAGTACCTCAGCGTCATCGAGGGTGGGACGATCTCCATGCCGCCGCTCAAGGCGGAGGCGTAGACCGCGTGCGCGTTTCAAAGCCGTGGCTGATCGCGGCGCTCGTCATGGTCGCCTTCATCTGGAGCAACTCGCTCGTTCCCGGTAGCGGGAGCTCGAGCCTCAGCCTCGCGGTGACCGACGCGCTCCGCTCCTTCGTGGGGTCGCTGGGCCTGCCGACCGCCTGGATCACGAACTTCCTTGTGCGCAAAGCCGCGCACTTCACCGAGTACCTCGTGCTCGGGGTGCTTGCGACGCGCGCGTTCGACCCGGGGTATCGCGGGGCGCGCGCGGCGCTCGTCCCACTCGCCATCTTCCTCGTGCTCGCGCCCTCCATCGACGAGACCATCCAGCTCTTCGTCGCCGACCGCTCGGGTCAGGTGACCGACGTGATGCTCGATTGCTGCGGGGCGGCGACGGGCGTCGCGCTCTCGTACATGCTGAGCCGGCTCGCGCGCTCGCGCCGCCGCGCTTCCTAGATGCGCAACCGCCGCCCTCATCCTCATAGTTAACCGCGTCTTACCTGCGAAAATGCCGCACTCGCACACCATGCGTCCATCGAGACGCGGTAAAATGATCCCGCATGTCAGTGCTCGGCGCGTCGCCTCGCCGAGCCGATTCAACGCAACAGAGAGGAGAGGCATGCAGTACTCAGCAGAAGTGGAGAACATGTGCCCTGTCGCCAAGGGCGCATACCACGGTCCTGCTCCCATCCCGGAGGAGGGCGCGTGGGTCCAGGCCAAGGAGATCTCTGACATCTCCGGCTACACGCACGGCGTCGGCTGGTGCGCGCCGCAGCAGGGCGCGTGCAAGCTCAGCCTGAACGTCAAGGACGGCATCATCGAGGAGGCCCTCGTCGAGACCATCGGCTGCTCGGGCATGACCCATTCCGCCGCCATGGCCGCCGAGATCCTTCCCGGCAAGACCATCCTCGAGGCCCTCAACACCGACCTCGTGTGCGATGCCATCAACGTTGCCATGCGCGAGCTCTTCCTCCAGATCGTCTACGGCCGCACCCAGACCGCGTTCCCC
>CAZLGF010000129.1:0-2996 GCA_964558955.1 uncultured Coriobacteriaceae bacterium
ATTTTCAACCATATCTAAGACGAATAATCGGCTGAATCGCGATGCCGCGACAGTCAAGATGATGCTGTCACCAAGGACAGCGCGCGCCCTCACGACAGACGAACTCTTTCAAGGAGGATTCATGAGCGATAAGGCCATGGTCGCCGCCCTCATAGACAAGGTGGGCGGTAGGGACAACATCAAAACCGTGACGCACTGCGTGACGCGCTTGCGCTTCACGGTCGCTGACGACGCCCTCGTCGACCTCGACGGCATCAAGGGCGTGGACGGCGTGCTCGACTGCGTTGTGTCGAGCGGTCAGTACCAGGTCGTCATCGGCCCTGGCGTTGAGGATGTCTACCAGGAAACGATCTCGCAGTTGGGCGACGCGTTCGCCGGCGGGGCGGTCGCTCCGACGGACGCGGCGGAGGACGAGCGGCGGGGCGGCATCGCGGGCATCGCTCAGCGCGCCCTCGACACGCTCGTAGCCTGCTTCGTGCCCGCCATTCCCGTCTTCGCCGGGTCGGGCATGATCAAGGTTCTCGCCGTTCTGCTCAACTTCGCCGGCGTGCTGTCTTCGGACTCGTCGACCTATGAGCTCCTCACCATGATCGGCGACGGCGTCTTCTACTTCCTGCCGTTCTTTGTGGCCTACAACGCCGCCAAGAAGATGAACGTCGACATCGCCCTGTCCATGGTGCTTGCCGCGATCATCATGCACCCCACGCTCACCTCGCTGGGTGACACGGGCTCGAGCACGAGCCTGTTCGGGTTGCCGGTCGCTATCGTCGACTACAGCTCCCAGGCGCTGCCCGCGATCTTCGGCGTGTGGCTGCTCAAGTACGTCGACCGTTTTTCAGCAAAGATCTGCCCCAAGATCGTGTCGATGTTCCTGCGTCCGATGATCTCGCTGCTCATCACCGGTGTCTTCATGCTCTGCGTCGTGGGCCCGGTCGCCAACGCGCTCAACAACCTCATGTTCCAGGCCTGTCTCTTCATGCAGGATTGGGGCCCGATCGCCGTGGCCATCAACGCGGTGCTCTTCCCGCTCATGGTGCTCACGGGCACGCATAACGCCTCTACTCCGCTGATCGTCCAGATGTTCTCGACGCAAGGGTTCGACCCGATCTTCCTGGTGAGCGGTCTTTCCGCCAACATCGCCGAGGCGGGCGCCGCCTGCGCCGTCGCGGTGAGGACCAGGAACGCCAAGCTCAAGTCAACGGGCTTCTCCGCCACGCTCCAGGCGCTCCTGGGCATCACTGAGCCGGCGCTCTACGGCGTGAACCTGCGCATGAAGCGCCCCTTCTTCTCCATGCTCGCCGGCGCCGGCATCGGCGGGTTCATCATGGGCGTCGTCGGGCTCGCCGCCCCCGCCTTCGCCACCCCGAGCGTCCTCACGATGCTCATCTTCATTCCCGGCGGCGTCAGCGTGCTGCTCGGTATCGGATCGGTGGTCGCCACCTTCGTCATCACCTTCCTGATCACGTTCTTCGTCGGTTTCAAGGACCTTGAGCCCGAGATCTAGCGTCGAACGTTGCGGAGCGAGGGGTCGGGCCGTTCGCGCGGCCCGACCGCGCAAGAAAGTGGGAAGCCATGAAGAACGACTTTCTCTGGGGCGCCTCGACAGCCGCCAATCAGGTCGAGGGCGGCTGGAACGAGGGCGGCAAGGGTGTGAGCGTTATCGACGTCCTCGCTCAGGGCATCAAGGCCGATCATCGCGAGGAGACTGACGGGGTGCTGCCCGGGCGCTACTACAGCTCGCATGAGGCATCCGATTTCTACCACCGTCACACCGAGGACATCGAGCTCATGGCGGGCATGGGGCTCAAGGCGTATCGCATGTCGATCGCGTGGACGCGCATCTTCCCAACCGGGCTCGAGGCGGAGCCCAACGAGGAAGGGCTCGCCTTCTACGACGCGGTGTTCGACGAGCTTCGCGCGCACGGTATCGAGCCGGTGGTGACGCTTTCGCACTACGAGCCGCCGTTCGCCCTCGCGAAGCGCGGAGGGTGGTCGTCGCGCGAGATGATCGGGTGCTACCTGCGCTATTGCGAGGCGGTGCTTCGCCGGTACCGCGGCAAGGTGCGCTACTGGATCACGTTCAATGAGATCAACGTGCTCCAGCTGCCTTTCGGCATCATGACGGGCGGTGGGATCTTCTGCTCCATCGGTTCCCCTGAGAACACCGAGCAGCTGCGCTTCCAGGCGCTCCATCATCAGTTCGTCGCTGCGGCGCGCGTTGTCGCCCTTGCGCATGAGATCGATCCCGCCTATCGGGTCGGCTGCATGGTCGGCGCCATGCACACCTATCCGATGACGTGCAGCCCCGCCGACGTGCTGCTGGCGCAGAAGACCAACCAGATGCGGGAGTACTTCGCCAGCGATGTCATGATCCGCGGGCGCTATCCCGCCTACGCGCGGTCATACCTTGACGAGCACGGCATTGATATCGCATGGGAGCCGGGCGACGCCGAGGCGCTCGCCAATGGCCGCCCCGATTTCTACTCATGCAGCTACTACAACACGTATTGCGTGGGGACCGATGACGACGCCGAGCGCGCCGACGGCAACCTGGTGAAGGGCTTGCGAAACCCCTACCTCAAGGTGTCGGAGTATGGCTGGCAGATCGACCCGACCGGCCTGCGCATATTCCTCAACGAGGTCTACGACCGGTACCAGCTGCCCATCATGATCGTGGAGAACGGTTTGGGCGCGCGCGACGAGGTCGCCGCCGACGGTGGGGTGCACGACCCCTATCGCATCGCCTATTTGCGCGAGCACATCCGTGCCTTGCGCGACGCGGTGGAGCGGGACGGCGTTGACGTCATCGGCTACATGCCGTGGTCGGCGTTGGATCTCATGGCGCTCTCGACCGGCAACATTGAGAAGCGCTACGGCTTCATCTACGTTGACCTTGACAATCGCGGGAGCGGGACCCGCGCGCGCATCCCCAAGGACTCCTATTATTGGTACCGCGATGTGATTGCGTCGAACGGCGCGTGCCTGGAGTAGCGTTG
>CAZLGF010000130.1:0-2981 GCA_964558955.1 uncultured Coriobacteriaceae bacterium
CAAGACAGCCGCCGTCAACCACATCGACTTCGACATCGGTAATATCAGCCATGGTGTCCTCCTCATATCCCCTTCGAACTCATTTCGAGGGGGCTTGCCTAACCGGTCGTATACTCCGCTCTCAGCCCTCGTGTCATGCGCCTCGGACGCGAGCGCATGCAGCGGGCCAGAGCGCCCAGCGCGCGTGCATCACAAGCCGCGCGCCCTCACCTCCTCCCGTCTCGACGTGCGCGCGCACCGCGTGGTATCACTCGCTCTCCGTCCAAGGGCGGGAGAAGTCGTACTTCAGGGCAATGTCAATGTTGTAGTCGTCACCCTGCGCCATGAAGGCCCCGAGCGCCGTGGAGGGGTCCGTCGTGTTGTGGTTGCAGCCACCCCACACGTGATAATCGACGAAGACGTTCGCCTGATGCATCTTGTTGATCAACTCGAGCGTGGCGTCGCGCGAGCCGTCCATCTCGCCGATGATGGGGAACCAGGTGGGCGGGTAGCCCACGCAATCCTCGACCGTGGCACGGGACGGAAGGATGTCGGGCGGCAGGGTGGGGTCGCCGAAACGGTCCCCGAGCCACAGCTGCATAGTCAGGCGAATGGCCTCGGCATCCCATGCGTTGATCGTGCCGGCCTCGGCATCCCTGAACGAGAACGTGCCCGACTGGCCAGGGTTCACGTCGTCGACGATGGGCAGGGACGCGACGATGCCGCGCGGCTTGATGCCATACTTCTTGAGCCTGAAGCCCAGGCAGAGCGCGAGCTGCCCGCCCGAGGAGAACCCGTGCACCACGATCATCGACGGGTCGACGTTGAGCTCGTCGGCATGGTCGAGCACGTACTGGTAGGCCGCATGGCAATCATTGACCGCCGCGGGAGCCTTCGCCTCAACGCACGTGCGGTAGTTCATGGAAACCACGACGGCCTTGTGGTGCTTGCTCAAGGAGTTGAGCATGGACATGTAGTACTCGTAGGACCCGGCAATGTAGAGCCCGCCACCGGGGATCTCGATGATGCAGGGGACCTTCCCGTTCTCGAGCTTGTCCTCATCCTTCAGGTTCGTGGGAATTCGGATGCAAATCTCCGCGGGAACATCGGGCTCCTCGCAGCAGCCAGGCGCCTCGACGAACTCCCAGCGGCCTCGCTTGCGGCTCTTCTCCGACTCGTTCTCAAGATACTGATCGAGCATGAAGGAGCGCTGTTCCTTGCGGTCCGCGATGTTCTCCTCAGGATCCTTGTCGCGCATCTCGAAAAAGGTATCCATGAGACCGGGAACGTTCCAGTTCGCCCCTCCCAGCGCGTCGGGGTGAGCCCACTTCACATCGAGGCGGTTGTCCTGACGCAAGGTGATGTCAGACATGATTACTCCTCCTGTTCAGATGCTGTCTCGTCTTCCATGAGCCACGAACGGCGCATGTCATACCTGAGGAAGTCCCGAATGTTGCCGTCAACGACCGCCTGGTAGCGCTGACGTATGGGATTGTCCTTGGGCGCGTTGTACAGGGTTGCGTGGCAGGCGCCGCCCCATTGGTGGATCTCGGCGTAGGTGCCCGCCTGGTAGAGCTTGCTCATGAACGCCATCGCCGGATCGCGCCCCGCATCGCTTTCGGTTGTATGGATGACAATGGGCGCCAGACCACGGCAGTCCTCGATCGTGGCGTTATCGACGAGCGCCTCGGGACTCACGGCGCTCCGGTCGCAGCCCTCGCCCAGATACAGGTTCATAACCTTGTTCATCTGGTCGCTGTCCCAGTTATCGCTTCGGTAGTGATTGGACAAAAACGCCGGGTCATCCGAGAAGATGGGGTCCAGGGACACCACGCCGCGCGGCTTATACCCGTAGCGCTTGAGACGGAACGCGAACGCGAGCGCAAGATACGCGCCGGCGCTCATACCGGCCAAGACAACCTTATCGGGATTGACGTTGAGCTCCTCAGCATGCTCGATCATCCATTGATACGCCGCATGGCAGTCGTTGATCGCAGCCGGGAACGGCGCGTCGAGGGCGCTGCGATACCAGGGAGACACCACGATGCAGTTGTAATCGCGGCAATACTCCTCGATGGGGCCCATATACGGAGACCCGTAGAGCATCGCGCCGCCCGCGATGTAGAAAATCGTCTGCATCTTGCGGCGACGCTTCTTGGGAAGGCGCACGGTGACGCGAACGGTATGATCCGGCTCCTCCGGGCAACCGGGAACCGTGAAGTCCTTGGTCTCCCCTTGCTCCGCGAGGTCGGGATTCTCCTCAAAGAACGCCGGCTTACCCTCCTCAAGCGCAACATGGGTCTTGTTGCGCGATTTCAAACGCTTCTCATAGGGACGCTCCGGGTCGGTGAGCTTGTCGACCGTCTTGCGACCGTCGATGTAATACTCTTCCTCAAAGCCGGGATGCGCCCACTTGGTGTCATTGCGATCGAGCAGCCGCTCGTCTATGACCAGGTTTTCCTCAACCATCTGTTCACCCTCATCTCATACCGATGTCTTGGATAACTAGGCGGCGGCGAGCCCAGCCGGGCTTCGCCGCCCTACCCGATCTACGGCCTAGCCCAAGCGCTCCTTGAGCATCGAGACGACGTCTGCCACGGTGGCGAGGTCGGCGAGATCCTCGAATTCGAGATCCTCGTCGAGATCGAGGTTCTCCCCGATGAACATGGCGACCTTGAGCACGCGCGAAGACGAGTTGTTCTTGAGGGAGGCAAACTCGAGATCCTGCCCGACCTCCGCGATGTCGATCTCATAGGCCTGAGACACGGCGTCGCACACGGCAGCGAGCACGGGATCCTCGGCCGTCGAGGGCGCCTGCGGCGCGCTCACGGAGCCGCCGAAGAGCTTCGCCTCGTTCTCGTCCTGCTTCGCACGGATCTTGGCGTCGTTGGCGTTGCGCTCCTCAGCCTCGGCGCGCTGCACCTCTTCGGCCTTCTCGAACCACTCAGGCGTGCGGCGCATGTCGTACTTCATGAAGCACTCGATATCGCCATACAGGTTGT
>CAZLGF010000131.1:0-2906 GCA_964558955.1 uncultured Coriobacteriaceae bacterium
CCCACGCGCCCTACTCGCGCCGCATCATGAGGAACATGTAAACCGTCGCCGATCTCTCCGAGATGCACCTCTACCCATGCGCGTACAGCGTGACCTACAACGTCACGCACGCGCCCGGCGATGAGCGTCCCACGCTCAACATGTGCCTCATGCAGCGCAGCCAGGACATCCTCGCGGCCAACAACTGGAACGTCTGCCAGTACGCGATCCTGCTCATGATGGTCGCTCAGGTGAGCGGCATGATCGCGGGCGAGCTTTTGCACGTGATCGTCGACGCGCACATCTACGACCGGCACGTCGACGTCGTGCGCGAGCTCATCGCCCGGCCGCAATACCCCGCGCCGCGCGTGACGCTCAACCCCGACGTCACGGACTTCTACGCCTTCACGACCGATGACCTCATCGTCGAGAACTACCAGCACGGGCCGCAGATCAAGAACATTCCGATCGCGGTCTAGCGATCGCCTGCGCCGCGGGCGCGGGTCGAGTGGGGCGCATGTGACGGCTAAGGACCAAGGAGGGTTCGGTGAGCTGTTCAAACCTGGCCGCGATCGTCGCGGTCTGCGATGACTGGGGGATCGGGCGCGATGGCGCCCTCCTCGTCTCCAACCGCGCCGACATGCGCCGCTTCGTGGAGCTCACGACGGGGCGCTCCGTCATCATGGGACGGAGGACCCTCGAAAGCTTCCCGGGGGGACGACCGCTCAAGAACCGGCGGAACATCGTCCTCACGCGCGACCCCGCCTACGCGCGCGCCGACGTCGAGGTGGTCCGCTCGGTTGACGAGGCGCTCGCCGCCGTCGCCGATGAGGACGAGGCCTGGGTCATCGGCGGGGGCGTGGTCTACCGGGAGCTTCTGCCGTGGTGCCGCCGGGTCGCCGTGACCCGCAACCGATGCGTCAGGCCGGCCGACACGTTCTTTCCCGACCTCGATGCCGACCCGGCGTGGACGCTCGCCGCGGAGACCGAGCCCGCCGTGATCGAGGCCGGCATGGGCGATGAGGGGGTCGTCTACACGTTCGCGACCTATGTGAGGAGCGACGCATGCGCACGCTGATCCTCGCTTCCTCGGGCCGTCGCGCCGCCGCGTCGCGAGGAGACGCCTGATGCCCGCGACCATCATCCCCGTCGACGCGCTCGACGACGAGCGGCTCGATGCCTACACGCGCCTCACCGAGCGCGAGCTCAGATCGGTCCTCGAACCCGAGAAGGGCATCTTCATCGCCGAGAGCGCCAAGGTGATCGAGCGCGCGCTCGCGGCCGGGATGGAGCCGGTGAGCTTTCTGCTCGGTGAGCGCTGGCTCGACCAGCTGGCTCCCGTGCTCGAGAGCGTCGGGCCCGAGGTGCCCGCCTTCGTGGCGCCCATGGAGCTCATGGAGGAGCTGACGGGTTTCTCGGTGACGCGCGGCGCGCTCTGCGCCTGTCGGCGACCCCTCATGCCGACGGCCGAGGCGCTGCTTGATGAGCTCTGCGCGCGAGCCGCCGGCCGCCCCGTGCGCGTGTGCGTGCTCGAGGGCATCGTCGACCACACGAACGTCGGGGCGATCTTCCGCTCGGCTGCCGCCCTGAACGTCGACGGCGTGCTCGTGAGCCCCACGTGCTGCGACCCGCTCTACCGCCGGGCCGTCCGCGTCTCGATGGGCACGGTCTTTCAGGTCCCGTGGACGCGCATCGGGAGCACGGCCTCCGCCTGGCCGCGCGAGGGGATCGCGACGCTTCATGCGGCTGGCTTCACCTGCGCGGCGATGGCTCTGAGCGATGACTCGGTCTCACTCGACGATCCCGCGCTCGCCACGATCGACCGGCTCGCGCTGTTCATGGGGACCGAGGGAGCCGGCCTCGACGCGCGGACCATCGCGCGGTGCGATCGGGCGGTGCGGATCCCGATGGCGCACGGGGTCGACTCGCTCAACGTGGCGGCCGCGTCCGCCGTGGCGTTTTGGCAGCTCTGCCCCCATGCGTCCAACGACTACCACTATGAGGGCGGACTTTTCTCGTGAGGCGACCCGCGGCCGCCCGCCGGGGCGGGGTGCGCGCCGCGCGGGCGCCGATCCGTTTACCTCGCGGGGTTTGTTGAGCTTTTGACTAGCCGCGGGAAGCGTGGGTATGCTCTGTACGTTGCCTTCATCCGAGAACGGAGCCTTGCCCATGGAGATGAACGATAACAAACGCAGACGCAACATGATCGTGTACGTATTGATCGCGATCTTGGTCTACCTGCTCCTCAACACCCTCCTGTTCCCCAACATCTCAACGACGCAGGTGCAGATCACCGAGGTGAGCTACAGCACGCTCCTCGAGGATCTCGAGGACGGGAAGGTCGACGCGATCGACTACACCACCGGCGAGTACGAGGCTCTGTACACGCGCACCGGCGACGATGAGGGCGTCGCGTACAGCACGACGGTGATGCCGGGCTCGGAGGACACGCTGATCCAGCTCATCCAGGAGTCGGGCGCGGATGTCAGCGTCACCATACCGAGCAGCGACTCGAGCATCTGGACGTACTACCTCATCACGCTCGTGCTTCCCATCCTGGTCTTCTTCCTCCTCGGTTGGTGGATCAACCGTCGCATGAAGAAGGCCATGGGCGATGACGCGCCCTCGATGAACTTCGGTGGGGGTGGCTTCGGCGGCTCGGGCGGCCTGGGCAAGAGCGGCGCGCGCATCGTCGCCTCCAAGGACGTGGGCGTGACGTTTCGCGACGTAGCCGGCCAGGAAGAGGCCAAGGAGTCGCTCAAGGAGGTCGTCGACTTCCTTGAGAACCCCAAGCGCTACGAGGACATCGGCGCGCGCCTGCCGCGCGGCGCGCTGCTCGTGGGCCCTCCGGGCACGGGCAAGACGCTGCTCGCCAAGGCCGTGGCCGGCGAGGCCGGGGTGCCGTTCTTCTCGATCTCGGGCTCCGA
>CAZLGF010000132.1:0-2868 GCA_964558955.1 uncultured Coriobacteriaceae bacterium
CGCGCGCCTTGATCTCGTCGATGAGGTCATCGATCTGCCCGCGCACGGGCCGCACGTCGATCTTGGGGTCGAGCAGACCCGTGGGACGGATGATCTGCTCCACGTTGTTCTGACTCACGCGAAGCTCGTAGTCGCCGGGCGTGGCGGAGACGTAGATGAAGCGCGGTACGCGGGCCTCGAACTCATCGAAGCGCAGCGGGCGGTTGTCGAGCGCAGACGGCAGGCGGAACCCGTGCTCCACGAGCGTCACCTTGCGCGAGCGGTCGCCCTCGTGCATACCGCGGATCTGCGGCACCGTCACGTGGCTCTCGTCGATGATGCAGAGCATGTCCTTGGGGAAGTAGTCGATGAGCGTGAACGGGGGCTCGCCCGGGCGGCGCCCATCGAGGTGGCGCGAGTAGTTCTCGATGCCGTTGCAGTAGCCCATGGTCTCGAGCATCTCAAGATCATAGGAGGTGCGCTGCTGGAGGCGCTGGGCCTCAAGCAGCTTGTCGGCCGCCCTGAGCTCGGCGACACGCGCCTCGAGCTCCTCCTCGATCGTCTTGAGGGCGGCTTTGATCTTGGGGCGCTCGGTCACGTAATGCGAGGCCGGCCATACGGGAATGGCGTCGTACTCGCGCAGGATCTCACCCGTGACCTCGTCGATCTCAGCGATGAGTTCAACCTCGTCGCCAAAGAACTCGAATCGGAGCGGGTGCTCGGCATACGGGGGGTAGACGTCCACGACGTCTCCGCGCACCCGGAACGTCCCGCGCGCCAGATCGAAGTCATTGCGATCGTACTGGATGTCGATGAGCGCGTGAATGAAGTCATCGCGCTCGAGCGGCGTGCGCTTGTCGACGTTGGGGGCGAGCCCGGCGTAATCCTCCGGGCTTCCGATGCCGTAGATGCATGAGACCGACGCCACGACGATCACGTCGCGCCGTGAGAGGAGCGAGGCCGTCGCCTGATGGCGCAGCATCTCGACCTCCTCGTTGATGGAGGCGTCTTTCTCGATGTAGGTGTCGCTCTGCGGCACGTAGGCCTCAGGCTGGTAGTAGTCGTAATACGAGACGAAGTAGACGACCGCGTTGTGCGGGAAGAACTCCTTGAGCTCGCTGGCGAGCTGGGCGGCGAGGGTCTTGTTGGGCGCCATGACAAGCGTGGGCTTGCCAACCGCCTCGATGACCTTCGCCATGGTGAACGTCTTGCCCGAACCCGTCACCCCGAGCAGCGTCTGATAGCGATCACCCTCCTGAACGCCGCGAACGAGCGACGCGATGGCCTCGGGCTGATCGCCCGCCGGCTCATAGGGAGCGACGACCTGAAAGCTCGCCGGATCACCGGCGGCCCCGAAGCGCTTGAGCTCCCCGCCCACGCGCTCAACCTCGAAGGTCCCCACGTCAGTCATCCCCTTCCGCGTCATCATCCTCCGTCACGGCAAGCTCGCCCGCATAGAGCTCCTGATAGCGCGTCCACGCGTTGCTCACCCGGATGAGATAGGCCTGGGTCTCGGGAAACGTGATCGCGTTATGCAGCACGGTGTCCTCATCCGCCCACGCGACCACGTTAGAGAGCCCCGCGTTGTATGCCGCGATCGCATGCGAGATCGACCCGTTGAAATACGAGATCAGATACGCGAGGTACGCGGTACCGAACTCGATGTTCGTCTCGGGATCGCTCAGATCATCGGGGTCATAGGCATCGCTGTCGACGATGCCGAGATCAATCATGTCTTGAGCAGTTTCGGGCAGAAGCTGCATGAGTCCGTATGCCCCCTTGCTCGAGACGGCGTCCGCATCCCAACCCGACTCAACCTCGATGACCGCGGCGACCAGGAAGGGGTCGACCTCATGGCGCGCGCTAGACGCCATGATGTACGACTCGTACGACAACGGGTAGAGCGACGCGAGAAGCGAGGACGGAGCGTATGAAAAGGCCCATGAGCACGTGCCGCACAGCAAGACAAGGGCCAAAGGAATCAAACGATACCATGCGATGCGACGCCAGCGAGGACGCGTCTGCTGGCGACGCGAGCCAGAAGACCGCCGTGAGCGCGAGGAGGAGCGCCTAGGCATGCGACTCACCCGTCGCGCGCACGGAACCGTCGAGACCCCGTTCGACGAGCCACGCATCGAGGGCGGCAAACAGCGAATCGTCGCCTGCTTGATTGTCGATCACGCGCGTCGCAAGGGCGCACAGCTCCGACTCAGTCGGCTGCGCCGCCGCGCGACGCCAGAAGTCGTGCTCATCCATTCCCCGCGCCACCGCACGCGCGCACCGCACCTCAACCGGCGCCGTGATGGCGATGACCTCATCGGCGCGAGCGAGCACATCGGCAAACGAGCGGGCAACCGAGATCTCAACCACCGACCAGGACACAGGGGACCGCATCGCATCGGGGTTCTCCGGCATGGCCAGAAGGTCCTCGAGACGTTGCTTGACTGCAGGATGGACCAAGGCGTTGAGCTGCTCAGTCGCCTCCGGGCTCGCGAACGCGCGCTGTGCGAGCGCGCGACGATCGATGCCGCCATCCACGTCGATGATCTCAGATCCGAATGCGTCCCGTAGGTCCGCAACCAAGCGCGACCCGGGCTCGTACAGCCCCTTTGCAACCTCATCCAAGTCGATGAGGCGCCCTCCAGCTTGTGCGAGATGACGCGCGGCGGTGCTCTTGCCCGAAGCAATGTTGCCGATCACGAACACGGTGAACATGCACGCCCTCCCTCACTTGTCGAATCCGTCGCGTAAGGAAGTACAGCCTACCACGTCAACCTGAAAGGCATGCACGGTCTTAGAACCATCAGACACCGCGGGCCAATGTGAGAAAGACGCCCCCCAAACGCCGAAAGGGGCCCCGGGGGTCATCCCCCGGGGCCCCGCGGCCTC
>CAZLGF010000133.1:0-2859 GCA_964558955.1 uncultured Coriobacteriaceae bacterium
AGCGTCCCTGTGCGCGTGGTCGTCGCTACGCGACCGTCACGCCGAAGTCGAAGACGCGATCGTCCTGAACGTTCGTGTCCTCACCCGTGAACTCGATGCGGGCGCGCTCGACGATGGTCGAGCTGTCGGAGCACGCGAACACGTCCTGCGGGCGCGCCTCGACCACGAACTCATCCTTCGCGTTCAGGTAGCCGAACTGACGCGTGTCGAGCGTGAACGTCACGGTCTTGGTCTCGCCCGGCTCGAGGGTGACGCGCTTCCACGCGCGCAGCTCCTTGATGGGCCGGTTGATGGTCGGGCAGACGGAGTGCGTGTAGATCTGCACCGTCTCGTCACCCGCCACGTCACCGGTGTTGGTGACCTTGACCTGCGCCGTGAACGCGTCGCCCACGGCCACCTGCTCGTCGACCACGAGGTCGTGGATCGAGAACGTGGTGTAGGACAGGCCGTAGCCAAACGGGTAGAGCGGCTGGAGAACGTCCTTCGCGGGCTCCTGCTTGATCGTCATGTAGCCCGCGCCGGTCTTGGTGCCGTAGTAGATGGGGCACTGGCTCGAGATCTGAGGCACGGTGACGGTGAGCTTGCCACCCGGGTTGATGGCGCCCGTCAGGGCCTGCACCACGACGGTGCTGGCCGACGGACCGGGGTACCAGGCCTCGAGGATGGCGTCGCAGAGCGGCTCGGCCTCGCCCAGCGCGAGCGCGCGACCGTTGAAGAGCACCATGATGATGGGCTTGCCCAGCTCGGCCAGGGCCTCGAGCATCGCCTGCTGATGGCCGGGAAGCGAGAGGTCGGGGTTGTTCGTGCCCTCGCCGGACGTCGCCTCGGGACCGAAGCCCGTGACCTCGCCCGCCGCGAAGATGATCACGTCGGAGTCGGCCATGGCCGCGGCCGTCTCGGCGATCTCGTCGCGCCAGTTCTCGGCGTTGTTGTGCGGGCCGTACGCGTAGACGACCTTGGTGCCGGGCAGCGCCTGCTCGAGCTCATCGGTCAGCATCGTCATGCCATAGTCGCGCATGAGCCACTCATTGAGGTTGTCCTGGAAGCTCTTGGACGGGTCGCGGTACATGCGCGCGCGGATGGGCTCGATGTCGAACATCTTCTCCGCCATGTCGGCGAAGCCCTCCATCTTGACCTCGTCGGTCTTGTCGAAGACCATGCCCATGAACCCGCCCATCATGCACGGGTAGGCGTAGCCGCCGAACATGGACATGAGGCGCTCGGCGAAGGGCCCAACCACGCCCACCGTGCCGAGGCCCTGCTTGAGCGGCAGGACGCCGCCCTCGTTCTTGAGGAGCGTGAGGGACTTGGCCGCGACCTCCTGCGAGAGCGCGCGAGCCTCGGGCGTGCCGAAGGCCGCCTCCGCGGCATCCGGGTCGAGGTAGGGGTCATCCAGCAGGCCGAGCTCCTCCTTCTGCTGCAGGATGCGCAGGACGCACGCGTCGAGCTCCTCCATCGAGACGAGACCGCGCTCCACCGCCTCGGGAATGTGGTCGTAGACCGTGGTGGTCATGGTGTCGGCGTCGATGCCGGCCTTGAGCGAGGCGGCCGCGAGCTCGGCGCGATCAGCGTACATGCCCTGCTGCTCGATCACGCGCGGGATGGAGTGGCCGTCGCAGACGAGCACGCCCGTGAAGCCCATGCGCTCGCGGAGGATCTCCTGCGTGTAGTGGCTGTTGACCGACATCGGGAGGCCGTCGATCTCGGAATAGGTGACCATGGCGCCCTGCATGTCGGCCTCTTTGATGGCGGCCTCGAACGGCATGCCGTAGACCTCGTAGAGCTCCTTGGGCGCGATGTTGATGGTGGCGCAGTTGATGCCCACCTCGGATGAGCCGTAGCCCATGAAGTGCTTGGCAAGCGCGGAGCAGTTCTTGGTGTAGTCGTCGCCCTGGATGCCCTTGACCTCCTCGGCCGAGAAGCGGGAGCACACGAGCGGGTCCTCGCCGAAGGTCTCGCCCACGCGGCCCCAGCGGCCCTCGCGCGCGACATCGGCCACCGGGCTCATCATGACCTTAGCGCCGGTCGCCCGCCCCTCCTTGGTGATGACCTCGCCCATCTTGCGCGACAGCTCGGGCTCCCAGGTCGCCGAGAGCGCGAGCGGGATCGGGAAGACCGTGCCGAACACCGAGACGAGACCGGTCGAGCTCTCGTTTTGGATGATCGCGGGCACGCCGCACTTCTCGATGATGTAGCGCTGGATCTCGTTATAGGCCTCGATGGTCTCGCGCGGGCTCCGCACGAAGGTGTTGGCCCACTGCGTGAAGCGGCCGATGCCCTGCGGCATGGACTGCTCGGCCTTCTCGCGCGAGAAGGCGCCGTTCTCCACGCACATCGCCGGCATGATGCAGCTCAGCTGAACCATCTTCTGCTCGACGGTCATTGAGGCGAGGAGGTCGCGCACGCGCTTGCTGGGTTCTTGCATGAACCACTCCTTTCGTTGGGGATGAATTTGCACACACGTAGTGGGTTATACCGAGGCGCCCAGAATCTCATTCGCGCCGCTGGACGGAGCGGCGCGGGTTTCGGCAAGCGGTCAGACCAAAACAGGCAAGCGGCAGGGAGTGCATGGCACCGCGGGCGGCCCATCGCACGGAGCGCATCGGCGGCGGGCATGGCAGCGCGCGTGGCAACGACGCGACGACGAGGGGCACGGCGTGCGCAAACAAGAAAGCGCCCCCAGCTCGTGGACCGAGCCAGGGGCGCGTGCGCAGCGCGTATGTGAGGTGCGCTTAGAGCTTGATGTCGATGTCCACGCCCGCGGGGAGGTCGAGACGCATGAGCGAGTCGACGGTGCCGGCGGTGGGGTCGAGGATGTCGATGAGGCGCTTGTGGGTGCGCATCTCGAACTGCTCGCGG
>CAZLGF010000134.1:0-2829 GCA_964558955.1 uncultured Coriobacteriaceae bacterium
CTCGCCCCGACGAGGCTCTTGCGGTATGCGGGCACGAGCACCTCGCGGAGCCATCCGCGCATGAGGTCGTGCCCGATGAAGACAACCTCGGACTCATCGGGTTCCGCGCCCTCGAAGCCCGTGATTCCCCAGATCCCGTCGACCACGTCAAACCGCAGCCACGCGCCGGCGCACGGGAGGTGCCCCTTGGCTCGCAGCACTCGGCCGAACACGCCGAACGACACGGCGTCGAGGAAGGCGACGAGCTTGGCGGGGGAGTCGAGCGACACGCGATGCAGGGTCACCGTCTCCAGATCGGCGTCCTCGTTGCCCGCGGGCGCGACCGGGCGACCGTCGGCGTAGCGCTCGAGCAAGCCGCGAAACCACGAGGCGTCGCGGGACGCGTAGTCGCCGAGCACGATCTCGGCCTGCGGGTTGATCTCGCGCAGCCGCCCCTCGATCGCCGCGAGCAGCGCGGGGTCGGCGTGCTCGACCTTGGAGACCACGATGGTGGGGGCGTGGCGCAGCTGGTCGAGGAAGATGTCGTCCCCACGGGCGAGCTGCCGCTCGAAGACGAGGCCGTCCACGATGGTCACGGGGGCGAGGAGCTCGATCCGCTCGTAGGAGACGCGGCCCACGTTCTCGATCAGGCTCGAGAGGCGCGCGACCCCCGTGGGCTCGACGATCAGGATCTCGGGGTCGAGGGTGTTCGCAATCGTCAGGATCGAGGCGGCGAAGTCCTGCTTCATGGTGCAGCAGACGCAGCCCTGGGCGAGCTCGTAGACCTCCATGCCGGTCTCGGACTTGATGAGCTGGCTGTCGATGTCGGTCTGTCCATACTCGTTCTCGAGCACCACGTAGTCGCGCCCGGTGACCCGCGCCATCGTGGTGATGAAGGTGGTCTTCCCCGCGCCGAGGAACCCCGACACCATGAGGATCTTCACGCGCCCTCTCCTCTCATGCGGCGCGGGCCGCCCTCTCGAGCGGCCCGACGTCTCGTGCGAACGTATGCTGCGTGCTGGTCTTGAGCTGTTACGACTCGATCCGGACCACCGGCTTGATGAGGTCGCGCGGCTTGTCGCGCATCATGAAGAGGGCCTCCTCGAGATGCTCCCAGCCGTCGAAGACGTGGCTCACCAGCGGGTGCACGTCGAGGCGCCCGGAGCTCACGAGCGAGCCGAGCTTCTCCATGCGCAGACGGCCGCCCGGCATGAGGCCGCCGTTGATCTCCTTGTGGCCCATGCCGACGCCCCACTCCACGCGCGGGATGGTGACGAAGTCGCCGCCGCCGAGGTAGTTGACGTTTCCGATCTTGCCGCCGGGCTTGAGAACCTTGACCGCGTCCTCGAAGGTGTCCACGCCGCCGCCGGCGACGATGACCTTGTCGACGCCCGCGCCGTTGGTCATCGCGAGCACCTGCTCGGCGATCGGGCCGTCCTTGTAGGAGACGAACTCGTCCGCGCCGTACAGCTTGGCGGCCTCGACGCACACCGGACGCGTGCCCACGGCGATGATGTGGGAGGCGCCGCGCATGGTGGCGGCGGCCACGCTCATGAGGCCCACCGGGCCGATGCCGATCACGAGCACGGAGTCGCCGAACTGGACGTCGGCGAGCTCGACCCCGTGGAAGCCCGTGGGAACCATGTCGGAGAGCATGCAGGCGTCGACCGGGTCGATGTTCTCGGGCAGGTGGGCGAGGTTGCCGTCAGCGTCGTTGACGTGGAAGTACTCGGAGAACACGCCGTCCTTGAAGTTGGAGAACTTCCAGCCCGCGAGCATGCCGCCGGAGTGCATGGAGTAGCCGGCCTGGGCCTCGAGGGAGTTCCAGTCGGGGGTGATGGCGGGGATGAGCACCCGGTCGCCGGGCTTGAAGTCCTTGACGAGCTCGCCGACCTCGTCGACGACGCCGCAGGCCTCATGGCCGAGGATCATGTTATGGCGCTCACCGATAGCGCCTTCCCACAGGGTGTGAACGTCGGACGTGCAGATGGCGACGGCGAGGGGACGAACGATCGCGTCGAGCGGCCCGCACGCGGGTCGCTCCTTCTCGATCCAGCCCGACTCCCCGATCTTGAGCATCGCGTAGCCCTTCATACTGCCTTCCTTTCTCTGAGGTCCCTAGGCGACCGCGGTCGCGGTCTGAGCTCCGCCGAGCCAGAGGCAGAGGGAGGGTGTCGACGAAGCCGTTACGTACCTTCCCCCGGTACGTGCGATCGTATACACAAGGCTCCAGACGTATGAAAAAAGGGCGTGAGCGTATGCGAAAACGCGGTCTGACCGTGCGGGGTACGGCGGCATATGTGTGCCGGGCGCCCTGCGTGGACGTCCGGCATGAATGGGTGGTGGAGGCGCGGAGAATCGAACTCCGGTCCACGACAGCTCCCTGATCGGCATCTCCAGGCTCAGTCGCTGATTTAGATTCGGGCGCGTTGCGCGCAGCGACACGCTCGCGGCGTCCTAACCGGTTCGGTCTTAGCCCGCGCCATACCGATTACGTGCGCGGGAGCATTCCCCTGAGATGACACCGCACCCGGTTCGGGGACGTTCCCGGGATTGGCGTGCCGCTTTTACTTAAGCAGCAAGAGCCAGCTGGGGCTCGTAAGAGTTGTTCTTGTCAATTCGTTTGACAGTACCCCTGTTTAACGTGGCGAGGAGACCACGGCCTGCTTCCTCTCTCAGAACTATCGTGTCGAAACCAGTCGCCCCCTCATGGATGAGAGGTCGCCGGGATGCCGCGGCCTGGGCGCCGGGCATCGAAGTCGACCTGTCAAGGTACCAGCGAGAATTCGCTCGACGGCGTCTCGCGGATAGAGAAGCATAGCACATCGTTCGGCCTCGCGTTTGCGGGGC
>CAZLGF010000135.1:0-2796 GCA_964558955.1 uncultured Coriobacteriaceae bacterium
CGAAGAGCTGAAAAGCCGTGCGCAAAAGCTGCGCGAGCGCGGCGCCTCTCCTGCGGCTCATGCCGATGCGGAACTGGTTGGCGATGAGCTCGCCCACCGTGCGCACGCGGCGGTTGCCGAAGTGGTCGATGTCGTCGGTCTGGTAGCCGGGCTCGCCCGCCGCGAGCGCCAGGAGGTAGCGCAGCGTGGCGACGATGTCCTCGTCGGTCAGGATCTGCACGTCCTCGGCGGTGGTGAGGCCGAGCTTCTTGTTGACCTTGTAGCGGCCCACGCGCGCGAGGTCGTAGCGCTGGCTGTTGAACAGCAGGCCCTCGAGCAGCGAGCGCGAGGCGTCGACCGTGGGCGGCTCGCCCGGGCGCAGACGGCGGTAGATCTCGATGAGGGCGTCCTCGCGGGTGAGGGCGGTGTCGCGCTCGATGGTGCGCTTCACCACGTCGGAGTCACCGAGGAGCTCGAAGATCTCGTCGTTGGTGGTGGCGATGCCGAGGGCGCGCAGCAGCATCGTGGCGCTCTGCTTGCGCTTGCGGTCGATGGACACGACGAGCTGGTCGCGCTTGTCGACCTCGAACTCAAGCCAGGCGCCGCGGGCCGGGATGACCTGGGCCTTGAAGACCCGCTTGCCGCCATCCAGCTCGGAGGAGTAGTAGACGCCGGGCGAGCGGACGAGCTGCGAGACGACGATGCGCTCGGTGCCGTTGATGATGAAGGTGCCCTGCTCGGTCATCATGGGGAACTCGCCCATGAAGACGAGCTGCATCTTGATCTCACCGGTCTCGCGGTTGGTGAGGTGCACCTCGGCGAGCAGCGGGGCCTGATAGGTCATGTCCTTCTCGCGGCACTCCTCCACCGTGTGCGGCGGATCGCCGAACTGGTGGTCGTGGAAGGTCATCTCGAGGACGTGGTTCTGGCTGAGGATGGGGCTCGACTCGCGGAACGCCTCGCGCAGGCCCTCGTTCATGAACCGCTCGAAGGAGTCCTTCTGGACGGAGATGAGGTTGGGCAGATCCATCGTCTGCGGGATCTTGCCGAAGTTGACACGGGCGCGTTCGGTTGGCGTTGCTTGGGGGATTAACGTTGCCACCAGCTGGTTCCTCCTTCTCACAGGACGCTTTGCCCCGAATGGGGCGCGCGAGCGCGGCCTCGGGGCACAGATGGCCCGCAGGCGCATATCGCAGCCTTCTAGTTTACCAAGCTGATACCGTTAAGCAAGAATTGACTTGACGGAGAGAAGGTTTTGGGGTAGGGAAATTTATTTTTCCCATCACCGCAGGTCAGCCCGTATGGAGCGAACGTATGTTCATGTGATTTAGGTGGAGCGCCCCCAAGCGACGCCGACGCATCACCCCGTGTTCTGCAGGCCGGCCGAGACGCCCGCCACCGTGGAGAGGATGAGCGACAGGTAGGCCCGCTTGGCCTCGTCGGAGAGCTCCCCCTGTGAGGCGCGCACCGCCCGCAGGGCGCGAACCTGGGCGAGCGAGAGCGCATCGACGTAGGGGTTGCGCACACGGACGGCGCGACCAAGGACGTGACGGTGCTCGAGCGGCCAGGCGTCACCCACAATGGCCAGCGTCCAGGCGCGCGTGCGCTGCATCTCGCGGTACACCTCGTCGGCGAGGGCCTCCCGGTCACCGAGGGCGAGGTACATCTTGGCGATGCGGCCGTCGGTCTTGGCGATCGACATCTCGATGTTGTCGACGAAGGTCGAGAAGAGCGGCCATTCCTCGTAGGCGCGGCGCAGCAGCGCGAGGTCGTCGAGGGCCTCGCACGCGGCTCCGAACCCATACCATGCGGCCAAGTTGATGCGCGCCTGAGACCATGAGAACACCCACGGGATGGTGCGGAGGTCATCGAGGGACTGCGCACCGAGGCCGCGCTTCGCCGGGCGCGAGCCGATGGGCAGCAGGCCCACCTCCGTGAGCGGGGTCACCGTGGAGAACCAGGGCGCGAAGCCGTCGGTGTTGAGCAGGGACAGGTAGCGCTCGCGCGCGACCGCGCTCAGGCGATCGGCCACAGGCGCGTAGCGCTCGGTCATCTCGGTGTTGCACCGCTCGACCGAGGGGGCGGAGTTCAGCAGGGTCGCCGCGGCGACCGTCTCGATGTGGCGCGCGGCGAGCGCGGGGTTGCCGTAGCGCGCGAAGATGACCTCGCCCTGCTCGGTGACCTTGAAGCAGCCGTTGACCGAGCCCGCCGGCTGCGCGAGGACGGCGCGGTTCGCAGGACCGCCGCCGCGGCCCACAGCGCCGCCGCGGCCGTGCATGAGCACGAGGTTGATGTCGTGCTCCGCGGCCCAGCTGGCGATGCGCTCCTGCGCGCGGTGCAACACGAAGGTCGCCGTCACGGGCCCCTCGTCCTTCGCGGAATCGGAGTAGCCGAGCATGATCTCCATCGTGCGGCCCGTCTCGGCGAGACGGCGCTGAACGTCGGGGAGCGCGAGCATCTCGTCGAGCACGGCGACGCAGTTCTCGAGATCCTCGACCTGCTCGAAGAGCGGGATGACGTCGAGGGCGGGCACGTCCTCGGCGTGCGCGAAGGCGAGGCGCGCGAGCTCGTAGACATCGGCCACGTGCTGGGCGGACTTGGTGAACGAGATGATGTAGCGGCGCGCCATCCGCTCGCCGTAGCGCCGCTGGATCGAGCCGATGGCGCGGAACGTGTCGAGGACCTCGCGCGTCATGGGGTCGAGCGCCCCGCGCTCGCCGTGGATGCCGCGAGCGCGGATATCGTCGAGAGCGCGGGTGTGCACGAGCGAGTGCTGACGGCACTCCATTTCGACCATGTGGAAGCCGAAGGTCTCGA
>CAZLGF010000136.1:0-2722 GCA_964558955.1 uncultured Coriobacteriaceae bacterium
TGTTGAGTGCGGCTATTGGAACCTCTTCCGCTTCAACCCGAGTGCTCCCACCGGCAAGAAGTTCACGCTCGACTCCAAGGAGCCGAAGGGCGGCTATCAGGAGTTCCTGATGAACGAGGCCCGCTACGCGCGTCTGACCAACGAGTTCCCGGAGCGCGCCGAGAAGCTCTTCCAGGCTAACGAGGAAGCGGCGATGGCTCGCTATCAGCACCTCACCAAGCTGAAGGACCTCTACGCCGAGGTGTAAGGCGCCTGCCGCCTGAGGTCTGAGCCTGGTTGCTCACGTACGAGGAGCCCGGCACCCCGAGGGGTGCCGGGCTCCCGGCGTTTCGCGACCCTGCATGCGCCGTGGCATCCCTGCCGGCCCGATGGGCGCTCTGACCTTATCCCATGGATGGAGGCTGAGGGCGAGTGGTCGGATATCAGCCGTAAACGGCAATCGCTGGAACATCTAACACGAATCTTACAGATTCTGCGGATGCCAAAAGCTGGGGAAAGAGTCTCAGTTCAGGTGAGCTTCCGGTACGCAGGCAATTCATGCGATAAAATTAACCCCTCACTTTCGATAGCATGGAACATACAGTTGGGCCGACAAGGCGTGATGAAGGGAGGGCGGACCTGCATGGAGGATGCGCGTTTTGTGACGTACATCGAGTCGAAGCCAGGGATCCTGCCCGCCGTCGTCGCCGAGGAGCTCGGCGTGAGCATTCGCACCGTGCGCACCTATGTGCGCCGCGCCAATGCCTCCATGGAGAGCTTCGCCGCCATCGAGCTCAGACATGGGCATGGGTACCGTCTCGTCGTGAGCGATCGAGGGCGGTTCGAGATCTGGAAGCTTGGAGAGCGCGGTTCCGTGCGCGACGCAGCGGTGCCTCAGGCGCCCACGGATCGCGTCGCCTACCTCCTGGCCGATCTCCTCATGCGCACTGAATGGGTCAAGCTGAAGGACCTGGCGCGCGCCCTTTACGTGTCGCGCTCCACGGTGTCCTACGATCTGAAGCAGGTGGGTTGCGTCATCGAGCAGTTCGGTCTCGCGATCGAGCGCCGCTCGCACTACGGCATTCGCATCACCGGGCCCGAGATGGCCCGCCGTCACTGCATAGCGCATTTCATTACCGGCGATATCAAAGGCGTCGGGCCCGTGCTCCACGTGTCCGACATCATGGGGCCGTGGATGATGGCGAGCAGGGGACGCGAGGATGCCGCTGACGTCCACGAGGGCGAGAGCCATCGCGTATCGCGGGCGTTCGAGAACGATGGCGCTGAACGGCTTCTCGCAACCATCTCATCCTGTGTCGACGAGGCCACGCGCGGGACGCCGTGCAGTATGAGCGTCGCCGCCCACCGAGTCATGGTGGCCCATGTCGCCGCAGCGCTCGCCCGGACCCGCGCGGAGTGCGCCGCGCCCTCCGTCAGCGAGGTCGACCGCATGAGCCTCGCCGATGATCCCGCCCTTGCGAGCGCGCGCCGCCTTGCCGCGGATCTCGAGCGCGAGGCGGATGTGGAACTCTCTGAAGACGAGGTCGTTCATATCGCGCTCGCGCTCGCCGGCATGCGCGATCCAGGCGCCGCTGCGGCTCCGGCCCCTGCGGCCGCCGACTGGGACCTTGCCGACGCCATGATCGGACGCGTGTGGGACGCCCTGCGCATCGACCTGCGCGACGATCTCGATTTGCGCGCGGATCTCGCGCGTCATGCCGGGCCGCTCGCGGTGCGCGCGCGGTATGGGATGGAGTCCGCCGGCCTGCTTCTCGAGGACGTTCGAGCGCGCCTGCCGTTGGCGCGAGTGCTCGCCGCGGAAGCCTGCACGGCGCTTGCGGAGTGCCCGGGGACGGTTCCCCGAGAGGGCGAGGCCTCGCTTCTCGCGCCCCTGATCGAGCTTGCCTGCGAGCGGGCTCGCAACGTCGCTCGAAAGCTGGGCGTGGCGGTGGTGTCCGCGTCGGGTTCGGGCGTCACGTGCCTGCTTGAGGCGCGCTGCCGTCGGGAGCTCGCCTGCCTGGTGGATCGGATCTACCAGCTTGACGCGCGTGACCTGCCTCGGTTCGACTTCACGGATGTCGACCTCGTGCTCACCACCGAGCGCTTGTCGGCCCCGATTCCCGTGCCGGTGTACGAGGTTCAACGCCTGCTTGATCACGATGAGGGCGCCTCGCTTCGTTGGGAGCTTTCCGCGGGGCGCATGCGCGAGCGCGCGGCGCGCTGCATCGATCGCGCTTTGTTCCTGCCGCGGCTCAATGCGGCGAACAAGGACGAGGCGCTCCAAGCGCTGCTCGACCTCGTCTGCGACGTGCGCGAGGTCACCCCCGACTTCCGCGAGCTCGTGCTGAGGCGCGAGGCGACGGCATCCACCTACCTTGACAACGATGCCGCCATGCCCCATCCCGTCGATGCGCAGCCGGGCGAGGCGTTCGCGGCCATCGCCCTGCTCGAGCGCCCGGTGACGTGGGACGAGGCGGATCGGGAGGTGCGAGCGGTGTTTCTGCTCTCGCCCTCGGCCGACGATCCCGTCCCGGGACTCGTCGAGATGATCGTCGACCTGATTGCAGATCGGCACGCCATGCGCACCCTCATCAAGGGTCAGGATTGGGAGACCCTGCACGCCCTCATCAGGGAGCGCGCGGCGGAACCCCGGTGCGTGCGACGTGCGCCGAACGATAGACAACTCCGGGGCCCCCGGGCCCCACGCCGGGACGTGGCGGACGCGGGACGCTTCCGAGGAGGT
>CAZLGF010000137.1:0-2710 GCA_964558955.1 uncultured Coriobacteriaceae bacterium
CACATCTCGATGAAGTCGCGCATCTCGGCGCGGAAATCGACCGTTCGTCGCGTGATGCCCGCGTACGCCACGGCCTCAATCACGAGCGGGTTCTCCCAGCACCAGCCGGCGATGCCGATCGCGTGATAGAAGATGGCGTTGAGGAGCTGATGCGCCCGAGCGAGCTCCATGCCGAGGTTCTCGACGAGACGCGTGGCGAGCTCATCCTGGCCGGCGTAGTAATCCTTCTTGTAGGCGGCGAGGCACGCGACGCTCACGTTGGTCTCGATCACGTTGAACAGCAAATCGGCGTAGCGCAGGTAGGTGCGGTGCGCAGCGAGCTGCTCGGCCCAGACCTCGGCGAGGACGGCGGGGGAGTACGCGCAGCCCGCGGGGTAGGCGGCGAGCAGGTCGGCGTTGTAGGCGCGGCGCTTGTCGGCGCAGATCTCGAGAAAGATCTCCTCCTTGGTGTTCACGTACTTGTAGAGCGCGGCCCGCGACCAGCCGAGGCGCTCAGCGATGCGCGCGAGCGTGACCTCGTGGTAGGGGACTTCGGCGAAAAGCTCGTCGGTTGCGCGCTTGATCTCGTCCAGGCGCTGCTCTTTTTGCTCCTCGCTTCGCGCTCTGATGAAGTCTGCCATCGTCCTGTCCCTGCTCACGCCTAGAACCTGTTTGTCGTATACGGCTTCGATAATCGTACGCGCAACATGCTTCCATGGCAAATAACAGACAGAGAGAAAATAAAATGCTTTACAAGTAACGTTGCGTTACGTATACTCGGGTCACCATACGCGAGATAGGAGGCCAGAATGAAGTACACGAAGCTCGGAACCAGCGATATCACCGTTTCGCAGGTGTGCATGGGGTGCATGGGATTCGGCGACCCCGAGCACGGGCAGCATCGTTGGACGCTCGGCCCCGAGGAGAGCGAGGCCATCATCAAGCAGGGGCTCGACGCGGGGATCATCTTCTTCGACACGGCGCTTACCTACCAGAACGGTACGAGCGAGGAGTACGTGGGTCGCGCGCTCGCCAAGCTCGCGCGCCGCGAGGACGTCGTCGTGGCAACCAAGTTCGTGACCCGCACGGACGAGGAGATCGCGGAGGGGGTCTCGGGCCAGGAGCATGTGCGCCGCTCGCTCGACGCGTCCCTCTCGCATCTGGGCATGGACTACGTCGACCTGTACATCTATCACATGTGGGACTACCGCACCCCGCTTGAGGAGATCCTCGAGGGCATGGCGCAGGCGGTCGCTGAGGGCAAGGTGCGCGCGATCGGCATCTCCAACTGCTATGCCTGGCAGCTCGCCAAGGCAAACGCCCTTGCCGACGCGCACGGCTGGCCGCGCTTCGTGTCGGTGCAGGGTCACTACAACCTCATCTTCCGCGAGGAGGAGCGCGAGATGATCCCCTACTGCCGCGAGGAGGGCATCTCGATCACGCCGTACAGCGCGCTCGCGGGCGGGCGTCTGTCGCGTCGCCCGGGCGAGGGCTCGCGCCGCCTCGAGCTCGACACATACGCTAAGTCCAAGTACGACGCCATGGCCGATAAGGATGCCCGCATCATCGAGCGCGTGGCCGAGATCGCCGACCGTCGCGGCGTCTCGATGACGGAGGTCTCGCTCGCGTGGCTCATCGCCAAGGGCGCCGTGCCGGTGGTGGGCATGACGAAGCCGCATCACGTGGACGGCGCGGCCGCCGCATGCGATCTTGAGCTCACGGACGAGGAGCTCGTCTACCTCGAGGAGCCCTACGTGCCGCACGCGCTCGTGGGCGTCATGGCGTCGAACCACTAGACGAAGCGAAGCGACATGCGAGAAGCGGGGCCGGGCGCAGTTCACCCGGGCGCAGGCCCCGCGCGCTTAGAGGTGCGTTTCCGAAAGGTTTGCGCACCTCTAAGCGGTTTCGGAGCCTGCAAGCGCTCGGGCATCACCGAACTAAACGCGATTAGTAGCAAACAGCGAGGTGTCACCCGCAAAATAATCAACAATAGGTAAACAATCTACTAAATGTTTTCTAAACATATAGTATAATGGCTCAACTATTGGAATCGTGTCCCCACGAGGAGGAGCCATGTCCCAACCGGTGCTCGGAACACCCTGGCAAACACTCGGCCATCCGGTTGATCCCGCGGTGCTTGAAAGCGTTGATCGCTATTGGCGCTGCACGAACTACCTCTCGGTGGGTCAGATCTATCTCCGGTCAAACCCCCTGATGCGCGCTGACTGGACGGACGAGGCAACGGGTGAGACGCGCGACTTCAGCCGTGCGGACGTCAAGCACCGCCTCGTGGGCCACTGGGGCACCACCCCGGGCATCAACTTCCTGTTCGGGCATGTGAACCGCCTCATCGCAGACCATGGCCAGAACACCATCTTTCTCATGGGCCCGGGTCACGGTGGCCCGGCGGGCACGGCCCAGTCGCTTCTCGACGGCACCTACCGCGAGATCCGCCCCGACATCACCGATGACGAGGCCGGCCTCGAGCGGTTCTTCCGGCAGTTCTCCTACCCCGGCGGCATCCCGAGCCACTTCGCGCCCGAGACGCCCGGCTCCATCCACGAGGGTGGCGAGCTCGGCTACACGCTCTCGCACGCCTACGGCGCGGTGCTCGACAACCCGAGTCTGCTCGCTGTGGCTGTGGTGGGCGACGGCGAGGCCGAGACCGCGCCGCTCGCCACGAGCTGGCAGACCAACAAGCTCGTGAACCCCGCGACCGACGGCATCGTCC
>CAZLGF010000138.1:0-2678 GCA_964558955.1 uncultured Coriobacteriaceae bacterium
GGGCCGTTCTCGAGCGGGTCGAACGTGGTGATGTCGAGGGCGTAGGCCACGATGGCGCCGGCGGCGGAGCCGCGCCCCGGACCGACGCCGATCCCGTGCTGCTTGGCCCAGCGCACGTACTCGGCCACGATGAGGAAGTACGCGGCGAAGCCCTTCGTGCAGATGACCTCGTACTCGTACTCGAAGCGCTCGAGCACGCTCTCGCCGTTGATGACGACCGAGCGCCAGTTGTCGCCGTAGCGACGGGCGAGCCCCTCCTCGCACTCGCGCCGGAACTGGCTCTCGTGGGTCTCCCCCTCGTCGAGCAGCGGGTAGCGGGGCAGGATGATCTTGCCCCACTCGAGCTCGACGTTGCACTTCGCGGCCACCTCGAGCGTGTTGTCGCAGGCCTCGGGGCAGTACGGGAAGAGCGCGCGCATCTCCTCCTCGGTCTTCATGTAGAACTCGCTGCCCTGCATGCGGATGCGGTTGGGATCGTCGACCTTGGAGTTGGTGCCGATGCACATCATGATGTCCTGGATGGACGAGTCGTCGCGCGTGAGGTAGTGGAAGTCGTTCGTCGCGATGACCTTGCAGCCCACCTGGTGGGCGATGTCGATGAGCGCGCGGTCGAGCTCCTCGTCGGTGAGGCCGGAGTCGGTGGTGAGGCCGTGCTCCTGGATCTCGATATAGAAGTCGCCGGGGGCGAAGACGTCGCGGAAGGTCTCGGCCCATGTGACGGCGCGGTCGAGCTCACCGCGGTCGATGCAGCGCGGGATGATGCCCGAGAGGCACGCCGACGTGCCGATGAGCCCCTCGGCGTGGCGACGGAGGTTGTCCAGGGTCACGCGCGGCTTGTAGTAGAAGCCCTGGATGGCCGCCTCCGAGACGAGCTGCATGAGGTTCACGTAGCCGCCTTCATCCTTGGCCAGCAGGATCATGTGGTAGAGCTCGGGCTTGCGGTCGCGGGCGAGCGTGTCGTCGGGGGTGAAGTAGACCTCGCAGCCGAAGATCGGCTTGATGACGGGCTCGGGCCGCGCGCCCTCGAGCGAGCCGTCGCGCTCCCACGCCGCGCGGTCGCGCTCCCACTGGGCGCGCGCCTCCTCGTCGGCGGGGGGCTCGCCGATGTCGCCCTGAGCGAAGGCGTCGGCGTCGTGCTTCCACTGGCGCCAGGCGGGCGCGGCGTGGTTCACCGCGTCGCACGCGAGGCCGAGCTCGGGAATGCCGTACATGTAGCCGTGGTCGGTGAGCGCCACGGCGGGCATGCCGAGCTCAACCGCGCGGTCGACCATGTCGCTCACGCGGGTGGCGCCGTCGAGCAGGGAGTATTCAGAGTGGTTGTGCAGATGGACGAAGGCCACGGGCGCTCCTTAGCGATGTGCGCGATGGGGTGTCTGCGGTGAGATTGTAGCGCGGCGCGCGGACGGGCCCTCAAGTTGAGACGGAATCAGCGCAGGGCGCGCGGGCGGCTCACGCCTCGTTCCGGGCCTTATCCTCGGCCGCCTCGAGGTCAGCGAGGAGGGGGTTCTTCTCCCGGGCCCCGCGATCCTGCAGGGCGAGCTTCTCGATGCTGGCGATGGTTTGCTCGGCGCGCCGGCGCGACTGGCGCTCGTAGCGCTTGAGCTGGAGGCGCGCCAGGATGCCCGTCACCGCCTGCGGCGTCACGAAGTCCTCGCGGTAGTCGAGCCGGCAGCCGTCGCCCTCGGGCGTGACGCGGTAGCTGATCGTGTTGGTTCCCGTCGAGTAGGTGAAGCGCACCTCGTAGACCTCGGGATAGCGGTAGCGCCTGATCTTCACGCCCAGGGGCGTGCCTGCCTTCTTGCCGCCACGCGCGCGCTTCTTGTACTTGAACCCGTTGAGCCGCGAGCGCGGGACCACTTTGCCGGTCGCCTTCTCGATGTCGCTGATGACCGACTTCTCAAGCTGGTCGAAGAACTCTTCGGGGGTGATGCGCAGGCGTTTGCTGAGATCCATCTCGATGCACGCTCCTCGTCGACGATGGTTGGATGATATACCCCAGAGCGCGCGAGCAAAACCCCCTCTTGGCGGGAAGCAGAGGAAAAGCGAAGCTCGCGCGGGGCGCGGGGGCTGGCGGCGGGCCAGTGTCCCGCGCGCGTATGACCCCCTACGCGCGGGAAGTCCGCGCGGGGCGCAGCGGTGCGGGGCGTGGGCGGCTGGACGCCCCGCACCCCGCGTCAGCGCTCATAGCGCACGACCTGCGGCTCGCCGGGGGCCTCCGGATCCTCGATCTCGACGCGCACGAAGGCGAGCGAGACGTGGTCGAACCCGGCACGCGCGAGCACGTCGGCGTAGACCGAGGCTTGGAGCTCGTGCTTGGCGCGCAGCTCATCCGGCGTCTCCGCGTACGACCCGCCGGTCTTGTAGTCGATGACGAGCGCCCGGCCCGGCTGGGCGGGGTCGGTGCAGAGCGCGTCGATCGCCCCCTCGGCGAAGGCGCCGAACCGCGCGGAGAGCTCCTCAGACCCGCGCGCGAAGAACGGGACCTCGGCGCGCACGAGGGGCCACGAGCGCATCTCGGCGCGGATCGACGAGGCGCACCAGCGCTCGAGCGCCGCGACGAGGCGGGCGCGCTGCGCGTCCGACACGCCCCAGTACCGGGCGAGCGCCTCGATGCGCGCGGCAGGAACGGACGCGGCGCCGGTCTCGATGAGCCACTGCGCCGCCGCATGGAAGGCCGA
>CAZLGF010000139.1:0-287 GCA_964558955.1 uncultured Coriobacteriaceae bacterium
TGAGAAGGAAGCGGCTCGCGTTCAAGATCTTGGTGACGAAGGCCGTGGCCTGCTCGGTGCGGGGACTACCCTTGAACTCATGGGTCTCAGGGTCGATGTCGGCGTCGAACTTCACGTCCTGGTTGTTGGTGAACAGCGACAACAGGTTGAAGCGCATCGCGTCCGCACCATAGCGGTCGATGAGATCCATGGGGTCGACGCCGTTGCCCTTCGACTTGGACATGCGGCTGCCGTCCTTCGCCAGGATCGTGGGATAGATCACCACGTCGCGGAACGGCTCCTCCCCG
>CAZLGF010000139.1:297-2645 GCA_964558955.1 uncultured Coriobacteriaceae bacterium
TGATCATGCGGGCGACCCAGAGCGCGATGATGTCGCGGGCGGTCACGAGCGCGGTGGTGGGATGGTGCCCCGCGAGCTCATCCGGACGCTGCGGCCACCCTTGCGTGGCGAAGGTCCACAGCTGGCTCGAGAACCAGGTGTCGAGAACGCTCTCATCCTGATGCACGTGATGGCCGCCGCAGTGCGGGCACACCGCGACGTCCTCCATGAGCGCGTCCTCCCAGCCGCAATCGGCGCAGTAGAAGACGGGGATGCGGTGCCCCCACCACAGCTGGCGCGAGATGCACCAGTCCTTGAGGTTGTCCATCCAGGTGAGGTAGGACTGCTTCCAGCGCTCGGCGTTGAAGCGCACGCGCCCCGAGGTCACCGCCTCGATGGCGGGGCCCTTGAGCCGGTCGACGGCCACGAACCACTGCTCGGAGAGCCACGGCTCGAGCGTGGTGTCGCAGCGGTAGCAGTGCATGACGGAGTGCTCGTGCTCCTCGACGTGATCGAGCAGCCCGTGCTCCTCGAACCACGCGACCACGGCGGCGCGCGCCTCGTCGCGGGTCATGCCCGAGAAGGGCCCGTAGCCATCCACCACGACGGCGTGCTCGTCGAAGATGTTGATCGGAGAGAGGTCGTGCGCCTCCCCCATCGCGAAGTCGTTGGGGTCGTGCGCCGGGGTGACCTTCACGAACCCCGTCCCGAACGCCGCGTCCACGTGCCAGTCGGCGAAGATGGGGACCTCGCGGTCCACGATGGGCAGCTTCACCGTCTTGCCCACGAAAGCCGCCTTGGCCGGATCCTTGGGGCTCACGGCAACGCCCGCGTCACCGAGCATCGTCTCGGGACGCGTGGTGGCGACCACGATGTACTCCTGGCCATCGACCGGCTCCGTGAGCGGATAGCGCAGGTACCACAGGTGGCCCGTCTCAGGATGGTACTCGGCCTCGTCATCCGAGATGGCGGTGGTGCAGCTGGGGCACCAGTTCACGATGCGCTTGCCGCGGTAGATGAGCCCGTCATGGTACCAGTCGCAGAAGACGCGACGCACGGCCTCGGCGTACTCGTCGTCCATCGTGAAGCGCTCGCCGTCGAAATCGACCGAGCAGCCCATGCGCCTGATCTGATTCTGGATGATCCCGCCATACTCGCGGGTCCAGTCCCAGCACGCGTCGATGAAGGCCGCACGGCCCATCTCGAGGCGGTTCTTGCCCTCGGCCTTGAGCTTCTTGTCCACCTTGGTCTGGGTGGCGATGCCCGCGTGGTCGGTGCCGAGGATCCAGCGCGTCGACTTGCCGCTCATGCGCGCCTGCCGCACGATGGCGTCTTGAATGGAGTCGTCGAGCGCGTGCCCGATGTGGAGCATGCCCGTGACGTTGGGGGGCGGGATGGTGACCGTGCAGTCGCCCACCCCGTCATGCCGGCGATAGTATCCGCCCGCCAGCCACGTCTCGAGCACCGCGGGCTCGCTCGTGGCCGGATCGTAGGTCTTCGGCAGCTCTTCCATGCGCCCTCCCTGATCAGCGGCGGCGCGGGCCCAGCCCGCGCCGCATCGCGCGTGTCTGATAGAAATGCGCCCTAGGCGGCGACGCGCCGGGGCTGCTCCGTGCCGCGCACCGAGCCGGCCGTGACCACGACCGCGCGCACGTCCTTCTCGCTCGGCAGGTCGAACATCGTCTGCTGCAGCACGTCCTCGCAGATGGCGCGCAGGCCGCGCGCGCCGGTCTTGCGGGCGAGCGCGAGGCGGGCGATCTCCGCGAGCGCCTCGGGCTCGAAGACGAGCTCGCACCCCTCGAGCGCGAACATGCGCCGATACTGCTTGGTGATCGCGTTTCTCGGCTCGGTGAGGATGCGCACGAGGTCGTCCTCGGTGAGCGGGCAGGTCTGCGTGATGACCGGCGTGCGCCCCACGAACTCGGGGATCATGCCGAAGGCGTTGAGGTCCTGCGGGAGCACCTGATGGAGCAGCTCGGACTCATCGGACGAGGAGGGGCCGGCGATCTCGGAGTTGAAGCCCACGCCCTTGTTGCCCACGCGGTCGGCCACGATCTTGTCGAGCCCCACGAAGGCGCCGCCGCAGATGAACAGGATGTTCGTCGTGTCGATCTGCAGCAGCTCCTGCTGCGGGTGCTTGCGGCCGCCCTGGGGCGGGACGCTCGCGACCGTGCCCTCGAGAATCTTCAAGAGCGCCTGCTGGACGCCCTCGCCCGACACGTCGCGCGTGATGGAGAGGTTCTCGGCCTTGCGGGCGATCTTGTCGATCTCGTCGATGTAGATGATGCCCACCTGGGCGCGGGCGATGTCGCCATCGGCGGCGGTGATGAGCTTGAGCAGGATGTTCTCGACGTCCTCGCCCACGTAGC
>CAZLGF010000140.1:0-2604 GCA_964558955.1 uncultured Coriobacteriaceae bacterium
GGCAGAGCTCGCGCATGTCGGCGATGATCTGGCCGATGACGGGGATGGTGCGGAAGGCCTTGAACATGCCGCCCGCGCCGTTGGTCTCCTGGCCGAGCATCCCGTGGGAGAGCGGGATGCGCTCGTCCTTGATGCGGGCGTAGAGGAGGCCCACACGGAACTGCGTGGTCACGAAGTCAGCGCCGGGGAGCGCCTCGCGGCGGTCGAAGGAGATGTGGACCTCGACGTCATAGGGGCTCGCGTCCCACATGCGCTGGGCCATGGCGCCCACGGTCTCGACCTTCTCGCGGCCGTCCTCGATATCCACAAGCCAGATCTCGCGGACAGGGAGCTGGTCGTAGCGCTTGATGAAGCCCTCCATGAGCTCCGGCGTGTAGCTCGAGCCACCACCAATGGTTACGATCTTGATGCCCTGCTTCTCTTCTGCCATGCCTGCCCCTTTCTTAGGCTGGGCGCCCCGGCTCGCCGTGGAACCTTGCCTCCGCACGGTCTCCGGAGCATGCGGAATACCTTGGCTTCATTGTGCCGTGCACGCGGTCGGTGCCGCGGGTTTCTGACACGTTTTGTGCGAAAATTGAGCCATGGTTTACGCTGGTATCACCTGTGTCTGAGACGTTTTGAAAGCCTGCTCGCGTTTCTGCAGCTCACGGAGCGTGAAGATTTGTGGGCAGTCGATGAAGGAGGGGCCATGCTGCTGAGCGAGCGCATCAGACGGGCGCGCGACCTCACCCCGACCGAGCGGCACCTCGCTCAGGCGATCCTCGCGCTCGGCTCCCAGATGCAAAGCTACACCGTGAAGGAGCTCGCGCGGACCACCTCGACGTCGCCCGCGAGCGTCAACCGCCTCTGCAAGAAGCTCGGGCTCGTCGGGTTCAAGGAGCTCAAGCTCGAGGTCATGCGCGAGCACGAGGCGAGCGTCGACGCCGCGCCCACGGTCGACGTGAACTTTCCCTTCGCCCCCGGCGACAGCCAGCACACGATCGTGTCCAACATGTCGGCGCTCTACGCGACCACCATCGCCGACACCGCCAAGCTCCTCGATCCCGCACAGCTCAAGCGCGCGACGCGCTTCATCGCCGCAGCTGAGAGCGTTGAGATCTACACCGGGTCGCACAACGTCTACCCGGCGCAGATGTTTGAGGAGCGGCTGCTCTCGGCGGGCAAGCGCGCCGTGTGCCCGCTCAACGGCGAGCGCCAGACGCGCTACGCGCTCGCCTCGGGCCCTCATAACGTCGCGATCATCATCACGTACTCGGGCAATAGCGACATGTACCGTCATGTGGTGGCGTTGCTCCACGAGCGCCGGACGCCCGTCGTGCTCGTGGGATCGTCGCGCGCGCGACGGGCGCTGCCGGGAGCCGACGCCTACCTCATGGTGAGCGAGCGCGAGAGCCTCCAGAACCGCATCACGCAGTTCGCGAGCCATATCGCCGTGCAGTACGTGCTCGACACCCTCTTTTGCTGCGTCTTCGCCTGCGACTACGGGGCCAACATGGACTTCCTGCGCCAATCGCTCCCCTACACCGCGATCCTCCCCACCCGCCGCACCTCCCGGTGACGCCTCGCGGGCCCGGCGGCGGTGGGCGCGCATGAAAAAGAAGCCCGGTTGCCCGGACGGCTCAGACGGCGTCGCCCGCGCGTTCGGGCCGACGCGCACAAAAAAGGGGTCCGGTTGCCCGGACCCCTTCTCAGGCGACGCGCGACGGCGTCGCTCGTGTGCAGGCGAGGCGCCTGCGGAGCTTACTTGAGGGAGACGGCAGCGCCGGCGGCCTCGAGCTTCTCCTTGGCGGCGTCGGCGTCCTCCTTCTTGACACCCTCGAGCACGGCCTTCGGAGCGCTCTCGACAACCTCCTTGGCCTCCTTGAGGCCAAGGCTGGTGAGCTCGCGGACGACCTTGATGACCTGGATCTTGTTGTCGCCGAAGCCCTCGAGCACGACGTCGAACTCGGTCTTCTCCTCCTCGGCGGGGGCGGCGGCAGCCGGGCCGGCCACGACGGCGGCGGGGGCGGCGGCGGAGACGCCGAAGGTCTCCTCGATGGCCTTCACGAGCTCGGAGGCCTCAAGCAGGGTCATTTCCTTCAGGGCCTCGATGATCTCATCGTTGGTAAGCTTAGCCATTGCTGTTCATCCTTTCGGTTCTCGCGCGGGTTGCGCGGAGCTGAGATACGTGATGCGCGGCGCGCGAACGCGCCATGCGGCCGAAGCCGCGAGCGGCTGCTAGGCAGCCTTCTGCTCGGAGATCTGGGAGATCTGGCGAGCGAGACCGGTGGACAGGCCGTTGACGCAGACCGCGATGTCGCGGGCGAACCCGTTGATGAGCCCGGCGATCTGGCCCAGCAGCTGGTCCTTCGTGGGCAGGTCGGCGATCGCGTTGACTTCCTCGGCCGTGACGGCCTTGCCCTCGGAGATACCGCCCTTGATCTCGAGCACGCCCTTGGAGCTCGTCGCGAACGCCTTGAGCGCCTTGGCGGCCTCAACCGGCTCGTTCTCGTAGAACACATAGGCCAGAGGGCCGACGAGAATGTCGTCGATCTCGGGCTGGTCCGGGCTCTTGAGGGCGAGACGCATGAGGCTGTTCTTGTCGACCTTCACCTCGGCGCCGGC
>CAZLGF010000141.1:0-2584 GCA_964558955.1 uncultured Coriobacteriaceae bacterium
ACGAGCCGTAGCGCACCGCCTCCCGGCACAGACGCCCCAGGTCGGCCGCCAGGGCACGATCTGCCGGATGACGATCGGCGGCCGGTCGGACAAGCCCGATCAGCTGCGCCGCCGCACGGAACCAATCCTTCTGCGCATACCGCAGCGCGGTAGCGCGATCCGTCCGCTCGAGCTCGCGGCACATCTCATCAAAGGCGTCGAGCTCGCTCAGCATCGAGTGGCCAAACGAAGGCGTTCCGGTCTTCGCGCGGTAGACATAGTCCGCGGGGCTTCCGCGAAACACCACGCCCGCGCAGCGCAGCAGATACCAAAAGACGAAGAGCCTGTCCTCGTTGAACGCGATGCCATCGCGATACCGCAGGGGCTCGCCCTGCTCGATGAGCTCCCGATCAAAGACCTTGTTCCACACGTACCCCTGGTACATGAGATCGTTGGAGAACAAGCTCACCAGAAACGACTCCGCTGTCATGCGCCGCACGTCATGGCCCAGGTGCTCGGTGCCGTGCATGAAGGAGCCCGTCTCATCCACGACGCGGTACCCGCATACCCCCAGCGCGCCCGCCGTCGCGAGCGAGACGAGCGAGGCGAGCCACGTGGTCTCGGGCCGGTCGTCGACATCGGCAAAGGCGATCCATCGCCCGCAGGCGCGCTCAAGCCCCGCATTCCGCGCAGCCGACACCCCGCCGTGCGGGATGCGCACGGCGTGGAAGCGCTGATCGGTGTCGGCGGCCGCGCGACAGGCGTCCCAGGAGCCGTCCGCAGACCCGTCATCCACGAGCAGCACCTCGAAATGACGCTCCGTCTGCGCGCGGAGGGCCCGCGCGATGTCGGGGACCGCGTCTTCGGCGTTGTACACCGGCACGATCACGCTGATCAGGGTCATAGGGCAGGCACCTCGCTATCCCCGTCGCGGCCCAAGGCGGCGGCGCACGTGGTGCCCACCGCCTCCTCTATCTCGCGCTTCAGCCCCTTCCCCAGCGTTTCCTGAGCAGGGCCGAAGCCGCCGTCGGGATTCCCCTCAACGACGATCCAGCGGCCGTCGTCCGTAAGGGCCCAATCCCAGTTGACCAGCCTGATGCCCGGAAAGAGGCGCATCGCCGCACGGGCTGCGCGACGAAGCTCTTCCCAACGGGGCACGCGGAACCCCTCGAAAGCAACCCCCGTATCCGGATGGGCGGGAAACACCTCGTGGAAATGAGTCGTAGCAGGGCGGTTCACGATGCCCGTATCCACATCGACGGCGGCCATCAGACCCCAATCGTTGTCATTCATCGCATCGCCCCTGCCGCAGCGCAGGATGGCGGCGACCATGCGCACCGCGCCGTCAGCGGATACGGCGAGCACGGTGCGGACCGTGTTGACGCTGGCGGGATGCAGCGAGCGCAGCGCGCCGTCTTGGGAGATGTACTCCTCGACCAGGTAGTCCCCCGTCTGAAGCTGCGCGCGCAGCGCGTCTCGATCACAGCGGGCGACGTCGACGATCGCCATGCCGGAGCCATAGCCACCACGTCGGGGCTTGACCACCACACGGGAGCACTGCTCAAGCAGCCGCTCGAGATCGTCTCGGTTGTCTGGGTTCGGAGCGAGCGCCTGCCGTCCGAGCAGCGAGGCGAAGCGCTGCGCGAAAGCCCCTCGATCCCGAAGAAGCGCCATCGTATCGGCATCGTTGCAGGCCCGGCAGAGCGCGGCGTACTCCGCGCGCGTGACATAGGAGCTCCGCGCGGCGGCATCCTGCTCGTAAAAGCGGTACTTGAGGTAGTCCATCGGCTCGACGCGCGCCGGGCCCCGCGTCGCCGCGAAGTCCCGCCACAGATCATCGAGCGCGCCGGCTTCGATGCGCCCCGTGAGATCAGGGAACCACTGGGCGCAGCGCATGAAGGCGCGCTGAAGATCCGCCGCCTCCTCGTCGCTCAGGCGCTGCGCGACCGACGGATCAGCCGCGCGCCAACCCGTCACCATCGCTCGCCCATCGCGCCGCGGGCGTCAGCCGGTGACGCCGTGTCGCAGGGCAGCCGCAGCATAGCCCCCAGCTCCCGGTCATAGCGCTCGGGCTCCAGAAACATCGTGCCCCCACAGGGGTAGAAGGTGAACTCCGAGAAATACGGATGGCCCTGAACCTCGTAGAAATCGACGCGCACGAACGGAACGTCGGCCACACGCGCCAGGCACTCAGCCGCCTCGCGCATCGAGATAAATGAGTCCGGCATCCGCGTGCCCTCAGGCACATCGGGGTAATCCTTCCGCTTGAAGGGGGCGCGTCCCCCCTCCCGGTCGAAGAACGAGACGGCGCCGGTGTCGAAATCACCCAGCCCGCGCGATACGCACACGTACTCAGCCCGCCCGTTCATGCACATGAACTTGTAGTCTGCGGGACGTGCGCCCCCGCCATCGTCGATGAGCTCCTCGCAGATGACGCGAGGATGCTCGCACCGGTAGGCCCATTCACGCGAGCGGCGGTAGAAGTTCGTCTTGAGCGTCGTGGCGAGCGTGCGGCGCGCCGCGTCTTGATCGAGCGCCGCCACGTCGCGGCACAGAACCGCCCCGCCATAGCCGTTGGTGCATTTGAGCACGAAGCGCTCGGGCA
>CAZLGF010000142.1:0-2524 GCA_964558955.1 uncultured Coriobacteriaceae bacterium
CATGCGCAAGAAGGACGAAAAGAGCCCTCATGCCAACGAAACGATCGGAGCCCCGTGATGGCCGGGGCTCCTTTCATGAAATTCTCCGAGAAACCGCCCGACGGCTTCTAGCCTGGATCTGAGCGTCTCTCGCAGCGGACCGTCCGCGTCGATAGGTTAGCGCGCGAACCTCGCCATGACGCCCACCAGGCGGTGCGGCTGGTAGGGTTCCTCGAGGTAAGCGATGTCATCCTCGCTCAGAACGAGGTCCAAGGCTCCCACAACGCCCGCGACCCGTCCCGGCTTGGTAGCGCCGACGACAGGCGAAGTCGTCTTGCTCAGCTCCCATGCCAGCGCGATCGTGGTCATGGACACGCCGTATCGTTGCGACAGCTCGTGCACCCGGCGAATGATCGGCTCGTCCATATCCAGGGTGGAACCGTACTTCAAGACGCCGATGTGGTCGATCCTCCCCCTGAGGCTATCCTCCTGATGCTCGGGCAGGCGGGTAAGCCGGCCGCCGGCAAGCGACGAGTAGGGCGTGAGCGCCACGTCGTGGGACGTGCAGTAGGGGTTCATCTCACGCTCCTCCTCGCGATGGATGAGGTTGTAGTGGCCCTGCACCGAGTCGATGCGATGCAGCCCGCGCACCTCGGCGCGGGCGTTATGCTCGGCCAGCTGCCATGCAAAGAGGTTCGACGCGCCCAGCGCCCGCACCTTGCCCTCGTCCACCAGCGCGCTCATCGTCTCCAGGACCTCGTCCATGTTGCAGTCGGTGCCCCAGTAATGGCAGATGTAGAGGTCGACGTAGTCCTCCTCGAGGCGCGAGAGCGAGGTCTCCAAACAGTGACGCACCCATGCGCCGTCGGTGAAACCCTGCTCGCGCGTTTCAGCGCTCGGCGGAGGAAACTTCGTGGCGATCTGCACCTTGTCACGGTCAGCGCACGCGCGCAGCGCTCGTCCCAAGTACTCCTCGCTCGTACCGCCATTGTAGGAGTACGCCGTGTCGAAGAAGGTGATACCCGCCTCCACCGCCTCGGCGACGATCGCGAGGGAGGTGTCATAATCGACCGTCCAGGGGTGCTGCTCGTTGGGCGTCCCAAAGCCCATCGCTCCCAGGCAGATGCGCGAGACGACCACGTCCGATGCTCCAAGCTTCGTGTACTCCATATTTTACTCCTTTCGTCGACCTTGCCTCCATTCTAACAAGGGTGCAGCTCACAGACCCCGCCGAACCGGGGGTAACAGGCGAAAGAGTTTCATCTTGTTATGGAATTGCCCCGACAACCCTTCTCGCAGAAGGAGAGCCGGAGTCACCTCCCACGTAGCAGGTGCGAATCCTCTGGCTCTCAAACAATCCTCTATGCTGCCAACCCAAACGGACTGTCAAATCATGAACGGACGAGATGGCGATCTGGCCCAAACCGTAAACATCCGTTCCGCTTGCCCTTACTCCGCCGGGCGAATCTGTGCGTAGCCGTTCCATGCAAACAGAGCTTTCTCACCCTCGTTCCCATAGACCTGCTCCACGTCGCAGATGTACAGGTAATAAGCCCTTTTGATGGAGATGACTGGCCTCTCTATAGGCGTCTCTTTTCCCTCGGGCTGATGCATGAGGACTTATAACGATTAAGCCAGATACATGAATAGAAGCACAATTATGGCGTCCGAGAAGTGACCAACCAGTATCTAGAAGGACTGTCTATCTAGACGTTCTTCTTTGATCGTCCGAGGTACTCGGCGATGATGAGAGTGCGTCACGAGGTCAAGGCCGCACCTCATGAGAGGACTTCCGCAATGCTATCCTGACTGACGGTTCTCCATACCTCTGAACGATCATCGTGGCGTTCGGGATGCAACGGAATGTTCGGTCGAACAAGATATATAACGAGCACTGACAAAGCGGCAAAGTCCTCGTACAAGACACGGTTAAGCTGCAAGGCGCTCAGCGTTCTCCTTGATGCCATTTACGACGGCAATAAGCCCCATGCGCTGCCGAGCGGTAAACATCCTGACACGATAGTTAGCCTATACTAACTATCTGATATGCTTGCAGGCGAAAGGAGCCGGATGTGAACTGGACGCGCACCATCTTGGACGGGCTTGCCATGGCGGCCTATTTCAACCTGTTCGCCGCGGCGGTGGCGCTGTATAGACCACGGCTGCTGTTTCCCTGTTATCCGCCCGCCATCATCAAGGCGGCACAAGAACCGCCGACAAAGGACGAGAACCGGTTTTACGGGCTGTGGATCTGCTTTGGGGAGCTGCTGCCTCTCCTGCTGTATGGCGCAATCAGCACCGTGGAAGGCGGGACGGCGGGGTTCTGGCATTTGGCTCTGACAGGATACGTCCAGTGGATGATTATCAATTTCTGCGATCTGATCGTTCTGGACTTCTGGCTCATACAGAGAAAGGCAAAGCGGCGTTTCGTCATTCCCGGAACCGAAGGACACCCTGGCTATGAGTTCAAAGCCTGGATGAAGAGCTATGCCTTGCCAGAACACCTGCTCCAGTGGCCGCTCCTGCTGTGCCCGCTTATGGCGGC
>CAZLGF010000143.1:0-2500 GCA_964558955.1 uncultured Coriobacteriaceae bacterium
GGCCTCATGGGATTCCAGATCAACGGCCGCTCCAAGCACTACTGGTCGATCTACCAGAAGATGAAGCGCAAGGGCAAGGAGTTCTCCGAGATCTACGACCTCGTCGCGCTGCGCGTGATCTGCCGCACCGTCGGCGACTGCTACTCGGCCCTCGGCGCCGTCCACTCGCTCTGGCACCCCATGCCGGGACGGTTCAAGGACTACATCGCGATGCCCAAGTTCAACAACTACCAGTCGCTGCACACGACGGTCATCGGCCCCACGGCGCGCCCGCTCGAGATCCAGATCCGCACCTTCGAGATGCACGAGCAGGCCGAGTACGGCATCGCCGCGCACTGGCTCTACAAGCGCTCGGGCGGGTCGACGGCCACCAAGTCCTCCGAGGCGCAGAAGCTCGACGAGCAGATCAACCTGCTCAAGCACTCGCTCGACTGGGCCGCGTCGGATGACATCGACGATCCGAAGGAGTTCCTGCACTCGCTCAAGATCGACCTCTACGACCAGGAGATCTTCGTCTTCACGCCCAAGGGCGAGGTCATGAGCCTGCGCGCCGGGTCCACTCCGCTCGACTTCGCCTACGCCGTCCACACCGAGGTGGGCAACCACTGCGTGGGCGCCAAGATCAACGGCGTCGTGGCGCCGCTCACCCATGAGCTGCAGACCGGCGACCGCGTCGAGATCCTTACCAACAAGAACGCCCGCCCCTCGCGCGACTGGCTCTCCATCGTCAAGACGCCGTCAGCGCGCTCCAAGATCAGGCGCTACCTCACCGCGGCCACCAAGGACGATGACGCCGCCCAGGGCCGCGAGATCCTCGCCAAGGACCTCCGCAAGCGCGGCTACGGCATCTCGACGCCGCGCTCCACCCGCGCGCTCAACGCCGTCTGCGCCCAGCTCAACTACCGCGCGCTCGAGGACCTCTTCGCCGCGATCGGCTCGGGCAAGGTGGCCCCGCGCCTCGTGGGCAACAAGGTCCAGCAGATCCTCGACCCCAAGCCGGAGGAGGACGCCCCGGACGCCGCCCCGGTGCGACCCACGCGCGGCAGCCGTCGTCCGCCCCGTGGCGACCATCGGAACAGCTCGGGCGTGGTCGTCAAGGGCGCGGGTGGTGACGGGCTCCTCATCCGTCTCGCGCACTGCTGCAACCCGGTGGCCGGCGACGACATCGTAGGCTTCATCACGCGCGGCCGCGGGGTGTCGGTGCACCGCGCGAGCTGCCCCAACGTCAAGGGGCTCATGGAGCACGCCGAGCGCATGATCGAGGTCGAATGGGACTCGAGCGCCGATGCCCTGTTCCAGGTCGAGATCGTGGTCGAGTGCCTCGACCGCATGGGTCTGCTCAAGGACGTCACCATCGCGATCGGCGATGCGGGCGCGAACATCCTCTCGGCCGCGACCTCCACCAACCGCGAGGGCGTGGCGATCCTGCGCTTCCTCGTCGAGATCTCGGATGCGAGCGGTCTCGACCCGCTGCTCGCGGCCATCAGCCGGGTCGAGAGCGTCTACGATGCGCGCCGTCTCATGCCCGGTGAGGGCGGCGCCACCATGAAACCCCGCGGGTAGGTCGCGTCGCTCGTCGGTGCCGCGCCGCCGCACGTCGGCATCACATCGCCCGTCGGTGCCGCGCCGTCGCGTTGCCGCGTTGCTGGTATTGCGCCGCTCGCTGACGCCACGTCGCCATGTTGCCGCTCGCTGCGACGTCGCCGTAGCCTGCCGGCGCCACGCTGTCGTTCGCCGCGGTGGCGTTTCAGACCTACCACGAAGGCTGGTCCCGGGCAGGTGCCCGGACCTCGCTGAGAAAGGATCTCTCATGAGCGATGCTCCCTTCACACTCGATCTGAGCCCACGCGGGCGGATCGCCGTCGACTGCATCGTCGACGGACCGCTCGGCACGAACGTCTACGTCGTCACGTCCGGTGGGGAGGCGCTCGTCATCGACCCCGCCTGGGACGGCGCCGCGATCGCCCGCCGCATCGCCGATGCGCATCCCGACGTGCGGGTTACGGGCATCGTGTGCACGCACGGGCACGCCGACCACGTCGGCGGGGTGGCGGCGCTGCGCCGTGCGCTCGGCGACCAGGTCCCGTTCATGCTGTCCGCGGGCGACGTCGACATCGTCGCGGGGAGCATCGTGCACCAGCGGCAGAGCTGGGGCGTTGACGCCGAGGATCCGGGCACGCCCGATCGGCTGCTTCGCGAAGGGGACGCCATCGCGGTGGGGGATGCCGTGCTGCAGGTCGTGGAGACCCCCGGCCACACGCCGGGCGGCATCGTGCTGTTCGCCGCCACCGAGGCGGGCAACATTGCCTTTGTGGGCGACACGCTCTTCCCGGGAAGCTGCGGCCGCACGGATCTCGCCGGCGGCGATGAGGCAACCCTCCTGCGCTCGCTCGCTCGAATGGGCCGGCTGCTGCCTGCCGACACGTTCTGCTTCGTCGGCCACGGCGACGGCACCACCATCGAGCGCGAGCTCGCCTCAAACCCCTTCATGCAGGCGTAG
>CAZLGF010000144.1:0-2448 GCA_964558955.1 uncultured Coriobacteriaceae bacterium
GAGCACGTCGATCTGCTCGCGCAGGTTCTTGAGCTGCTCTTTGTGCTGCACGCCGAAGCGCTGCTCCTCGTCGATGATCACGAGGCCGAGCTTGGCGGGGTTCACATCGGCCGAGAGCAGGCGGTGCGTGCCCACGAGCACGTCGATCCGGCCCTCGGCGAAGGCGGCGAGCGCGCGCTTCTGCTGCGCGGGGGTGCGGAAGCGGCTCAGCACCTCGACCTCGACGCCGAAGGGCGCGAACCGCTCGAAGAACGTCTGGTAGTGCTGCTGCGCGAGGATCGTCGTGGGGCAGAGCACCATGACCTGACGACCCGAGTCGACGCATTTGAACGCCGCGCGCAGGGCCACCTCGGTCTTGCCGAAGCCCACGTCGCCGCAGAGCAGGCGGTCCATGGGTTTCGCGGACTCCATGTCGGCCTTGATGTCGGCGATGGCCTCGAGCTGGTCGCGCGTGGGCTCGTAGGGAAAGCTCGCCTCCATCTCGAGCTGCTCGGGCGTGTCGGGCGGGCACGCGACGCCCATGATCGACGAGCGGCGCGTGTAGAGGTCGACGAGGTCGAACGCGAGCTTCTTGGCGCTCTTGCGGGCCCGCGCCGTCGCGCGCGACCAGTCGGCGGTGCCGAGGCGGGTGAGGCGCGGCTCGTCGCCGTCGGGCCCCACGTAGCGTGAGAGCCGGTCGACCTGCTCGAGCGGGACGTAGAGTTTGTCGCCCGCCGCGTACTCGAGCAGGAAGTAATCGCGCTCGCGACCGGCGACCTCCTGCCGCACGATCGCGGTGAAGTGCGCGATGCCGTGCGTGGCATGGACGACGAAGTCACCCGGCTTGAAGGGGAACGTGATCTCGGTGATGTCGACGCGCCGCGCGGGACGCGAGCCGCGGCGCGCGTCGAGTCGGGCGTTGAGGTCCACGATCGAGAAGATCGCCAGATGCGCTTCGGGAACCACCACGCCCGCAGGAAGCGGCAGGTCGATGAAGGTCACGCGCCCGCGCGTGAGCGTGGGAGCGGTCGGCACGCCCTCTTCCGCCGCGATGCGCCGCGCGTTGAGGGGGTCCGCCACGCGGAGGGTGATCGCCGCGTTGATGGCATCACCGTTCTCAGGCGCGCTTTGCAGCGACTCCTCAAAGGGGATGGACTCATCGGTGAACGAGAGCTCGATCGACTCGCGGGCGCCACGGTCAGGCGCCGCGAACACGCAAGCGAACCGGTTGTTGACGACCTGTTGGATGCGCGAGATGAAGCGCGTGTCCGTGCCCGCGATGGCCGGCTGCTCGATCTTGAGCTCGGCGGTGACCGATCCGCCCGTGCGGATGAGCGAGACGTAGTCGAGGCGCTGATGGTCTCCGAAGCCGAGCTCCTGCGGGCGCACGTAGAGCCCGTCGAGCCGCGCAAGCCCCGCCTCGCCCGCACGCCGCTCGAGCTCCTCGTAGGCGCGCGTGCAGTCGTCAAAGAGCGACCGGGGCTCCGAGAGCACCACGAGCGTGGTCTCGGCCACGTGCTCGAGCGGGGTCGCCGTGCGCTCGTAGAGCACGGGCAGCCAGCGATCGAGCTCCGGGGTGGCGATACGCTCGGTCGCGAGCTCGAGCAAGGCGGCGAGGTCGGTGTTCTCCTGTGCGGGCTGGTAGAGCGCCGCGCGGAGGCGCGCGACCGTCTCGTCCGTGAGGGCGAATTCCCGACACGGTTGGATCTCAACTGCATCCTCGTCGCCGATGGTCTGGCCGGTCGATGTCACCATGCGGCGGATGCGGTCAACCTCGTCGCCGAAGAACTCGAGGCGCACAGCGGCCGTGGCCTGAGCGGGAAACACGTCGACCGTGTCGCCGTGCACGTGGAAGAGACCGGGGGCGTCGGCTGCGTCGGACGGGGTGTAGCCCATGCCCACCAGGCGCCGGGGCACGTCCTCGAAGGACGTCTCCTCCCCCACCGCGAAGCGCGCGCCCTCCCAGTAGCGGCTCTCCGCCGGCGGCACGCACCGCAGAAGCGACCGCGCCGAGGCGACCATGATGCAGGCCTCACCGCGCGCGAGGCGGCGGATCGCCGTGGTGCGAGCGGCGATGGCCGCGTCATCGGGCGCGACGTCGCGCCAGGGATGGTCAGCGCGGTCTGGGTAGCGCGCCACGTGGTCGAGACCCACGTAGGCCGCGATCGCGCGGGCCGCGCGGTCGGCTGCCTCCTCGCCCGCCACCACGTAGACGGTCGGACGCGGGCGGCGCGCGAACTGCGCGGCCACGTGGAGCGTGCGGCCCGACTGCGAGAGGGCGAGCGTTGCGTCGGAGCCGGCGTCGAGCGCCTCCTCGATGACGCGCGGCCCCTCGGCCGTGAACAGCTGTGCGGCGATGCGGTGGATGAGCATGGTGCAGCTCCGTATCAACGTAACGCGAAACACCCGCTCGGGCGTGCCGAGCGGGTCCGCGATCTGATTGGCGCGCCCATCCTACCGCAAACGCGA
>CAZLGF010000145.1:0-2418 GCA_964558955.1 uncultured Coriobacteriaceae bacterium
CTGCCCGTCGGTCTCTCATTGTAGCGAACACGACGCGCGTGAGACCCCCTGAGGGGAGACGCGATGACCCCGCCACCGCGCAGGGATGCCGCCAAGCCAAACGGCTCAGCGCGCGAACAGCTCCACGCCCGCGGACACGCCGGCGCGCGTCGCGTCGCGGAGGTCCTGCTTCGCTTTGAGCAGGGACTCGTCATCTGCCTCAAGCGCCGCGGCGAGCATTCCCTCCATGCGCTGAAGCAGGCGCTCGCCCTTCTCCGTGAGAAAGAGCAGGCGCCTGCGGCGGTCGATGAGGTGCGAGCCCCACCGCACGAGCTGCTTATGATGGAGCAGGTTGCAGGTGTGCTGCAGGCCGCGCGTGCCGGTGTCCACGGAGCGCGACAGCTCAGCGACGCTCATGCCGTCATGATGCCCCAGCTCAAGCAGCATGTTGCCCTCGTAGTTCGTGAGCCCCGCCGACGAGAAGATCGGTTTCATGAGGTCGTCGTACACCTTGATCTGCGATCGGATGCCCTGGCGCGCATCACGATACCGGGCCAGGTTGGTTCTGGTCATAGCGAACTCCTATGTTCACAGTCTTATTTAGTTCTCTTATAACCAGACGCGCACATCATATGCACACAATCATGCATTCGCGCTGAATGCGGCCGTGTCTCCGAGTAGCGTCCTCATGCCGCAGCGAAAAAATCATGCGCGCGGCAAGCGCGGCGCGTCAGGATCGCGCAGACCCGCGACGCGTTAGGATCGCGCGGTAGCATCCGCCTCTGCGCGGCAGCGCTCGAGCGCAGCGTCGCTCGTGAGATCGCGGGCGCACTCCATCGTCTCCATGACCGCATCGGTGAGGGGCCAGAACCGCTTGCCATAGGGAGCGTGCCCCTCGAGCCACACGAGCTCGCTTGCCAGCACGTTCTCTGCATGCTCGATCGAGCTTGGCAGCGCGGCGGTATACGCCGCCATCCAATCCTCAAGGAGCGCCCACTCGCGCTCATACGCCCGCGCGAGCGCCTCCGCGAAGGGAAGCTCATCGAGCGATCCCTGCTCGTAGCACGCGTCGCGACGGGTGAGGTCGCGATCGAGGGCGGCGATGATCGAGCGCTCTGTGGCGGCGAGCTCATCCTCAACGGCGCGGATCGCCTCATCACCCGGTGCGCGCAGCACGGCCGCGCGCGAGCAGGCGGCCTCCCGCTGCTCGGCGGCGAGCCGCTCCCGCAACGCGACCTTCGCGCGCATGTCCGCGATCCGCTGATCGAGCAGCGCAAGCTCCTCCCGACGCCGACGGGCGGCCAGCGGGGACGGAAGCGGGCGGCTCCACGGCCGCAGGCAGGCGAGCGCCACCGCGAGCACCCACGCGAGCGCGCAGACCGCGCGCGCCATCTCCGTGAGAGGCGCGACGCAGCAAGCGATGACGCCGGCGACCGCGACGACAAGCGCGATCACCGCCCACATCACCTGGCGTCGCGATAGCGGGCGCCCCTCCCTGAGGGCCGCCGCGCGCTCGACGCGCGTCTCCTCGAGCGCCGCGAGCTCGACGCGCTCCTCCCCGCCCGCATCCTCATGAGCGCGAAGGGCCGCGACGGCCTCTGACCAAACGGGATCAACGTCAAGGACGGCCTGGGCAGCGCGCTCGCGGCTCGCGAGCTCCGCGCGCCCCCGCTCGAGATCGCTGAGGTGCTCGCGCAGCGCGGCGACACCCGACCAGTCCTCAGACTCCAGCCACCATCCCCAGCGAGCTTCGTCAACCACGAGGTCGCGGGGCAGGACGCCCTCATCGTTACCCCGCGCGCTCGCGAGCGCCCGCTCGTCATAGCGGACGGACGCCGGCTCCTCGAGCGGCGAGCAGGTGCGCTCCTCAGGGGTGAGCGCGGTGAGATCGACCGGCGCCCGCGTGCACAGGCGGGCGAGAGCGCGCTCGTCATCGCGATAGGCGGTCCAGTGCCGATGAAACTCCCGCATCTCGTTGAGATCCGCCATGACGCCTCCCATCGCCGAGGGCGGCGCGCCCCACGTCGCGCGCCGCCCTCCTGATCATGCGCGGCCGATGCGGCCGCCTGGACCTACGAGAGGTCGGATGCCTGCGCGCGGAGCGCGGCGATCTCGCCGCGAAGCTCCTCGGCGCGCTCACGCTTCCGCGCCACGACCTCGGGGGCCGCCTTGGCGATGAAGCCCTCGTTGGCAAGGGTGCGCTCGGCCGCCGCCAGCTCCTTGTCGGCCTTGGCGATCGCCTTCTCGATGCGGGCGCGCTCGGCGGCGAGATCCACGAGCGCCCCGACGACCACGTAGGCGTCGAAGTCGGGTCCGGCGAGCGCGATCGAGCCCTCCGGCTTGGCGAGGGCCTCATCGAGCGTCACGACCAGCTCGCCCACGTTGGCGAAGTCCCGAATGAAGCCGGCCATGTCGCGCACCGCCTCCGCCACGGCCTCC
>CAZLGF010000146.1:0-2381 GCA_964558955.1 uncultured Coriobacteriaceae bacterium
TGCGGTCCTCACCGCGCTCGATAGCGGCCAGATCGCAGCCGATCATCTCGACGCCGTATGCGTCAAGCACGCCCGACTTGGCCAGGTCGACAGCCGCATTGAGGCCGGTCTGCCCGCCGAGCGTGGGGAGCAGTGCGTCGGGGCGCTCGCGCTCGATGACCTTCTCGATGAACTCGGGCGTGACCGGCTCCACGTAGGTGCGGTCGGCGAGGCCCGGGTCGGTCATGATGGTGGCCGGGTTGGAGTTGACGAGCACGACCTCGTAGCCGTCCTCCTTGAGCACCTTGCATGCCTGGGCGCCCGAGTAGTCGAACTCACAGGCCTGCCCGATGACGATGGGGCCCGAGCCGATGACCAGGATGCGCTTGATGTCGGTTCGCTTGGGCATGGGTTAGTTCTCCTCCTCTGCGAACGTCCACCCGGCGAGGCGGTCCTTCGAGATGTCGATGTTGAGATAGTCGGGGTCGCCGTCCATGAGCCGCGCGAACGCTGTGAACAGGTAGTGCGCGTCGGTGGGACCCGGCGAGGCCTCGGGATGGTACTGGACCGAGAACACGGGCGCGTCAAGGAGCTGGATGCCCTCGGCCGTGCCGTCGTTGAGATTCACGTGCGTGAGACGGATGCGGCCGAACCGCGGGTTCTGAACCACCGGCGCGACGCCACGCTCAACCCAGAAGCGCAGATCGCCGTCGGCAGGGTGCTCGGACACCCCGGCGGAGAGCTCGGGCACGAGCGCGCCCAGGCTCGGGAAGACGAGACCGAAGCCGTGGTTCTGCGCGGTGATCTCGACGCGGCTGGTGAGCAGGTTCATGACCGGCTGGTTGCCGCCGCGGTGACCGAACTTGAGCTTCTCCATCTCGGCGCCGCAGGCGAGGCTGATCATCTGGTGCCCGAGGCAGATGCCGAAGAGCGGCACCTTGCCGATGAGCTGCTCGACCTGGCGGTAGGTCCCCTCCACGGCATCCGGGTCGCCGGGGCCGTTGGACAGGAAGACGCCGTCGGGCTCCTGGGCGAGGACGTCTGCCGCGGGCGTGTCCCAGGGCACGAGCGTGAGATCGCAGCCGGCGCGGACGAGCCCCTCGAGGATGCCGCGCTTGATGCCGCAGTCGTAGGCCACGACCCGGTGCGCGGCCGGACGCGCGGGAGCCGAGGCGAACGCGTGCTCGGCAGGGAGGTCCTCCGCCGTGTAGGAGCGCGTGTCGGAGCGGCTCACCGTTTGGACGAGGTTGGTGCCCACGAGGTCGGGCGCGGCGTCGCGGCGGGCCGCAAGCTCGTCGAGCTCGAAGATCTCGGTCGAGATGATGCCCTTCTGGGCGCCGTGATCACGCAGGTGCCGCACGAGCGCGCGCGTGTCGATGCCCTCGATGGCGACGATGCCCTGCTCGGCGAGGTAGTCGGGCAGGCTGATGGTCGAGCGCCAGTTGGAGGGGGTGTAGCACATGTCGTGCACGATCATGCCGCGCAGGGCCGGGCGGCCGAGGGCGCCGTCAGCGCCGAGCGCGGCCTGGGTGTCGGCCGGGTCGATGCCGTAGTTGCCGATCTGCGGGTAGGTCATCGTCACGATCTGCCCGGCGTACGACGGGTCGGTCAGGACCTCGAAGTAGCCCTCGAGCGAGGTGTTGAAGCAGACCTCGCCCACCGCGGTGCCCGGGGCGCCGCAGGCGCGACCGTAGAAGACGGTGCCGTCAGCCAGCATGAGGATGCCCGGCGCCGTTGATTGCTTTGTGGTGCGGGAGAGCATGCGCTGGGCCAGCTCGCTGGGAGCGGCGCTCAGCGCCGCGCGGCTCGCGCGTGAGGGACCGGTTGACGAACCGGCCGCATCGGTGAGTGCCATGTGCGCTCCTTTCCGGTCTCGCGGGACCGGATTAAAGGTTGATCAGGCCGTCCCTCATTGTAAGCCTTGCCCGCGCCCTTCACAAACAGGGCGGACGCCGTGGCGTGCGCGATCTGTTTCGATGGCGTGTCTCGAGTGGCGCCGCGGGCGGGCGCGTACTATCCTGTCCTGCGTACGCTGGTCCATAAGTCCGCGGAAGAAAGAAGGAACCCATGACCACCCCCCTCACGAACCCCTCGGAACACGACGGCGCGCTCTACCAGCGCCAGGGCGCCTACATCCCCCGCATCGCCGCCGTGCACGACCTCTGCGGGTACGGCAAGTGCTCGCTCGGCGTCGCCATCCCCGTGCTCTCGGCCGCCGGCTGCGACGTCTGCCCCGTCCCCACCGGCATCTTCTCGTCGCACACCGCCTTCCCCGGCTGGTACATGCATGACACGACCGATATCCTCCCCGACTACCTCGCCGCCTGGAAGACCATCGGCGTCGAGATCGACGCGGTGTACTCGGGCTTTCTCGGCGCACCCGAGCAGGTCGCCCGCATCCG
>CAZLGF010000147.1:0-2232 GCA_964558955.1 uncultured Coriobacteriaceae bacterium
CGCGCCCCTGTCTACCAGAGACGGGCGCACGCGACGGCCGCCTGGCCATAGGCGATGCAGCCATCGTTGACGGGGATGTCGCGGGGGACGAGCACGCGCAGGCCATGCGCGCGCAAACGATCGCTGACCTGCGACAGGAGCAGTCGGTTGAGAAAGACCCCGCCCGAGAGCGCGACGGCCCCGCACCCGTGCTCGCGCGCGATCAGCGCCGCGGCGTCGACGATGGAGCGCGCGACGCCCTGGTGCACGTCATCCGCGATGGCGTCGCGATCGCGCCCTGTGCGCACATCATCGAGAACGGCGCGAGCGAGTGGGGTGGGATCGAGAAGGTAGCAGCTGCGCGCAGCTCGTTCATGGACCCGCGCGCGCCGGTCGCTCATCGCGGCATCGGGCGCGGGCGGCGCCGTCGCGGTGATGGCGAGGCGATAGGAGCCAGGCGCCTCGCCAGCAGCCCGATCGCGCTCATCGGGGCGCGTCTCCATCCCGCCGTGCCCCCAAGCTGCCGCTTCCAGCAGGATCGCCGGCTCGCCCTCGTACGTCGCACGGGAGCAGATGCCCGCCAACGCGGCGAGCGCGTCGAGCAGACGCCCCATGCTCGAGGTCGCAGGTGAGTTGATCCCCTGATCGATCATGGCGTCCATCAGGGAGCGCTCCTCTGTCGAGAGCTGATCGAGCAAGCCGCGTGCGCCCGGGTGGTCGAGCAGCCCGCATGCCCGCAGCAGCCCATACGCCGTGCGGCGGGCGTCGCGTACGGCCGCCGCACCGCCGGGAAGCGGCCAGGGCTTGAGATGGCCCGCCCGCTCAAACCCCGTGCGCGTGACGACGAGAATCTCGCCGCCCCAGATCGTGCCGTCGGTTCCCGCCCCGGTGCCGTCGAGCGCGATGCCGACGACCGGCTTGTCCGGGGCGGCGTCCCCGCACGCGATCGCCTCGGCGAGCACGCTCGCGATGTGCGCATGGTGGTGCTGCACCTCAATGAGCGGCACATCGCGCGCGGACGCCTCCGCGCGCGCCCACTGACTCGAAAGGTAGGAGGGGTGCAGATCGCACGCGATCGCGGCGGGCTCGACGCCAAAAAGCGTCTCGAGCCGGACGCACGCCGCATGCCAGGCATCGAGGGTCGAGGCGTTCTCGAGGTCGCCGATATGCGGCGAGAGCAGACACTCCGCGCCGCCGTCACTTCCTACGCGCGCCAGAGCGACCGTGGCCTTCTGCTCGGGACCGCAGGCGAGAATGACGGGCGCGGCGCACGCGCGGAGCGCCTCCCCCTGCCCTGGCAGCACAAGCGGTCGGGGCGCGTATCCACGCGCCCGGCGAACGGGGCGCGCGACGCCATCGACCACGCGCACGACCGAGTCATCGAAGCGCGTGAGAATCTCACGGTCGTTCCCAAGCAGCGCGTCGGCGATGCCGGTCTCGACCAGATGCTCCCATGCCTCAGCGTCATCGATCTCGATGGGCTCCTCGCTCAGATTGCCGCTCGTCATGACGAGCGCCCGCACGTCGCGGGTGGCGCACGCGTCGAGCAGCAGGTGTTGGAGCGGTGTGTACGGGAGCATCACCCCCAGCTCGGGCAGGTCGAGGGCCACGGACGACGCGATGAGCGGCGCGCCGCCAGCACGGGGACCCCGCCGGCGCCGGAGCAACACGATGGGCCGGACCGTTCCCTCGAGCAGGTCGCGCTCGACGTCGTTGACCGCGCACACCGCTTCGACCTCAGCGCACGAGCGCATCATCACCGCGAGGGGCTTGTTGCTGCGCCGCTTGCGCGCGCGGAGGGTGCGCACGGCCTCGTCGTTGCCCGCGTCGCACGCAAGGTGAAAGCCGCCGAGCCCCTTGATCGCCACGATCGCGCCGGCGGCGATGAGGTCGGCGCAGCGGCCGATGATCGCGTCGCTCGCGGCGAGGTCGTCCCCGCGTCGCGCGGCATCGTCTCCGCGCTCGCGCCAGATGAGGTGCGGGCCGCAGGCGAAGCAGGCGTCGGGCTGCGCGTGAAAGCGCCGGTCGAGGGGGTCGGCATACTCGGCGGCGCACTCCGGGCACAGGGAGAAGGCGCTCATCGAGGTTTGGGCGCGGTCATAGGGCAGCGCGCGGATGATGGTGAAGCGCGGTCCGCAGGCGGTGCAGTTGATGAACGGGTAGTGGTAGCGGCGGTTGGCAGGATCGAAGAGCTCGCGCAGACAGTCGGGGCAGGTGGCGATGTCGGGCGAGACGAGCGTCGTGCGGGCGACG
>CAZLGF010000148.1:0-2228 GCA_964558955.1 uncultured Coriobacteriaceae bacterium
TTGATGGTCGAGAGGTGCGGCTGCGCGGCCTCCCAGCTCTTGGCGCCCGCCGTGCCGTAGCGCACGTGGCCCACGGCGAGCTGCCCCGTCAGGGTCGAGAGGTCGGCGTCCGAGAAGACATGGCTCACGAGACCCAGATCCTTGCGGACCATGACGGTCCCGCCGTCGCCCACCGCGATGCCCGCCGACTCCTGGCCGCGATGCTGAAGCGCTCGCAGCCCGAAGTACGTGAGGCGCGCCACGTCGCGGCCGGGTGCCCACACGCCGAAGACACCGCACTCCTCATGAAGCGCGTCATCAGCCGGCGCGCACAGCCTGTCCTGAAGCATCGCATCCCCTCAACGGTCGTCTCCGCATGGCGCGCGCGATCGCGCCATGAATGAACGAACGCCCACATTATGCCATGCAACGAACCCCGCGAACGCGGGTATCATGGAATCCTGCGGTACGCGGCGCAACCAGGCTGCCTCGGCGCCCCACCGTCTGATTCCTTCCCTTCAGCCAACCGATAGGAGTTCGCGTGAGCGAGCATCGCGCCTCGGAGTATCCTGATCTCGATCTTCCCGGCAACGATCTTGATCCCCGCACCATCACGCCTGCGCAGCGCCGGAAGATCTCGCTTCCCCTCAAGATCTACGGCCTCCTCTGCCTCATCGATGGCATCATCACCATCCCCGCCGCCGTGATCTTCGTCGGGGTGGTCATATGGGCGCTGAGCGCCCAACCCGACCTGGTGAGCGTGGGCTCCAACTCCACCCTGACGATCTCCATCTCCGTCGCGAGCTTCATCGTGGCGGTCATCAACGCGGTCTGCCTCATCGCCTTCGGGCGCTCGCTGCTCAAGAACCACCGGCGCTGGGCCGCGCGCTGGTCGCACGCGCTGCTCGCGCTCACCGTGGTGCAGCTCCTGCTCGACGTGATGCTCCAGGGCATCGGCGTGCACCTGATCAGGACTGCCATCCAGCTGCTCATCCTGCTCGTCGTCTCGGTGGGCGTCGACCCGTCGCTGCGCCAGGAGCGCGCGCTCAAACGGCGTCTCCGCGACCTCGAGGATCGCGAGGCCGCCGCGGTCGGCATGCTGGGCCGCGACCGCGAAGGCAAGGGCTTCATCGAGCTCAACTTCTTCAACCTGTTCTGGGTGTTCGTGGTCTGCAGCGTCCTCGGCCTGGTGATCGAGACGGTCTACCACATGGTCATCGTGGAGCCCGGCGTCTACCAAGACCGCGCGGGCATGCTCTTCGGCCCGTTCTCGCCCATCTACGGCGTGGGCGCGATGCTCATGACGATCGCGCTCAACCGCTTCTACCGGTCGAACCCGCTCATCATCTTCGCGGTGTCCGCGGTGATCGGTGGGGTCTTCGAGTGCCTCGTGAGCTGGTTCATGCAAACGTCGTTCGGCGCGGTGGCCTGGGATTACACCGGGATGACGATCCTCGGCCTCCCCGACCCGATCGCAACGATCGCCCAGGGCCGCACCTCCACCCCGTTCATGCTCATGTGGGGCGCCCTCGGACTCGTGTGGATCAGGTTCTGCCTGCCGCGCCTGCTCACGCTCATCAACAAGATCCCGTGGAAGATCCGCTACTCGTTCACGTCGTTCTGCGCGCTCCTCATGTTCGTCAACGCGGTCATGACGTTCCAGGCGCTCGACTGCTGGTTCGAGCGGCTCTCGGGCATCGCGCCCACCTCGGCGATCGCGGAGTTCTACGCGACCAACTTCGACGACGACTACATGGAGCAGCGCTTCCAGAGCATGACCATCACGCCCGATGACTCCACGCGCGTCGACACCGGCGCCGTCGTCGACGCCACGGCGTGACGAGGGATGCGGGCGATCAGGCCTGGTGCTCGACCTCGATCACGCACTCGTTCTTGATGGTGCCCACGAGCTCCTGCAAACAGTCGATCACGTGCGGCCGGATGTCGCCGCCCACGAGCACGAGCATGATGTCGTCGCCGAGCGCGAGCTCGCCCTCGTTGAGCCAGACGCGCACGTAGTGGATGCCGGGCATCTGGCGCGCCGCCGCGACGGCCGCGTCGACCTTGGCGCGGTCGTATCCAAAGGTCATGCCGCCCACGCGCTCGCCCGCCTGCACGCCGTCAGTCTCGATCCCGCGCGCCTCGGCCTTGGGCGTCTCGCGCACCGTGCCGTTATGGATGAGGTACATCCCGCAGCGAGAGGCGCTCTCATCGGCCTTGGCCTCACGCAGCCAGGCATCAACCGAGGG
>CAZLGF010000149.1:0-2210 GCA_964558955.1 uncultured Coriobacteriaceae bacterium
CCTACTGCGCGAACATGTCCTTGCGGTTGAACTCGGCCTGAACGGTGCGGAGCATGAGATCGGTGTCCTCGAGGCCCAGATGGCGCTCGGCCTCGCCGGCCGCGAGGGTGCCGCGACGGCGAGCCCAGTTCTCCAGGCTCGCGGGACTCGACTCGCGGGGCAGGGAGGCGACCTCGTTGTCAAGCCTGCGGCAGATGTCGCGCGAGTCGATGACGACGATCTTGCCCGCGCGGCGCGCCTCGGCGTAGCCGTCGAGGTGCATCATGAACCACGAGTCCTCGAAGGCGGCGTTGTGCGCCATGTAGGGGTGCTTCTTCATGAGTTTGAGCAGCGTCGCCTGGAGTTTCTTGTTCTCGCGGAAGGGGGTCGCTCCGGCGAGGTTGTCCCAGCTGATGTGGTGGATCTCCTCGAGCGGGACGCCAGCGGTCTCATAGGGGTCGGCGGGGATGCCGCAGAAGTGGGTCTCGCCGTCGCGGGGCGTGGCGTCGGACGTGAGGTCCATGAGCTCCCAGCCCACGTTGATGATGTAGCCGCGCTCGGGCGCGCGGCCCGTGGTCTCGATGTCGATGCCGAGCACGGTGCCCTTGATGGGCTTGCGCACGTAGGCGACGGCGAAGGCGTCGCGGTCGCCGCGGACCTCGCGCGCCACCGAGGAGGCCGCGCGCCGCTGGAGGGCGCCGATGGCCGCGTAGAGGTCGTCGTCTGACAGCGAGCGGGCGAGCATGCTGCTCGGCAGGTTGCGGAGGCGGTGCTCGCCGATGGCGTCGCAGAGCACCCGGTTGCGGTCCCCGAGCTCGCGGACCAGATCGAAGCTGAAGCTGGGGTTCTCCTGCGCCCACCACTCGGTGTAGAGGGTCTTGGCGGCGTCCTCTCCCTTGACGCGTTCGGCCTCCATCACCTCATAGCCGCTGCCGAAGATGAGCTCGGGGAAATAAAATGAGTTAGCGTACTCGAGGGCGTCGGTGACCTTCACGGTCGCTCCTTTCATGCGTCGACCAGGTGCGCAGGTCGGTTGATCACGGGGATTTATGGCGAGTGCCGCGTCCGGAACGCGGTGCGCATTGGTACCATACCGCAACGCGCACGCCGCATCAGGGTCACCGTGAAGGGTATGAACCTTTCCACATGTGCTGACCCCGTGCCCCTCGGCTCATCCGCACCTCGTGCGGGCTCGAGCCGTCTGCGCGCCCCGACCTGGCCGCGCCATCCGCGCCGCGCCCGCAAAGGAGCCCATCCATGGATCTCATGATGCATATTATCGAGCACGCGCTCGAGGACACCCTGCCCATCGTACCGTTTCTGTTCGTCACCTACCTTGCGCTCGAGCTCCTGGAGCACGTGGCGGGCGATCGCGTCAACGCCGTCGTCAAGCGCGCCGGCGCCGCGGGGCCTGTCGTGGGAGCGCTGCTCGGCATCGTCCCGCAGTGCGGCTTCTCGGCCATGGGGGCCACGCTCTACGCGGGGCGCGTCATCACCCTGGGCACGCTCGTGGCGGTGTTTCTCTCCACGTCCGACGAGATGCTGCCGTTGCTCGTGGCCGAGCACCTCGACGTTGGCCTCATGGCGCAGATTCTCGTCGTCAAGGCGCTCATCGCCGCCGTGGCGGGAGTCGCCCTCGACGCCGCCTTGCGCGCGCTGCGCCGCAACGCCCGGGCGCACGCGCTGCTCAGGCGCGGCGTGCGGGGGCCGTCTGCTGCCGCCGACGTTGCCGCGCCCGAGCGGGACGTGATCGACGAGCTCGCCGAGGCGGGCGAGGGGGCCGATCACATCCATCAGCTCTGTGCGCGCGACCGCTGCGGGTGCGATGACGATGCGTCGGATGGGCGTGCGCACGGCGAGCATGACCACGCGGGGGCGCACGGGCATGGACATGACCACGGCCATGCCTCCGGGCGCGCCGTCGCGGCGTCCGCCATACGCGGCGCGCTCTCGCACACCGTGCAGGTGACGCTGTTCATCTTCATCGTGACCGCGCTGCTCGTCGCGGTTCTCGAGACGGTGGGGGAGGGCGCGCTTGCAGCGTTTCTCGGCGGCAACCGCGCGCTCGCCGTTTTCGCCGCGGCGCTCGTGGGTCTCATTCCCAACTGCGCGGCGAGTGTGGTGGTGACGCAGCTCTACCTGGAAGGGGTTCTCACCTTTGCGCCGTTGATCGCAGGGACTCTCGCCGGGGCTGGCGCGGGCTTCCTCGTGCTCTTCCGCACCAACCGGAG
>CAZLGF010000150.1:0-2107 GCA_964558955.1 uncultured Coriobacteriaceae bacterium
GAGCTCGCGGCATCGACCGCCGAGCCCTGGCTTCCGAGGATCGCCGCGACGCTGGTCTCGGGGTTCTGATGCACGATGTCCAGGAGCTCGATGAAGTCGCGAATCACCTCGCGCGGCGTGAGATGCGTGTCGGCTCCGACGCGTCCGAACTCGATCTGCAGGAAGCTGACGAGATCGTCCTCATCCAGCACCGGGGCGTACCCCACGTAGCCGGCATGGATCTGCTGAAGCTTCTCGATGAGCACGAGCAGCTCCTCATACGTGAGCGGTTGCAGGCGGATGATGGGGGCCAGCATGTCGCGCATGCCTTCGCGGGCGAAATGCCCCTGCGTGAGACGTGAGCGCAGGGCCTCGTAGGAGAACACGCCGCGCCGCCGGTCCTCGATCGACTGCGGCGTGCCTCCCATGATGATGCCGAGGTAGTGTGCCTTGCCCTGCAAGGTGTCGTTGTACATCGTGAGGATCTTCTCGTAGTTGTACTGGCGCGTCACGGTGTTGGGGATCTTGAAGAGGTTCACGAGCTCGTCGATGAGCACGAGCATGCCCCGGTAGCCCGCCCCCTTGAGGAACCGTGCGAAGAGCTTGATGTAGTCGTACCAGTCGTCATCGGTGATGATCACCGTGACGCCAAGGTCGGCGCGCGCCTCGGTCTTGGTGCGGTACTCCCCGCGGAACCAGCGCACCACGTTGCTTGCGGTCGCATCGTCGCCGGTGACGTGGGCACGGTAGTAGAGCGTGAGCAGGCGCGCGAAGTCGAAACCGTGCACCATCTCCTCAAGCGCGGCGAGCTCCTCCTTGATGCGCGCCTCGACGGCCTGGTCGAAGATGGCATCGCCGGGCGCTAGGCTGGTCGTCGCGCCCACGGTCCCCGTCGCCGCGAGCGCGTCGGCGACGTTCATCTGAATGGCGGAGATCCAGCGATCGAGAATGAGCGTGAGCGCCCCGCCCTCGGGCCGGGTCTTCGTTGAGAGGTTGCGGATGAGCTCGCGGTAGGTCGCGAGTCCTTGCCCTTGGCCGCCTTGGAGGCGCCGCTCAGGGGAGAGGTCCGCGTCGGCGACGACAAACCCCTCGCCCATGGCGTGCGTGCGGATCGTCTGCAGCAGGAAGCTCTTACCCGAGCCATAACGGCCCACGAGGAAGCGAAATGACGCGCCGCCGTCGGCGATGAGATCGAGATCGGCGAGCAGGGCGTTGATCTCGGCCTCGCGCCCCACGGTGATGTAGGGCAGGCCGATACGTGGCACCACACCGCCCTTGAGCGAGTTGATGATCACGGCAGCCACGCGCTTGGGCACGCGCGGCGTGGATGCGGCGTCGGTCATGCGTCGATCAACCTCCGGATGTCGTCGCGATAGTCTTCGATGATGCGCGGGCCGTCGTCGGCGAACTCGAGCGCGGTGTCGCCGAGCTCGTCAAACAGCTGCTCGTTGATGGCGTCAACCAGCATGTCGAGCGTCTGGCCCGCGGGAACGGGTCCGGGCTGACCATCGAGGAGCGCCTGGACGAAGGCGCGTCCCGCGGGATCGAGCGTCCCCGCGTGCGGCTGCGCGGCCATGGCCTGCTCCGCCACCGGCTGTGCGACCACGGTTGATTCCGTTACCGGCCGCGCGATCGTGGCGAGCTCCGTCGTCGACGGCTCCGCGCGGTGCTCGGCGACGCTCTCGGGTGCGTCCCGCTCCTCATCGGTGAGGAGCGCCTCGCGCGTCACGGCGGCGGCGCTGCGGATGCCGGTGAGCTTCGACCGGTCGATGGCGATGACGCGCGGGGCGTGAGCCTGCTTCCACGAGAGCCAGGTCTCGATCTCGCGGTCAATGATCTGCGCGAGGTACTTGGGCTCCCGATCTTCCTTGAGCGGGTGCGCGTAGTCGATCGCGCAACGCAGCCGGCGATCGACCGCCCGCATGATCCGTCCGAGATCCCGGCTCTGCCCGGCGCCCCCGTAGAAGCGGCGGCATGTCCAGCGCCCGCTCCGGCAGCGATAGCTCCTGATGGGATCGAGCCGATAGGTGACGTCGGTATGCGGGCGCTCTTCGAAGAAGACCGCCGCGCCGAACATCGTGTACGGCATCTCGGCCTCCTCTCCGAACGAGGTCTCCACGAGTCCGTG
>CAZLGF010000151.1:0-2102 GCA_964558955.1 uncultured Coriobacteriaceae bacterium
ACAGCCGTCCAGCAGACCATGATGGCGATGATGAGCGCGACGGAGAGCGCGATCTGCACCGCGCCCGCATGGCGGAAGCGCACCGACACCGCGGTGAGCGCGAGCGATGCCAGCGTGGCCAGCGCGACGGGCGCGAACGGTGCGAGGATCGCGCAGAGCCCGGCAAGCAGCAGGGTGGCAGGCGTCGTGGAGGTGGCGAGCGCATACGCGGCATAGAGAGGCGCGGCCGCGAGGAGGGAGAGCCCGACGGCCATCGTGTAGAGCGGCAGCATGCGCGCGGCGACGACGCATGCGGTGGGGATGGGCAGCGCGGCGATCAGATCGTGATCGCGGCACCCGAACACCGTCCCCGGCGCCTTGAAGAAGGTGAGCGAGATCGAGGCGAGGGCGCCGATCATGACCGTGAGCGCCGGGATCGCGTCAGCCATGCCCGCTCCTGCCAGGGCGTATCCCAGGTTGAACAGGTACACGACGACCATCACGCAGAGCACGCTCACCGCCGCGACGACACCTATGATGCTCGCGTCCACGCCGCGCCGCCCGCGCCGGCCCCCGAGTCCGTACCAGAACGACCGAATCTGGATCCCGATCAGGGAGCGCATGCTCCGCATGAGATATCGCGTTGAGTCGCCCATGTCCTCACCCGGCCGACCGCGTCTGATCATGATCGACCAGTTCGAGGAAGACGCTCTCGAGTGTGCGCTCACCACGCACCTCGTCCGTGGGACCGGCCGCAAGCATCTCGCCCGTCCGGATGATGGCGACCTTGTTGCAGAGGCGCTCCACCACCTCGAGCACGTGGGAGGAGAAAAACACCGCCGCCCCCGCTGCGGCGCGCTCGCGCAGCAGCTCCTTGAGCTCGTGAGACGCTGCCGGGTCGAGTCCCACGAACGGCTCGTCGAGCACCAGGAGGGTCGGGTCGTGCAAAAGCGCCCCGATGACCGCGAGTTTCTGTCGCATGCCGTGCGAGTAGCCATCGACGGTGAGCCCGAGGGCATCGGTGAGGCCCAGGCGTTCCGCGAGCGCGTCGATGCGCCGCGTGCGCTCCGCGGTGTCCACGCCATACATATCGGCCATGAATGCGAGGTACTGCATACCGGTCATGAAGCCGTAGACATTGGGCTCGTCGGGCACGTACGCCATGAGGCGCTTGGCGCTCACCTGGTCGCGCCACACGTCGATGCCGCAGACGCGGATGTTGCCCGCCGTAGGCGGCTGAATCCCGACGATTGACTTGATGAGGGTCGTTTTGCCCGCACCGTTGCTGCCGATGAAGCCGTAGATGTCGCCTCGCTCAACCTTAAGCGTCAGATCGCGCACGGCGACCGTGTCGCCGTAGCGTCGCTGAAACCGATCGACGTCGAGTACCGGTTGCGTCATGAGGCCTCCCTTTGCGCGGCAAGGAGCTTCGAGAGGGGCGCGTGAAACGTCCCGTCCGGGGCAGCATATCGTATGGCGCGTGACTGCGCGAGGGGAGGGTGTTCCCGGGGCTCGAGGAGACATATGAAAAGAGGGCCCCGTGGGGCCCTCGTTCCGAGCAACTGCTCTGGTCGCTGTGTGAGGACTAGTCCTCAGCGATCTCGGAGATGGCCCCCGCGGGGCACGCCTCCTGGCACATGCCGCAGGCGATGCAGCTGTCCTCGTCGGTCACGGTCGCGACGTCCTGAAGCTCCAGGACGCCCGAGGGGCAGGTGTCGATGCACACGCCGCACGCGATGCACTCGTCGGCATCAATGATTGGATGAGCCATAGTCGTTTCCTCCTCTGATAGCGCCCGGCGCCGATAGGCGAAGTGACACCGGGTCTGTTGGGTTCAATCTACCACGGATGTGAGGGTTTGCAAGGCTCTCAGACGTGCTCTTCATACCGTTCGCCGAGTCAGCCATGGTTTACCTTTTACGAGGTCAGAGGCCATGCAGGCAGCGGGTTGTGTCCGTGGTGGGGCGCTGCGGGCCGGGCGATCGCGGCGGTTCCGCACAGGTAACAAGATCGCAACGGAGAGGCGCGCGTGGGTGGTGCCCAGCTTGCTGGCGGCCCCGCACAGGCGGTGCTCTCGGGTTGCCGACGGTCATGCGCGGACGGTGCCTTCGGTTTGCCGGCGG
>CAZLGF010000152.1:0-2073 GCA_964558955.1 uncultured Coriobacteriaceae bacterium
CCGCGCGCCTGGTCGAGATGATGCTCGAGCTCGAGGAGCAGGGCGCCCTCAACATCAACCTGGTCACGGCCACGCATTACGCGCACCTGCTGCCCGCGGCGCTCGCCGAGGCGCGCTCGCGGGGGCTCACCGTCCCCATCGTCTACAACACGAGCGGCTACGAGCGCGCGGACATCGTCCATGAGCTCGGTGACCTCGTGGACATCTGGCTCACGGACTTCAAGTACGCCGATGCTGCGCTTGGTCGGGAGCTCTCGCGCGTCGCGGATTATCCTGCCGTCGCCACCCGGGCGCTGGCCGCCATGCTCGACGAGCTCACGCGGCGCGGTGGCCCGGCTCAGCGCCCCGACGGCACCTGGACGCGCGGTATCATCGTGCGCCACCTGGTTCTGCCAGGGCACGCGGACGACTCCTGTCGGGTGCTCGACATCATCTGGGAGACGGTCGGCGACGTGCCGATCTCGGTCATGAACCAGTACACCCCCAACGCGGCCATGCGCGCCGCGGGCGGGGAGCTTGCGCGCGCGGTGAGCGAGGAGGAGTACGAGCGGGTGCTCGATCATGCCGATGACCTCGGCTTCTCGCAGCTCTTCTGGCAGGAGGGCGGCGCGGTGGACGAGAGCTTCACCCCGGCCTTCGACACCACCGGCGTCCTCAAGCGGGCGGACGCCTGACGCATCTGCGCTCCTCTCCTCACGCACCCCGTGGGTCAGCCATGCATGCGAGCCGTGTCGAAGCTGAGGTAGGCGCCCTCGTAGGGTATACTCGAGGGCATCGTTGCGCAAGAAAGGTGTCTCATGGCAGATCAGGATACGCGGCCCTTGACCGACGACGAGCGCGCCGAGCTCGAGATGCTGCGCGCGGAGAAGGCTCGTCGCGAGGCGGAGGAGCGCGCCCGCCAGGAGCGCGCTGAGCTCGAGGAGCTCCGCGCCGCGCAGGCTCACCGCGCGGCTGCGCAGGCCTCCGCTGAGAAGCCGGCCTCCCGCTCCGTGCGCACCCCCACGTCCACGCAGCCCGCGCCAGATGATCGCACGTTCGGCCAGCGCATGGTGCTCTCGGATGATGAGGACGAGGATGGCATGCCCGTCATGCCGCCCGCGCAGCGGATCATCATCGCCATCTGCATCATCGCGGTCATCATCGCGGCCGTCTACGTCGCACTCAGCAACACCGGCATGATCGGATAGGCTGGCGCCCTCCCGGCCCGCTTCGCCCGGCGCGGGAGCCCAGCGAAAGGAAGCACCCATGGCACTCACGGATAACGCGCGCCCCACCGACGTCGCCCTGCTCACCGATCTCTACGAGCTCACGATGGCGCAGGGGCTCTGGGAGAGCGGGAAGCTCGACGAGGAGGGGTGCTTCACCGCGTTCTACCGCGACCATCCCTTCGGGAGCGCGTACGCCGTGATGTGCGGGACCGCCGACCTGCCCGATCTCATCGAGAACCTGCGCTTCACGCCCGAGGACATCGACTACCTCGCCTCGCTCGAGGCTCCGGCGGGCGGCGCCCTCTTCAAGCGGGGCTTCCTCGACTACCTGAGCACCTTCCAGCCGCACCTGTCCATCGACGCCGTGCCCGAGGGCGAGCTCGTCTTCCCGCGTGAGCCCATGGTGCGCGTGATGGGCCCCGCGCTCGAGTGCCAGATGATCGAGACGGCGCTGCTCAACGTCATCAACTTCCAGACGCTCGTCGCCACCAAGACCGCCCGCGTGGTGCAGGCGGCCAAGGGCCGTCCGGTCGCTGAGTTCGGCCTGCGCCGCGCCCAGGGCCCCGACGGCGGCCTGGCCGTGGCCCGCGCGAGCTACGTGGCGGGGTGCGCCTCGACCTCGAACGTGCTCGCCGGCCGGCGCTACGGGATCCCGGTCTTCGGCACGCACGCCCACAGCTGGGTCATGAGCTTCGACAGCGAGCTCGACGCCTTCCGCGCCTTCGCCCGCTCCATGCCCAACAACTGCACGCTGCTCATCGACACCTACGACGTGCGCGACGGCGTGGAGAACGCCATCACCGTGGCGCGCGAGATGGAGGCGCGCGGCGAGCGGCTTGCGGCGATCCGCATCGACTCCGGCGAC
>CAZLGF010000153.1:0-2068 GCA_964558955.1 uncultured Coriobacteriaceae bacterium
GCCGCCGGAGAAGCCGCCGGGGATCATCACGATCTGGCTCTCCCGGATGCGCCGCGCGAGCTCGCGGGTGCTCGCGGCGACCGCCTCGGGCGTGAGGTTGTTGATCACGAAGACGTCGGCCTCGGCGCCGGCGGCGCGGAAGGCGCGGGCGGTGTCGTACTCGCAGTTGGTGCCGGGGAACACGGGGATGATGACGCGCGGGCGCGCGATCTTGAGCCCGCCGTAGGTCGCGCGGATGCGGCCCTCCTCCTGGCAGCGGTAGGTGATCGGCGCGACCGGGGCGGCTTCGGCCTCCGGGTCGCCGGCGCCCTGGTAGGGGAAGACGCCCTCAAGCGCCTGCTCCCACGCCTGCTGCACCTCGTCGAGCTCGACGGCCTCACCACCCGCCGCAAGGGCGTACGCGGTGGTCGTCAGGCCCAGCTCGTCCACCTGGACCCCGTCGCAGGCGACGGGCAGCGCCGCGTCGTCGGCGAGCTCGATGAGGAAGCTTCCGTACGCGGGCTCGAACAGCGGGTCGATCGCGACGTCCTCGCCGAGCGCCAGGCCGATGCGATTGCCCACGCACATCTTGAACAGGGCCTCGGCCGTGCCGCCGTAGCCCGGCGTCGCGACGGCGCGCGCCGCGCCGCAGGCGATGAGGTCCCCGACCATGCGGAAGGTCGCAAGCAGCCCCTCCGGCGCGGGGCGATGGTCGGTGCCGTAGGTTGCCGGGGCGATGCGGACCACGCGATGCCCCGCGCCCTTGAACTCGGGCGAGACGACGCGGTCCACCGTGCCCGTGGCGACGGCGAATGAGATGAGCGTGGGCGGCACGTCGAGGTCCTCAAACGAGCCTGACATGGAGTCCTTGCCGCCGATCGATCCCACGCCCAGGTCGAGCTGGGCCATGAGGGCGCCGAGCACGGCGGCCACGGGCTTGCCCCAGCGCTCGGGCGCGTCGCGCAGGCGCTCGAAGTACTCCTGGAACGAGAGGTAGGCGCGCTCGCGCGCGAAGCCGGTCGCCACGAGGCGGCTGATGCTCTCGACCACGGACAGGTACGCGCCCGCGAACTGGTCGCGCTCCATGAGGAAGGGGTTGAAGCCCCAGGCCATGCCGCTCACCGTCGTGGTCTCGCCGTCGACGGGGAACTTCGCCACCATCGCCTGCGCGGGCGTGAGCTGCGTCGCGCCGCCGAAGGGCATGAGCACCGTCGCGGCGCCGATGGTGGAGTCGAAGCGCTCCGCGAGGCCCTTGTTGGAGGCCACGTTCAGATCGGTCACGAGCGCGCGCAGGCGCTCCGCGAGAGACGTCCCCTCCCAGGCGGGCTGCCACACCTGGCGCGCCACCACGTGCGCGCGCTGGTGCTTGGGCGCGCCGTTACTCGCGAGAAAGTCGCGCGAGAGGTCCACGATCACGTTGCCCGCCCAGGTCATGCGCACGCGCTTCTCCTGCGTGACCTCGGCGATGACCGTCGTCTCGAGGTTCTCCTCAGCTGCGAGGGCCCGAAACGCGTCGACGTCGGCGGCGGCCACCGCCACCGCCATGCGCTCCTGGCTCTCCGAGATGGCGAGCTCGGTGCCGTCGAGGCCCTCGTACTTCTTGGGTACCTGGTCGAGATCGATGGCGAGCCCGTCGGCGAGTTCGCCCACGGCGACCGACACGCCGCCCGCGCCGAAGTCGTTGCAGCGCTTGATGAGGCGGCACGCGTCCTTGCGGCGGAAGAGCCGCTGCAGCTTGCGCTCAATGGGGGCGTTGCCCTTCTGCACCTCGGCGCCGGAGGTCTCGATGCTCTCCACGTTCTGCGTCTTGGAGCTGCCCGTGGCGCCGCCGATGCCGTCGCGCCCGGTGCGCCCGCCGAGCAGGATGATCCGGTCACCCGGCTGCGGCTCCTCGCGGCGCACGTGCGACGCCGGCGTGGCGCCCACCACGGCGCCGACCTCCATGCGCTTGGCCACGTAGCCCGGGTGGTAGAGCTCGGAGACCTGGCCCGTCGCCAGGCCGATCTGGTTGCCGTAGCTCGAGTAGCCGGCGGCCGCGGTGGTCACGAGCTTGCGCTGGGGGAGCTTGCCGGCAAGCGTCTCGGCGATG
>CAZLGF010000154.1:0-2057 GCA_964558955.1 uncultured Coriobacteriaceae bacterium
CTTTCCGCGCCGAGAACTCCAACACCACGCGCCACGCCGCCGAGTTCTGGATGATCGAGCCGGAGATCGCCTTTGCCGACCTCACGGACGACATGAACCTCGCCGAGGAGATGCTCACGTACGTGATCCGCGACGTGATGGAGCGCTGCCCCGACGAGCTGGGCATGCTCAACCGATTCGTCGACAAGGGGCTGCTGGAGCGCCTCGAGCACGTGGCGAGCTCCACCTTCGCCCGCATCACCTACACCGAGGCCATCGAGATTCTCGAGCGCGCCGTCGCCGGCGGCCATCACTTCGACTACCCCGTGAGCTGGGGCGTCGACCTGCAGACCGAGCACGAGCGCTACCTCACCGAGGAGCATTTCCGTCGGCCGACCTTCGTGACCGACTACCCCGCCGAGATCAAGGCGTTCTACATGCGCCTGAACGATGACGGCAAGACGGTCGCCGCGGCCGATTGCCTGGTTCCGGGCATCGGCGAGATCATCGGCGGCTCACAGCGCGAGGAGCGACTCGAGGTGCTCGAGCGGCGCATCGCCGAGCTGGGCATGGATACCGACCAGTATCGCTACTACCTCGACCTGCGCCGGTACGGCACATGCAAGCACGCGGGCTTCGGCCTCGGATTCGAGCGGCTCGTGATGTACCTCACGGGCGTCGGCAACATCCGCGACGTCATCCCCCACCCGCGCACGGTAGGCAACGCCGAGTTCTAACGGAACAGCATGAGCTAAGAGCCGCGTTTCGCGAGCCGGGTGCACAAGCCCGCTCGCGAAACGCGGCGCGCTTAATCCTCGTCCCCCGAAGAACCCAGCTGCTCGAGCACCGCGAGCGCAGCCGCCACGGGGCCAGCCTCGTCGTTGGCGTCGAGCCCGCGGCCCTTCCCCGAGCCCACGCCGGCGCCTGCCTTGTACGGAATCGAGAGCTTGCGACTCTTGGGGAAGTTCACGGCCCCGAGCCGGTCGCGCAGGGACGCGGCCACGGGCTTGGGCACATCGACCCCCTGGAACGTCAGGCGTCCCGCCGCGATCGACACGCTCTCAAGCCCGAGGCGCCCGCCGCGGATCCGAATCCGCGCACGGTCGAACAGGTTCTTCGCAGCCAGCGGCAGCTCGCCGAAGCTCTCGAGGCACTCCTGCTCCGCCGCGTCGACGGCCGCGAGGCTGTCGGCCGCGGCAAGCTTGCGGTAGACGAGCACGCGCCTGTCGACCGCCGGGACGTACTCCTCATCCAGGTAGAAGTCGGCCGGCAGGTTGATGGCGATCGTCGTCTCCTCCGCGTCGCCCGCCACCTCGCCGCGCGCCTCGGCCACGGCCTGTCCGAGCATCTGGGTGAAAAGGTCGAAGCCCACGTTCGACAGGTTGCCGTGCTGCTCGGCTCCCACAAGCGACCCGGCCCCACGGATCTCGAGGTCGCGCATCGCGATGCGCATGCCGCTGCCGAGGTCCTGGAACTCCGCGAGGGCGGTCAGGCGCTCGGTCGCCTCGGGCGTGAGCGGGGCCTCGCCCGGGAACATGAAGTACGCGTAGGCCTGCGTCGCGGATCGACCCACGCGGCCCTTGAGCTGGTACAGCTGCGCGAGTCCTAGGCGCTGCGAGTCCTCGATGATGAGCGTGTTGGTGTGCGGGTTGTCGATGCCGCTCTCGATGATGGTGGTGGCCACGAGCACGTCGATCCGGCCCATGGCGAAGTCGATCATCACGTCCTCGACCTCGCGCGGGGTCATCTTGCCGTGCGCGACGCCGACGCGCGCCTCGGGCGCCGCCTCATGCACGCGATCGACCGCGTCCTCGATCGTCTTCACGCGGTTCGAGACGTAGTAGACCTGCCCCTCGCGCGCGAGCTCGAGCCGGATCGCGGCTGAGACCACATCCGGGTCGTACTCGCCCACGAACACCTCCACGGGGCGACGGCCCGTAGGCGGCGTGGTGATGAGCGACATGTCGCGCACGCCCGAGATGGCCATCTGCATGGTGCGCGGGATGGGCGTGGCCGAGAGCGTGAGCACGTCGATCTGCTCGCGCAGGTTCTTGAGCTGCTCCTTGTGCTGCACGCCG
>CAZLGF010000155.1:0-2047 GCA_964558955.1 uncultured Coriobacteriaceae bacterium
AGCCGCGCATGCGCGCCTGGCGCGCCATCGCGTCACCGATGGTGTAGTTGCGCGCATGGCCCATATGCAGGTCGCCCGAGGGGTACGGGAACATCTCGAGCACGTACTTCTTGGGCTTGGAGGGATCCTCCTCGACCGCGAAGAGGTTGCTCTCCTCCCACGCCTTCATCCACCGGGTCTCGATGGCCTGGGCGTCATAGGCGGGAATATCGGTCGCATGATGCGTGTGATCGGCGCAATCGCACATAACGGGCGTCTCCTTCGTTGGATTCTGCTCAATGTTCCCTATTCTAGCAGCTGACCCGTATGCATGCGGGCGCGCGGCGTCACGAGCCCGAGAGCGAGCGCTCCACCGAGAGGATCGTGTTGACGTTCGCGACCTCGATGTCGTTCAGCGGGCTCTCCATCGCGTCGAACTCCTCGGCCTCGTAGAGCGGCTCGTACCAGGAGCAGCTCTCGAAGTACTCCTGCAGGTACGAGTTGCCGAACATGCGGCCGTGGCGCGCGAAGATCTCATTGCGGGCGATGAAGAGCTCGTCGGCCGTGTAGCCCGCGAGCTCGGAAGTAGAGTAGAGGTGCGTCGCGCTGTCGGGGAGGATGTACTCGGTCTCGTTGGTTGAGACGGCGTTGGTGCTCGCGGACGAGGGAGCCGTGTAGGTGCAGGACGCGGAGCCGCGGTACCCGCTCTCCTCGCTCAGGGCGACCGAGAGCGTGCGCTCGGAGCCGAGCGCGTCCTCAGGAGCGGTGTAGGTGATCGCGCCCGTGCCCGTTTGCTCGTCGAACGTCACCCGATCGATCGTGACGGCCTCCTCGGCGCCATCGGCATCACGCTCCGTGAGCGTGAAGTCGTCCGCGTCGAGCGCGGGCAGGTCATCCCCATCGTCGCGCGCGAGCGCGAAGTCGACCGAGACCGACGGGAAGTCTGTGTCCGAGAGCGCGATGATGCGCATCTCGAGGCGCGTGAGCGAGCTGTCGATGACCGTGGTCGAAGCGCTCGTCACGTCGGCGTCGCCCCGCGCCTGCGCGTCGGCGGTCTCGAAGATGCGGTTGAGCGCGATGGCGAAGCCGATGATCGCGGCGACGATCACGATGACCATGATGAGCGCGAAGGTCACGCCCTGGTGCGCGAGGCACCAGCGACGGATGCCGCCCGACCCGCCCGCGGCGCGCGACGGACGCGACGAGGACGGCTCGGACGCCTCATCCGAAGCCCCGTCTTCATAGCCGCTCAGCGCCGCCGACATGTCGAGCACGGTCGTGCGCTCGCTGTCGAACGCGCGACCGTCATCCTGAAGCTCTCGCTCATCCCGAGCATCCACGTGCTCCACCCCTCCCACGCGCGCCAGCCGCGCATGGCACCGAGCCTAGCTGGGGCCCGCGCTCGGCGCGCCGCTGGAGCGAGCCGCCGCGAACCCCGTGTCGCGCAGAAGCCGCCTTACTACTGGTAGCTCACCATCTGATGCGTGCTGTCCTTGACCACGACGTCGTGCGCGCCGCCCTCGACGATCGAGGTGGCCGACACGAGCGTGAGGCGCGCCTTCTCCTGAAGCTCCTTGATGCTCAGCGCGCCACAGTTGCACATCGTCGACTTGATCTTGTAGAGCGTGGAGCTCACGCCGTCCTTGAGCGCGCCCGCGTAGGGCACGTACGCGTCGACGCCCTCCTCGAAGGCGAGCTTGCCCGCGCCACCAAGGGCGTAGCGCTGCCAGTTGCGCGCGCGGGCCGATCCCTCACCCCAGTACTCCTTCATGTACTGGCCGTTCACATTCACGCGAGCGGTGGGGCTCTCGTCAAAGCGCGCGAAGTAGCGGCCGAGCATCATGAAGTCGGCGCCCATGGCGAGCGCGAGCGTCATGTGGTAGTCGTAGACGATGCCGCCGTCCGAGCACACCGGCACGTAGACGCCGGTCTCCTCGAAGTACGCGTCGCGCGCGCGGCAGACGTCGATGACCGCGGAGGCCTGGCCGCGGCCGATGCCCTTGGTCTCGCGCGTGATGCAGATGGAGCCGCCGCCGATGCCCACCTTCACGAAGTCCGCCCCGCAGTC
>CAZLGF010000156.1:0-2021 GCA_964558955.1 uncultured Coriobacteriaceae bacterium
ATCGTATGAGAGGCACCGTCGCGCGGACAAGCAACGGTCGGTTGCCCTGTGCCGGCCGTGGCGGACACTGCGGGTGCCGTGACCGATTACGCGCGAGACCCGAGCGCGCCGGGGAGCGACCTGCGAGGCCGTCATGCCGGTCCGGAGCCGGGACGCCTCAGGGAGCCCCGGCTCCGGTCGTTGGCTCTGCGCTATACGAGCGCCTTGCCCACGCCCCAGGCGCCGCCGACCTCCTCGCCGACCACGCGGTACGTCATGTGCGCGGCATCATAGACGAGCGGCTTGAACCTGCCGAAGTCCACCTTGCCGTCCTCGCCGAGGATCTTCTCGTCCACCAGCACGTTCACCACGCGCCCGACGATGCGCGCGCCGTGCTCGTCGCCGTCGATGGCGGTGACCTCGCACTCCATGGTGAGCGGGTACTCCTCGATCACGGGCGCGTCCACGTGCTCGGAACGCGTGAAGGTGAGCCCGCTCTTCTCGGCCTTGTTGACCTTGGCGCCCGTCTCGATGCCGAAGTAGTCGGCGGAGACCACGTTGGCGGCATCGGCCGGAGCCACGGTGAAGGCGCGCTTCTTGACGATGTTGGCCGTGGTCTTGTGGTCACCGATGTTGAAGCAGATCTCGCGGCGCGTGCACTCGCCGGCCCATGCCGCGTTCATGGCGTTGGGCGTGCCGTCCTCGTCATAGCTCGCGATGATGAACACCGACTGCGGGAACAGCTCGCCCACGCTCCCAAGGCTTCTCTTCATGACGCTCCTCTCGTTGCGCGGTTGCCCTTGGGCGTAGTATCGTTCTAGTCGGATGAAGATACCAGTACTGGCATTAGATATAGGTACTTACCCTAAGGAAAGTATGACTGAGACGGACCGCGACATCGCACGGGAACGCTTCGAGGGAACGGGCTACAGCTACGCGCTCTCGCTCATCCGCGGCAAGCACAAGATGGCGATCCTCTACTGCCTCATGGAGTACCAGCCGGTCCGCTTCAACGAGATGCGGCGCTACCTGGGCACGATCGCGGACAAGACGCTCTCGGCCAACCTCAAGGAGCTCGAGCGTGACGGGCTGGTCTCGCGGCGCGAGTACTCGCAGGTGCCGCCCCGCGTGGAGTACTCGCTCACCGAGCTGGGCGACTCGCTCATGGTGGTGCTCGACCAGCTCTGCCTCTGGGGCGAGACGCACCGTCCCGTGAGGTGACGCCGGCGCGTGGAGCGCTGGCACATGGGCCCGATGGGCGAGAGGCTCAACCGGGCCCTTGTTGCGCATGGTGGCGAGCCCCGCGGCCCGCATCCGGCACCTACGTAGTAAGGTGAGCGAGAGGGGCTGTGCCCCTGAGGCCCATGAGACAAAGGAGAAGAGCATGGCAATCGAGGCAATCGTCACCGACAAGGCCCCTGCGGCCCTCGGCCCCTATTCTGCCGCTGTGGCGGCCCCTGCGACGCGCGCGATCCACGTGTCCGGCCAGCTGCCGATCGTGCCCGAGACCGGCGAGTTCGCCGGCGAGGACATTCGGTCTCAGACCCGTCAGAGCCTGACCAACATCCAAAACATCCTCGAGGCAGCCGGTGCCTCCATGGCAGATGTCGCCGAGGTGACCGTGCTCCTCGACGACATCGCCGACTTCGGTGCCATGAACGAGGTCTACGGCGAGTTCTTTGAGGCGCCGTACCCCTCGCGCGCCGCCTTCGAGGTGGCCGCGCTGCCCAAGGCGGCCAAGATCGAGATCAAGGCTGTCGCGTATCTGTAAGGCCGTGACGGAGGGGGCGCCGGCACGGCGGTGCCTGCGCCTCCTCGTCCGTTCCCTCGGCAGGTGAGGTCGTCCGCGCTCACGGAGCTTCTGCGCGTGCCCCTGGACTTGTCTGCGCCCGCACCCCGCTTGGATTGCTCGCTTTTCTAGTCCGACGTCTGCCGTCTCTGGAGGCCGACCCATTCCCAGAGGGTGACTGCCATGTCGTCTACGGTAACCCGTCGTCCGTCAAGCTCGGTTCTCGGGTCATCCTCGTACACCTTGATCCAGA
>CAZLGF010000157.1:0-2009 GCA_964558955.1 uncultured Coriobacteriaceae bacterium
TCGCCATCCGCGAGGGCGGCCACACCGTCGGCTCGGGCGTCGTCAGCACCATCATCGAGTAGCACGCGCGTACTCAGACTGACCGCAGCAGCCCGGCTCCGGATTCGGGGCCGGGCTGTTCCTGTCTCACGCTCGTGTTATGTGCCGTTTCTGCAGGAGCGCAGCGGCTCACATGTGGTGGTTGACAGACCAAAGTCCAAGATGCTAATGTGTTCGATCGTGCCCGTTCGGGGCGGTATTTGGAGGTAATCAGTTTCATGCGTACTCTCGTTACTCTTGCATGCACGGAGTGCAAGCGTCGTAACTACACGACGACCAAGAATAAGGCGACCATGCCTGATCGCATGGAGATCAAGAAGTATTGCCCCTGGTGCCGTCACCACACGCCGCACAGGGAGACGCGCTAGTCTCTTGTTGCATACGCCAGTAGTTCAATTGGTAGAGCATCGGTCTCCAAAACCGAGTGTTGAGGGTTCGAGTCCTTCCTGGCGTGCCAGTATCTGATCCGTAAGTCTCCTTGTGAGGCTTACGGTTTTAACATGTGTGTTCAGTTCGTGCCGGAGGTAGCCATCATGGCCATCAAGAAGTCAACCAAGAAGGCCTCGCAGCAGCCAAGCGGTGCTGAAGCCTCCACGTCGGCCAAGAAGGCCAAGCGGAAGGACGCGAAGGCTGCTTCCGCCAAGCAGGCCAAGGCTGCCGCCAAGGATGGCAAAGGCTCGAAGGCGAAGGCCGCGAAGGGCAAGGCCAAGGGCGCGAAGAACGGTAAGCCCGGTCTGTTCGCGCGTCTCAAGCAGTACATCTCCTCGGTTCGCACCGAGATGAAGCGCGTTACGTGGCCCAGCAAGAAGGAGCTCATCAACTACTCCGTCGCGGTGGTCGCGTCCTTGATCGTGGTTGGGATCGTGATCGCAGCCTTCGATTTGGTGATCAGCGAGGGTCTCGCGCTCTTCTCGGGATTGAGAGGCTAGACGATGTCAAAGCGTTGGTATGTCGTGCACACCTACTCGGGGTATGAGAAGAGCGTCAAATCCGACCTCGAGCACCGCATCGAGACCATGGGTATGCAGGACCGGATCTTCGATATCGAGATCCCCATGGAGAGCGTGACCGAGATCAAAGAGGGCGGCAAGCGCGAGACCAAGGACGTCAAGATCTACCCGGGCTACGTGCTCGTGCGCATGGAGATGGATGACGACGCGTGGACCTGCGTTCGCAACACCCCCGGTGTCACCGGCTTCCTCGGCGCCAACGGCAAGCCCGCGCCGCTCTCGCGTGATGAGTTCAACAAGATGATGCGTCGCTCCCAGAAGGGCGAGGCGCCCAAGCAGACGGCCGTCGGCCTCGAGGTGGGCATGCCGGTGCGCGTCATTTCCGGCCCGCTCAAGGACTTCGATGGGCAGATCGCCGAGGTCAACCCCGAGTCCGGCAAGGTCAAGGTCACCGTCATGATCTTCGAGCGTCCCACCCCGGTCGAGCTCAGCTTCGACCAGGTGGCCGTCATCGCGTAGGCTCGCGTGCCCGCGGGGCGCGTTTCGCATCGGGGCCGCTCACCCCGGCGCGTGCTTCTAGCGCGTTCCCGCTGACGATACAGAGATTGAAGTTTCGCATCCAGGAAGGTATCCAAGATGGCTGAGAAGAAGATCGCAACCGTCATCAAGCTGCAGATTCCCGCGGGGCAGGCCAACCCCGCTCCGCCGGTCGGTCCGGCGCTCGGTGCCGCGCAGGTCAACATCATGCAGTTCTGCCAGGCGTTCAATGCCGCCACGCAGGACAAGGCCGGCGACATCATCCCCGTCGAGATCTTCGTCTACGAGGACCGCTCGTTCAACTTCGTGACGCACACCCCTCCGGCGGCCCACCTCATCAAGAAGGCCCTCGGCCTCAAGAGCGGCTCCGCCGTTCCGCAGCGTGACAAGGTCGGTCAGCTCACCGACGCGCAGCTGACGCAGATCGCCGAGACCAAGATGCCCGACCTCAACGCCAACGACATTGAGGCCGCCAAGAAGATC
>CAZLGF010000158.1:0-1997 GCA_964558955.1 uncultured Coriobacteriaceae bacterium
CCGCGTTCGGGACGCGGGGGTCGCTGGTTCAAATCCAGTCATCCCGACCATCGCATGATTTGTGCGGGCCGGCTGTTGATCAGCTGGTCCGCATTTTTTACGGGCGAGACGCCGGTGTCGCGGGCGCGGCTCAGGCGTCCAACTTCCTCTGCGTCGTTTCCCTGATCGAGTCATCCCCGCGTGCGACCTCGTTCTCCACGGCGGCGAGCATCCCGCCGTAGCCGTCCAGCGCGGCAAACGGCATGAAGAGTCGCCCGCGGTCGGGTGAGTCCGTGGTGTGACGCGGCCCGTTCTCGATGATGCGGCGGCGTATCTGGTCGAGGATCCATATCCGTCGCTCGCGCTCGAGGGCATCGAGTCCCTCCCAGGTTTCGATGCCTGGCACAGCGTCGAGTGCGGCGGCGATCTCGTTCTCACGCACGGTGGCCTCCGATCTGCTGGTTTCGCTCACGAGCGTTGGCGCCGGGCTTGAGGCTTGTTCCGCGCAGCAGCGCGTTTGCCCCGAAGCGTCGCCGGACGGCCACCGCCGCCTGCGCGAGGCGTTCCTCGCGTGCGTCGGCCTCTACGTCGTCGAAAAGCGTGGGAGCTGCGCATCGTGCCGGCACCACGCCCATGAGGGCGATGTTCACGCGGCGTATCGGCGCCGCGCGCGAGACCGTCTCGTCAAAGAGCTCCATCAGGGCCGTGGTGATGCGTCGCTCCGAGGCCGTCACACGCCCGAGCTGTCGTTGCCCGCCGGCGCGCAGCGCAGGTTTCGCGCTCGTCCCGTCCCCGTCGCGCAGCAGCGAGCTGGAATAGCCCACCCAGAGTCCTACGGTGTCGCAGGCGAGCATCCGCTCCGCAAGATCCATGCAGCTGCTGTACGCCATCTCGCGCACCACGACGCGCGCCTCGTCGAAGCGGTAATCGCGCATGAGCACCTGTCCGCTGGAGAGCGAGTGCGCCCGGGGCACGTAGCCTCGGCAGTCGGCGATCGTGGCCGGCTCCAGTCCCCAGGCGTGGTCGATGAGCACCTCGCCGTTCTTGCCGAACAGCGCGCGGATGACCTCGGGTCGCTCGGCGCACACGCCCGCCAGATCATGGATCCCGCGGGCGGCGAGCTGTCGCGCGATCCCGTGCCCGATGCCCCAGATGTCCGTGACGGGATGGTGGAACCAGATTTCCCGACGAAAGCTCTCTTCGTCCAGCTCTCCGATGCCGTCACTCGCGTGCTTGGCGGTGACGTCGAGCGCCACCTTCGCGAGGAACAGGTTCGGCCCGATCCCCACGGTGGCGGTGATGCCCGTGCGTTCGCGCACGGCGTCCATGAGCCGACGGGCGAGGTCGCGGGTGCTGAGGCCGTAGAGCTTGCGGTAGGGCGTCGCGTCGATGAAGCATTCGTCCACGCTGTAGGGCCAGGTGTCCTCAGCAGACACGAACCGCAGGTACTCCCGATAGATCTTAGCCGAGACCTCCATGTAGCGCCGCATGCGCGGCATCGCCGTGATGTACGCCATACCCGGTGGGATATCACGGATCCGGCAGCGATTTCGCACCCCCTTCGCCTTCAGGCTCGGCGTGATGGCGAGGCAGATGGTGTTGGCGCTCCGCTCGGGATCGGCCACCACGAGGTCGGTGGAGAACGGGTCGAGACCCCGATCCACGCATTCCACGCTTGCGTAAAAGCTCTTGAGATCGATGCAGAGGTAGGTGCGTTGCGCGTCGCTCATCCCGCTCCCTTACGTAGACGAACTCATGTTCGTATACGACGGTATCACCTCGCCCGGACGCGCGATTGCTCCGCACGCGGAATCCATTCCGTGTTCGCTGTTCAAGGGCAAACAGATGTTCGATAATGGGGCAATGGAGTACGCGATGACGGCATATGGGAAGAGACGGCGGGTGCACCGCGAGTACGTCGATGTCGTGGCTCGCTTCGGTCGGGACGGCGCGATCGAGCCGGTGCGCGTGGTGTGGCGCGACGGTCGGAGCTTCCCTATCGACGAGGTGCTCGAGCG
>CAZLGF010000159.1:0-1944 GCA_964558955.1 uncultured Coriobacteriaceae bacterium
GCGGGCCGAGCCATGGCATACGAAAGGAGCCCTCGTGGCTGTGAATGAAGAACTCCTCAAGCAGGTGCTTGAGCAGATCCGCCCCAACCTTCAGGGCGACGGCGGCGATATGGAGTATGTGGGCGTTGACGACGAAGGCGTGGTCTCGCTCGAGCTTCAGGGCGCGTGCGCTGGCTGCCCCATGAGCCAGCTCACCCTCTCCATGGGCATCGAGCGCATCTTGAAGGAGCACGTGCCCGGCGTCACGCGCGTCGTCGCGGTCAACGACAACGGCGGCACCAGCGACTTCTTTGACGAGTACGCCCCCTTCTAAGCGCGAGGCGACCCGCTCCGGCGGGGCCCGGTAGGGAGGTATCCCATGGTCCTCTCCGACCACGACATCAAGATCGAGCTCGACCAGGGGCGCATCGTGCTCGATCCGTTCGAGCCGTCGTTCATCCAGCCGGCGTCGATCGACCTGCGCCTGGGCAACGACTTCCGGGTGTTCCGCAACTCCAGCCACGTGGCGATCGATCCGCAGGTCCACCAGCCCGACCTCACCGAGGAGATCATCGTCGACGACGGCGACAGCTTCGTGCTGCATCCCGGCCAGTTCGCGCTCGGCACCACGCTCGAGCGGATCGCGCTCCCCGCGGACATCCTCGGCAAGCTCGAGGGCAAGAGCTCGCTCGGGCGCCTCGGCCTCATGATTCACTCGACGGCCGGCTACATCGACCCCGGCTGGGACGGTCAGGTCACGCTCGAGCTCTCCAACGTGGCGAACCTTCCCATCCTGCTGCGCCCGGGCATGCGCATCGGCCAGATCTCCTTCGAGCGGATGAGCTCGCCGGTCGACCTGCCCTACGGCTCGCCCGAGCTGGGCAGCCACTACCAGGGGCAGCGCGGCGCGACGGCCGCGCACCCGCTCGAGGCCGCGCAGTCCTAGGCGACGGGCGGCAAGAAAGCAGGCACACGTGCTGAACGATCTCTATCAGAGCCTTGACCCGGTGGCGCTGTCCGTCGGGCCCCTCACCATCTACTGGTATGGCCTCGCTTACGTGGTCGGCGCGCTGCTCACGGGCGTGGTGATGTACCGCACGCAGCGACGCTGGGGCCTTTCGATCACGTCGGACGATCTCACGATGGTGATCTTCGGCGTGTTCTTCGGTCTCATCGTGGGCGCGCGCCTGTTCTACGTCATCTTCTACGGTGACGGTTACTACCTCGAGAACCCGCTCGAGATCATCATGATCAACCACGGGGGCATGAGCTTTCACGGGGGCCTCGTCGGCGGGATCGTCGGCGGGGTGATCGCGTGCCGCGCCATGCGGATCTCGGCATGGACCGTCGCCGACCTCGCCGTGGTGGGCGCGCCGATCGCGCTCGGGCTCGGGCGGTGCGCCAACTTCATCAACGGTGAGCTCTGGGGCAAGCCGACCGACCTGCCCTGGGGCGTGGTGTTCGGCGGCTCGGCGGGCGACGTCGCCCGGCACCCGTCGCAGCTTTACGAGGCCCTGCTCGAGGGCGTGCTCCTCTTCGTGATCCTCTATCTCATGAGCCGTCGGAAGCCGCCGTTTCCGCAGGGCACCTACATGGGCGTCTTCGTGCTGGGGTACGGCATCGCGCGCTTTTTGGTCGAGTTCGTTCGCGTGCCCGATGCCCAGCTTGGCTACATCTTCGGCGACGTCATTACGATGGGGCAGATCCTGAGCCTGCCGCTCGTCGCGGTAGGGGTGGGGCTCATCATCTACGCCCGCCGCGCGCAGCGGCCCCAGCGGGATTATCTGGACTGAGCATCCCGCGCTCGAGTGCGCCGCCCCGCGTCTGAGCGCCCGGCCTCGCATCCGAACGCGCCCCGCACCGCCTCCGCCGCACCTGCGCAGCGACCTCGCCCCGCCGCCCGCCGCAGTGCCCCCGCAGATTGCATGACGCGCGGGAATGGGTCTGTACCTGCGGAGGGGATCG
>CAZLGF010000160.1:0-1935 GCA_964558955.1 uncultured Coriobacteriaceae bacterium
GCCCTGGCGGCCGACCTGGGGCGTCTGTGCCGGGAGGCGGTGCGCTACGGCTCGTATGCATCATGCTTCGGCGACTACCCTCAGGCGTTCCAAGAGGAGCTCGACGAGGCGCTCGCGTACGCGCGGTCATATGGGGCCGAAAACGTGGGGTAATCAGGTTGAGCGACAGATTGGGGGGCCGTTTGTTGTCGATGCCCTCCATAGATCGCGCTGTTGAGGACGGTACCCTGAACGTGTCAGGCGTCTGAGCACGCACTCAGGCGTGAGTGGATTCAGGGTATCGGGAGTGTCATCATGCCGCTGCTTTCGGTCGTCGTAAACCTGTACAACGAAGAGCGCCTGCTTCCCCGATGCGTCGAGAGCATCATGGGTCAGGATTTTGCGGATTGGGAGCTCGTGCTCGTGGACGATGGGTCGCAGGACTCGTCTCCGGCGCTCTGCGACGCGTATGCCGCGCAGGATGCGCGCATCCGGGTGGTGCACCAGCAGAACAAGGGGTTTTCCGGCTCCCGCAACACGGGGCTTGCCCTTGCTCAGGGAACCTACGTCATGTTCGTCGATGCTGACGATTGGCTCGAGCCGGGCACGTTTGCCGAGGCGGCGGAGGAGATCGAGCGCTACGGTCAGCCCGATCTGGTGATCGGCGGCCTCAACTGGTCGATTTACGACGGAGACGAGCGCATTGAGTGCTCTCCGGTCGCGCCGCCTGAGGATTATGTCTTCGAGACCAAGGACATGGACACGGCCGTGCCGTATCTGCTCGGGCTGTCACCCTATGCCGGGCCGCTGCACTACTGCGTGTGGGGACGCTTCTTCCGCAAGGCGGTTATCGACGCGTACGACCTGCGCTTCAACGAGAATCTGTTCGTCCAGGAGGACGTCACCTACATATACACGTTTTTGTTTTACGCCAAGCGCTGCGTGGCCTCGCACAAGGTGTTCTACAACTACTGCCGGCCCGTCGGGAAAGACGATCTCGCCGAGAAGCCCCAGATAAACCAATATCAGTGCGTCGAGGCGGCGCTCGACGTGGTGATCAAGACGAATTTCAAGTACGGGTTCCCCCGTGACTATCAGATGCAGATCTACCGCCGGACCTATGACCACTACATCAAGCTGTCCGAGAAGATCTTCATGGAGTCGACCGGGCTGTCCGAGAGCGAGCAGCTTGCGTGGATGATCCGCATGACCGAGGGGTTCGGATTCCGGTTCTTCATTCACATCTTCCGCGATGAGGACCCGTTCTGGCGCTCTCTCGGCGACATGCTCGATGTGGGCGATTATCACGGCATATTCGACGCATGGCGCGCCATGCTCAGCGAGGGCGTCGCCCCGGCGGGGGAATAGCGCGCTGGCAGGATCACCGTTCAAGGGTATCGGGGTGGCGCCGGCTCATGCCGGCCGGGCGCTGCTGTCACGTTGGAAGGAGACGGACTATGGCAATGGATCGAAAGCAATTCCTCAAGGCGTCTGCGGCGACGTTTGCGGCCACGATGCTCGCGGGGCCCTTGGCGGCCTGCACGACCGAGCAGCCCGGATCGGGATCGAGCTCGGGATCTGCGTCGACCGATGGCGACGTCACGCCCAAGATCGTCGCGATCCTCATCTCGTCCTCGAGTGAGGTGACGGCGGCGCAGGGCAACGCCATCAAGGAGTACGCCGACGAGCAGGGCGCCGATTGCACGGTTCAGTATTACGATCAGGACGTGTCCACCGAGGCCAGCATGATCGAGAACGCGATCACCTCGGGTGCGAACATCCTGCTCATCCAGCCGCAGTCGGCCAGCGACTGCCAGACCGAGATCCAGAGCGCCTACGATGCCGGGATCATCGTGCTGATCTACGGCACCAAGGTGGATGGCGCCGATTACACCTACTATTACGGCGAGGACGGGCATACGCTCGGCCGCCAGCTGGGCGCGGATGCGGCCGCAT
>CAZLGF010000161.1:0-1903 GCA_964558955.1 uncultured Coriobacteriaceae bacterium
GCCGCCGCGCCGAAAGCCGCCTCATGACGGCCGAGCAGGATCAGCTCCGCGACGCCCGGGAGCGCGAAGACGAGGAGCGCCGCGGCAACGGAGACGAGCAGGGAACGGCCGCGAGCACGGATGGCCAGATGACGACCGCCCTGCCGGCGAGCGACCAGCCGCAGCGCGCGCCGCACGCCGCGAAGGCGGTCGAGGGCGCGGATGCGGCACCGGCGACGCACGATGCCCCCGACGCCGAGCCCCGCGCGACCCACGCGGCGGGACGCCTCCTCGATGGCATCTCGCTTCCCCAGATCATCGCCGGCGCCGCCGCCGCAGCGACCTCGATGGTGCTCTCCTCGAAGATCGGCATCGCGGGATCGGTCATCGGCGCGGCGGTGAGCTCGGTGGTGACGGTGGTGTCGTCGCAGATCTACCGCAAGTTCCTCGACGCCAGCGCCGAGAAGATCAAAAGCGGGCGCGACCTGCTAAGCAGCGCCCCCAAGACCGAATACGTCCCGCAAGAGGCGACCACGCGGATCGCGACCCCGCCGTCCTCCCCCGCCGAGGGCGCGCCCGTTGAGGCGACGACCGCGATGAGGTCCCCGGCGCAAGCTCCTGAAGCCGTACCGGGCGCGACCGGTGAGGGCGCGCCCGCCGGAAGCGGACGCGGCGCGCGCGTGGCGCCGGCGAAGCTCCAGGCCCGCGCCGCGGCCGAGCGCGCCGCGACGCAGCGCAAGGTCGCCCTCTTCTCCATCGTCATCGCCGTGGCCGCGGTCATCATCTGCGCCCTCGTCATCCTCATCGGCACGGCGGGAGCAGGGCTCGGCGACAAGACCTCGTCGCTCTTCAGCACGACGGACGCCACGTCAACCGCAGACGGCACCGAGACCGACGCCGCGGACGACGCGACCGATTCGATCGATCGGACCCCCTCGAGCGCGACCGCGGACGGCACCGCGCAGGGTGACGGAACGAGCGCGAACGGCACCGACGCGTCCACGTCAACGAGCGACGCGACATCATCCACCTCGACCGACGGCTCCTCAAGCGGATCGAGCGGCACGACGGACAGCGCCCAAAGCGACGCCTCCACGGCAACGGATGCGGAGACGTCATCTAACACCAACTCGTCCTCGACCTCCACAGACGCGAGCTCTGAGGGGACGAACAGCGCGAGCAGCTCGTCGGACAGCTCATCGAGCAGCTCGTCAAACACGTCATCGGACTCCGCGTCAACCTCCACGGACTCATCCGCAACCTCATCAAAGGACGCATCATGAGCGCAGCATCGGAATCAGAGCCCATCCTGAGCACGGGCAACCGCATCTATCTCTATCGGCTGCTCCGCGACGCGCTGGGCACGGGCAAGCAGACGTTTCTCCCGCGCGTGGAGGAGGCGCTCGATGCTGACGGGATCTCGGCCGAGGCGCTCGGCTTCTCGGGAACGCGCGCGCTCCTCGAGGCGCTTGGCGACGCGGTGACGCTGACGGTCTTCAAGGGCGGGCGCGTCTATGCGACGGTCGTCGCGCAGCCCATCTGGGACGAGGCGCTGGCCAAGGCCGCCACGGCGCCCGACCGGCAGGCGAAGGGCGCGGGCAAGTCCTGGAAGCGCAAGAAGGGCGACAAGGCTCTCAAGGCGGTGCGCCCGCGCGCCATCCCTCAAGTCGCGGGCCCCGTCGTCGAACCGGCATCATCCGGCGATGAGCCGAGAGAGGCCGTGGCCGCCACAGACGCCCAGCCGATCGCTGATCACCATGACGCCCCCGCCGCTGTCCAGGAGACCGCGCCCACACCCGAGCCCGCCGCCTCGCACGCTGAGGCTGATCCGGCCCCCGCACCAGCGGCGCCCCCTGAACCTGCCGCGGGCGCCACTGAGCAGCCGGATGCGAGCACGGCGGATATCACGCCTGCAGAGTCCCTT
>CAZLGF010000162.1:0-1877 GCA_964558955.1 uncultured Coriobacteriaceae bacterium
CAGACAGTCGGGGCAGGTGGCGATGTCGGGCGAGACGAGCGTCGTGCGGGCGACGCCGTCGTTCGATGCGATGATGCGAAACGCGGCGGGCGCGGGTGGCGGGTCGATCGCCTCACGCGTGTCGATCGCATCGCACGTGCCTGCCGTCTTGCACGCACCGGCCGCCTCGCGTGCGCCCGCCCCCTCGTCATCAATGCGACGCACCTCGATGCCGTCAACGCGCGCCGCCGCGGGCGCGTTCGCGCGCAGCGCGGCAACGAAGGCCTCGAGCTCGCGCTCCGACGAGGCATGCGCCTCGATGTGCACCCCGTCGCCTGCGTTGAGCACCCAGCCGCCGATGCCGCGCGCCGTGGCCTCGCGGTACACGAACGGCCGCATGCCCACGCCCTGCACGATGCCCGTGATATGTATGTGCGCCTGTGCCATGCCCCTCATTATCGCCCATGATGACGGGAGCGTTGCCATCATGGGCACGCGCCCGCGCGGGCGGGGCGCGGGCACGCGGGGCGGGACGTGATGCACGGGCGACGCGGCCGCGCGGCCGAAGTGCGAGGCGCGGGCGCCAAACCGCGGCCCCGGACGCGCGACGAACCCCTCCCCCTCTTCCCAAGAATCGACGGATCGGATCACTTTTGCTGATGCGCAGACGGTTAAAGTGAGCCAATCGGTCGATTCTTTGAGGCGGCGCGGGGCGGGCAGCGGACGGCGGGCGGCGAAGGGAGCCTCTGCGCGGCCGCGCCGTGACCGGGGCCGTGACCGGGCGTGCCGGCCCCGCACATCGGCTTCGCGCGCTGATCAGCCCCAGCGCTTCCCCGGGAATCCCTGCGCCGCGACGGCGCGGAGCGCCATAAGGCCGCAGGCCGCCACCGCGACCGGTGCGACGACGCTAAACGCCGTGGCAGCAGCGGACCCGACGAACATGCTGAGCGCCACCGCCGCCATGCCGCCGCCGCACGAGACGGCCACCCCCGCAAGCCCGCCGACCATGCTCGGCAATCCGCGTTTGATGACCTCGGCGGGCGAGAGGAACGCGAAGTTCGGCCGCCGCGCGTCGACCGAGAGCGCCAGCGCGGCGATGCCCGTGAGCAGGCCGCACGCCGCGATGACGCACTGCGCCACAACCACAGGCGTCACCCCGCCAATCAGCAGGAGCACCGCGGAGACCGCGATCCCCGCGCCCCCGATCGCGAGGTTCGCGAGCAGCTTGGACGCAAGGATGGTCCGTGCGCTTACGGGCACGGCGAGCATGATCCAGGCCGCGCCGCCCTCAAGCGACAGCGCGGGAGCCGCGGTTATCGTAAGCGCCCCGCAGAAGCCGAATATCCAGGGAAGCATCGCATCGACCTGCGTCCTTATGAGGGCGAGTTCGTCTGCGCTCGGCGTGATGCCGTCAAAGATCTGGGCTGTGATGACCTCGTCCACCCCTGCGAACGCGATGGCTCCTGCCGCGAGCACCATGAGGATGACCCCGCTGCAGCAGTTCAGGGCGTAGACCGGCATGGAGATGACGGCTCGCAGCTCTTTGACGACAAGTGCGAGCAACGGGCTCGTCGCCGCGGTCGAGGTCGCCGTGCGTCGGCGGACGCGGTGACCGGCTGTCGCGAGGGCGTTGATCGACGGATAGCGCGCGGCGAACAGAGCCGTGACCGCGACAGGCACTCCGAGCGACAGCAACGCGAAGGGAATGATGCCCGCCATCGCGTGCCCGGTCACCGCGGCCGCCACCCATGCCGCGGGCGGGTAGGCACTCTCGAAGGCCAGGGCAAGCGCCTCGGAGGTGCTCGTAACCATGTGGGTGAACTCGGTCTCGTCAACGGTTCCTACAGCCGTCCAGCAGACCATGATGGCGATGATGAGCGCGACGGAGAGCGCGATCT
>CAZLGF010000163.1:0-1870 GCA_964558955.1 uncultured Coriobacteriaceae bacterium
AGGCCCGGCTTGGAGATGCGCCTGATGCCGCGGATGACCTTGGCGTGACGGGCGCCGTACTTGAGGGTGATGTGGAGGGTCTTCTGCGGGGTCGTGTCCTCGACCTCGTAGCTTGCGATGTATCCCTCCTCGCAGATGACGCGGGCAATCTCAACGAGCACCTTGGTCGAGGGCATGGACACCTCGGCCTTGTTTGCCGCGTTGGCGTTGCGAATGCGCGTCAGCATGTCAGAAATGGGATCAGTAATCTTCATGGATCCTTCTCCTTCGTCAATGATGAACCTGTGTGCCCGGTTCGTCCGCACCCGTAGCGCAGACGCCTAGGCGCCAGAGCCCCGCGCCGCTACCAGCTGGCCTTGCGGACGCCAGGAAGCTCGCCTCTGCTCGCAAGCTCGCGGAAGCACACGCGGCAGAGACCGAACTTGCGATAGACGGAGTGGGGACGCCCACAGCGCTGGCAACGGTTCTGCTTGCGGGTCGAGTACTTCGGCTCGCGCGACGCCTTGACGATCATCGATGTCTTAGCCACAAATCCTCCTTCAGATGCATCCTGGCCCCCATGTGACTGGGGTGCCTTTTGCGTGATATGAGACCTACTCAGCCTTGAACGGGAAGTGGAAGGCGGAGAGAAGCGCCTTGCCCTCCTCGTCGGTCTGGGCGGTGGTCACGATGGTGATGTCCATGCCGCGGGTGTGATCGATCTTGTCGTAGTCGATCTCCGGGAAGATGAGCTGCTCGGTGACGCCCATGGAGAAGTTGCCGCGCCCGTCGAAGCTCTTGGGCGAGATGCCGCGGAAGTCGCGGATGCGCGGGATGGCGATGGCGATGAGACGGTCGAGGAACTCCCACATGCGGTCGCCGCGCAGGGTCACCTTGGCGCCGATGGGCATGCCGGCACGCAGGTGGAAGCTCGCGATGGACTTGCGGGCGTGCGTGACGAGCGGCTGCTGGCCGGTGATGGCACGGAGGTCGGCGACGGCGCCGTCGATGGCCTTGGCGTCCGTGGCGGCCTCGCCGACACCCATGTTGACGACGATCTTCTCGATCTTGGGAATCTGGTGGACGTTCTTGTAGTTGAACTGCTTCTGGAGCTCGTCACGCACGGTGGCGTAGTAGTGCTCCTTGAGCCGGGGTACGTACTTCTCTTCTGCCATGTCCGCTCCTTTGGATCCTGGGGTTCTCAGCACGGGGTTTCCAACCTCGTGCCTCCTGGCCTTGGCGGGGCCGGGAGCCATGTCATGCGCCCGAGACAGAACTCTCCCTATCCGCAGACGCAAGGAGACATAATACGCCTTTTCTCCACAAGAGGAAACCCGCGCCTCGCGTGCACCGTTCCTGCATATGCGATGCGAGACCTGGCGCGCGCCAGCTCGCGACGAGAGGACCTGGCCGTGCGCCTCAGCGCAAAGGCCCCGGCCCATCTCCGAGAGGCGCGCTGCGCGAAACCTCTCTCAGATGAGCCGGGGCCTCCCGGATGGCGCTCAGGTCAGGCTCTTAGAACTGGGCACCGCACTTCTTGCAGACGCGGACCTTCTTGCCCTCGTCGTTGACGTCATGGCCAACGCGGGACGGCTTGCCGCAGCTCGGGCACACGAGCATGACGTTGGAGGCGTCGATGGCGGCCTCCTTCTCCACGATGCCGCCCTGCTGGTTCTGGGCGTTGGGGCGCATGGCCTTCTTGACCACGGCGACGCCCTCGACGATGACCTTGCCCTCGGCGGGCTTGGCGACGAGGACCTCGCCCTGCTTGCCCTTGTCCTTGCCGGACAGGACGACGACCTTGTCGCCCTTCTTCACGTGCATCTTCTTAGTAGCCATTCGCATCTCACTCCCTAGAGCGTCTCAGGTGCGAGCGAGACGATCTTCATGT
>CAZLGF010000164.1:0-1840 GCA_964558955.1 uncultured Coriobacteriaceae bacterium
TTATGGAGCAATAGAGCTGCAGCGACGCACGGGAGACCATCATGTTCAGGCCCATCAGAAAACAGAAGCATGAGATCAGCGCCGAGGAGACGAAGGAGCTGCTGCGCAGCGCGCGCAGAGGCGTGCTGGCGGTGCAGGGGGACGACGGCTACCCGTATGGCCTTCCGGTGAACTTCTGGTACGACGAGGAGCATGGGAAGATCTACTTCCATGGGTCTCGCGCGGGGCACAAGGTCGACGCGCTGCACCGGTGCGACAAGGTGTGTCTCACCGTCATCGGTGATGAGATGGTCAGAGATGAGCCATGGGCGCCGTACGTGCGCAGCGCGATCGTGTTCGGGCGTTGCCATCTGCTCGAGGATCACCGTGCGACCATGGACTCGCTCAAACGATTCGCCCTGAAGTTCTATCCCACCGAGCAGATGGTCGACGAGGAGATCGCGCACGGCGGTCCGGCCGTGCAGATGTATGAGATCAGCATCGAGCACATGAGTGGCAAAGAGGTGCAGGAGCGGTAACGTCTGCGGCCAACCGCGCCCCGCACGCCGCAGCCGGCCACGGCCCGCGCGACGCAGGCGTACCTCGCACGCCGCAGCCAGCCCCGACTCGCGCGCCCCACGCGCCGCGGCCAACCGCGCCCCGCACGACGCCGGCCGCTGCTTTGATGCAGCTTCGCGCTTCGGCATCTCAACATGATATGGTGACATCCTGGCGCATCGCGTCGTTCGTCACACGAGGACCCTGTCAAAAGGAGGCACCCGCTATGGGAACCCTGCGCACGCCGTTTCGCTATGACTATGTGGGAAGCTTTTTGCGTCCCGAGGCGCTCAAGCAAGCTCGGGCCGCGGTCGAGGACGGCTCGTGCTCGACTGAGGAGCTCAAAGCCGTCGAGGATCGGTGCATCGAGGATCTGGTCGCGAAACAGAAGGCGGCAGGATATCAGGTCATCACCGACGGCGAGTTCCGCCGCTCCACGTGGCACCTTGACTTCATGTGGGGCTTCGCGGGCGTGAGCCACTGCAAGACCAAGACGGGCCTGCCCTTTCACGGAGAGGCCGCGATGGTGGACGACACCTTCCTCACGGGCCCGATCGGCTTGGAGGGCGAGCACCCCTTCGTCGAGCATTACCGCTTCGTGCACGCGCTGGAGGACGAGCGCACCGTCGCCAAGCAAACCATCCCGTCGCCCGCGCAGATGCTCGCGCAGTTCTGGATGCCGTTCGCGCGTCCGGTGACCGAGGCGGTCTACCCGTCGGTCGAGCGCCTGTGCGAGGACATCGCGGCCGGCTACCTCAAGGTGCTGCACCAGCTATACGACGCGGGTTGCCGCAACGTTCAGTTTGACGACTGCACCTGGGGCATGATGGCTGACGCGACGGGACATCTGGCCTACGGGACCACGCCCGAGGGCCTCATCGCCGTGCAACAGCGCCACAAGGACATCAACAACCAGGTCATCGCCGGAGCCCCGGCTGACATGACCATCAACACGCACGTCTGTCGCGGCAACTTCCACTCCACCTACGCGAACAGCGGCGCGTACGACCCCGTCGCGGACATTCTGTTCGGCGAGGAGAATGTGAACGCGTACTACCTGGAGTTCGACGACGAGCGCTCCGGCGGGTTCGCGCCTCTCGCCAAGGTGAGCGGGGAGAAGCGGGTGGTGCTGGGTCTGATCACGACCAAGTCTCCCGTGCTTGAGGACAAGGAGCAGGTCATCGCCCGCATTCACGAGGCCGCGCGCTACGTTCCGCTCGAGCGGCTGTCGCTGAGCCCCCAGTGCGGCTTCGCCTCGTGCGAGATCGGCAACAAGCTGACCGAGGACGAGCAGTGGGCGAAG
>CAZLGF010000165.1:0-1786 GCA_964558955.1 uncultured Coriobacteriaceae bacterium
GCCCCCGGCTCATCCCCGGGCGCGCTCGATTTCCACGGCGACGCTCGCGAGCGGCAGCCCGATGGGCGCCCATGGCTTCTCAAGCTTGATGCGAACCGCGATCAGCGCAGGGTAATCGGCGAGCAGGCGCGCGGCAAGCCCCTCGGCCGCCGCCTCGATCAGCTTGAAGGTGTGCGCCCGCAAGAAGGCGTCGATCGTGTGGCAGACCGCCCCGTAGTCGATCGACGCCCCGAGGTCGTCGGCGAGGCCCGCGGCCTGCAGGTTAGCGAAAAGCGTCGCGGAGACCACGAACTTCTGCCCCAGCTCGTTCTCCGCCGCGTAGACCCCGTGATGCGCGAAGACCTCGAGCCCCGTGATGACGATGCGGTCCGCGCGGGCGAGCATGCTCGGCTCGACATGCGCGAGCGCCCGCTGGGCCGCGGGAGGGCCCGCCGGGTCGCGCGGCGCGAGCCGGCGCTCCTCTCCGTGCGAGGTGTCCTCGGGTAGATGCCTCTCCCCTGCCATGCGAGCTCCCTCCGTGTGCGATCGCCGCCTAGATGGCGACGGTCATGTTCTTCTTTCGATCGCTCCACGAGCAGCCGTTGCGCATCGCGCAGGCGAAGCAGGTGCGCGACGCCTTGTCCGCCTGATAGAGCAGGCGCGCAAGCGGCTCGGCATCGGGCGCGGGCGCCCCATGCGCCGCGATCGCGCGGGCGATGGCGTCGCGATCACCCGCGGAGAACCCGAGGCCATCGGGCAGGCTGTCGAGGATCTGGGCGGCGAGGCGCGCACCTACCCGCGCATGGGGCGTTCCCTCGATCATCTGCACGGGCCGGCCGATGTCATGGAGCAGGGCCGTCGCGTAGACGACCTCCCGGTCAAGGCCGCATCCCAGCTCGAGGTTGCGTATCCACATGATGCGCGCCGTGTCGAGAAGATGGGGCAGCTGGTGCTGGCAGAAGGGCCAGGAGCGCTCGAGATCGACCAGTTGGGCGTAGAGCGCTTGGAAGGCCGGATGGCCCCAGATCGCGTCAACCCGCGCCATGGAGGTGAGCCCCTCCTTGTGCGCCACGTCTCCTGTCAGCATCTCTCGTGCGTCTACCATCGCGATCCCCGTCCCCTCGGCTGCCGCCCTCCTACATGGTGTGCGTGGTATAGACCGGCTCGTCCTCCCAGAGCACGACCGCCTCGGCGAGCGAAACGCCGTTGTGGGCGGCTGCGCGGCGCGTGGCTGCCATGTCGATGAGGCGCTGGTTGGACGAGCCGCGAAACCGCAGCGTGATGTCGTGAAGATCCTGCATGAACGGTCCGTCGACAAGCACGTCGACGCACGCGAGCAGACGCTCGGTCACGGGCGTGGCGTGCGGCGCGCCCGGCATGAGCTCGTCGAGGGTGTCGCCCGTGTAGCACCAGATGGTCTTCTCCGGCGCGCCCGAGCCGCCCCCGCGTGGAAACCGCGCGCGAACGCGCTCGAGAAACTCGACGAGGCCCGCCTGATTCTCGGGCTCCATCGGCTCGCCGCCAAGCAGGGTGAGACCGTCGCAGAACTCGTGCTCGAGGCTCTCGATGATCCGGTCCTCGACCGCGCGGGTGAAGGGTTCACCCGCGGCGAAGCTCCACGCGCCCGAGTTGAAGCATCCCGGGCACCCCCGCCGGCATCCCGACACGAAGAGCGTGGTACGCACGCCCTCGCCATTGGCGATGTCGAAGTATTTGATCTCCGCGTAGTTCATCGGTCGCTACAGATGCAGGACGCGGTCGCGGATCTCCTCGGTGCGGCCCTGGTTCCAGAACTGGGTGCCGATGT
>CAZLGF010000166.1:0-1759 GCA_964558955.1 uncultured Coriobacteriaceae bacterium
GGTTTGGATAGCGCAATGCCGTTTACCTGCGGATTCATATTTTGCACAAATCTCTGATGATGAAAAGCCATGGGCATCTGACTGAGGTTTGAATACCCGCAGGTAGATGACGTTGGCGTGGAAAACTCAGGGTCTGCAGCAGCCAAAGATGTGGAAAACGTTGAGAACCTCGATTTCCGCAGAAAAGAGCTTACGCGGTTTTCTACACCTCACGTGGAAAGCAATGCGAGGGCCACGGCGTGCACGATCGAGGCGGCACGGGTGGGCGCGATAGCGTACCATGGGTGTTCCTTCTCATCACGCACGCGTCAGCGAGGCGTTGCGCGATGCGGGACCGGTTGTGGCAAGGAGCGTGCAAGACCCATGGCAGACGATTACGGATGGGAGAGCGCCATCGCCCCCGCGGATCGCGGGAGCAGGCAGGGTCTTCCCCATAACGCTGAGGCTGAGGCGACCGTGCTTGCCGCCATGGTGCTGTCGCCCGAGGTCGTGCCCGAGGCTGTCTCACAGCTTCGCCCCGATGACTTCTACCGTCCTGCGCATCGCACGCTGTTCATCGCCTTGGCCGAGATGAACGAGCGATCCATTCCCATCGACTCGATCTCGACCATCGACTACCTCACCTCGATCGACAAGCTCGCCGCGGTGGGCGGCGAGGCGTACATCCTTGAGCTTGTGGGCAACACGCTCTCACTCGTCAACTGGCAGCATCATGCGGGGATCGTGCGGCGCGACGCGATGCTTCGCGAGATCATCGGCGCGACCAACCAGATCAACGCCCTGGCCTACGACGCCCCGCTCGACACCAAGGAGGTCGTGGAGCGCGCGGAGAGCATGCTGCTGTCGGTCACGGAGCGCGAGGTTGCCACGGCGTACAAGTCCCTCACCGAGTTCATGATCGAGGCGTATAACGAGGCGGCCGAGGTGTGCGCGGCTGGTGGGGTGGCGCACGGCGTTCCCACCGGCTTCCCGAGCCTCGACCGGCTGCTGCTGGGATTTCGCGAGGGCCAGCTCGTCATTGTGGGCGCGCGTCCCGCGGTCGGCAAGACCTCGTTCGCGCTCAACCTCGCGCTCAACGCAGCTGCGGAGGGCTACACCGTCTGCTTCTTCTCGCTCGAGATGAGCGGCAAGGAGATCGCGCAGCGACTCATCTGCGCGCATGCAGCGCTCTCGATCTCGGATTTCCGCACGGGCCGTATCACGCCCGAGCAATGGGCCAACATTAACGAGGCGACCCAGGAGCTTTCCAAGCTTGACATGCTCATCGACGACACGCCCGGCACCACGGTGACCGAGATTCGCGCGAAGGCGCGCCGCATGCTCCATAACAAGGAGAAGGCCGTCGTCATCCTCGACTATCTGCAGCTCGTGAGCCCTCCTCCGGGCCGGCGCGCTGAGAGTCGCGCGGTCGAGGTCTCCGAGATGAGCCGCGCCCTCAAGATCATGGCGAAGGACCTGGGGATCCCCGTCATCGCGCTCTCCCAGCTCTCGCGTGCCGTCGAAAGCCGCACCGGCAAGCGTCCGCAGCTCTCGGATCTGCGCGAATCCGGCTCGATCGAGCAGGACGCCGACATCGTCATGTTCCTCGACCGTTCGAGCGACGAGCATGAGGCCGCGCGCGACGATCGCCCCGACCCTGGCGTCACCCGCGTCATCGTTGCCAAGAACCGCTCGGGCCCCATAGGCGATGTCGATCTCATCTTCGTGCCCAAGTACACCAAGTTCTACGAGGTCGATGCGATGCACGACGCGTGACGGA
>CAZLGF010000167.1:0-1751 GCA_964558955.1 uncultured Coriobacteriaceae bacterium
GCAAAGAGTGCCGCAACCGCGCAAACCATCGCACCATCTAGGGCGCGGCAGGGGCCTTCGGCGCTTCGGGCACGCTGACGCCGGTGGTGTCAACCCCGCCGATCTCGGCGAGCTGCTCGATGAGGGGGAGCCCCGTCGGATCGTCTACTTCGACGCCGCCGAGGACGACGGTGTCGTCGCGCAGATCGATCTGCGTGCTGAACACCGCGAGGTCGAAGCCTGAGGCAGCAAAGCCGATTCCCGCGAGGACGACGCCCGCCGCCACGAGTCCGCCGGCCACGGCGAGATAGATCTTCTTGGCGCTGGTCATGGTAGGTGCTCCTTCCTATGCCGCGAGGTGCGCTGCCGAGGCTGCGCCCCCGTCGACCGTCTTGCCCGTGCCCTTCCAGAAGGGCGAGACGGCCCTCCGTGCCCAGAGCGCCGAGAGGCGCGCGATCTGCTTGGAAGCCGCCCAGGCCCCCGCGCCCACGAGGAGCGCCGCGCCGATGAGGCCAAGTCCTGCTCCCACCGAGGCGAAGACGTAGGGGACGTGCCCGATGGCGACGCCGCTTGCAACGAACACCAGCTCCACCACGCCCGCGCCCCCGAGGGCCACCGCAACGATCCATACGCAGAGCGCGAGCACCCACAGGCAGACATAAATCGTGAGCGCCACGGCGGCGAAGGCGATCAGGAGCAGCAGCCACATGGGTGAGCCTGCGATGGCGAGGACCCACAGAAGGGCCGTGCTCCTGCGTCTGGTCTTCGCGATCGCGCGCGGCACGGCGGGCAGGTCGTCGAGCGTGGCCTCGGCCACCTCGCCGGGTGTGCCCATGGCCGCCACGGCCTCCTCTTCGCTCATGCCGTCCTCCATCCGGTCGGCGATGGCCTCCGCATAGAACTGCTTGGTCTCTTCGACCTGGTCTGCCGGCAGGCAGGCGAGCAGCTCGCCCAGCCGGCTCAGAAACTCATCGCGCGTCATGGTGCGCCTCCTCCACGTAAGCGTAGATCTCTCGTACGGACGGCCATTCGGCCAGGAACTCGTCGATACGCTCGCGCCCCGCGTTCGTGATGCGGTAGTACCGCCGCAGCCGCCCGTTGTGCTCGGCGGAGCGCGCCGTGATGCACCCGGCTTTCTCGAGCCGTTTGAGCAGTGGGTAGAGCGTTGACTCCGTGAGCCCCATGCTCTTGGGCACGTCCTTCACGATCTTGTAGCCGTAGGACTCCTCACTCGAGACAGCCGCGAGCACGCAGGCCTCCAGGAAGCCGCGCTTCATCTGGGCTTCCATCTGAATGCCTCCTATCGTCGTATATTATGCGACATACACTATACGACGCAAGGTATTCGGCGTCAAAGGGGGTTACTGCTCATGTCTGCCCTGCCAGCGTTAAATGAGGCGGTCGCGCGGCGGCGTGGCGACACGGGGCGGCTCGATCACAAACGCACGGAGAGGCTCGTCCCGTCCCCTAAAGCTCGTGCGTCTCGTAGAGGCGCAGGGAGATCGCGGCGGACACGGTGAGGACGATGGTGGAGGCCACCGCCATACCCACGCAGCCCACGACCTGGCCCTCGGGAGTCTCGAGGTAGGCGAGGAAGGCCGCGATCTGCCCGAGGCCCGGGAGCGTCCCGTCGAGCAGTCCGCTGTTGTTGAGAGACGTCACCGGCAGCACGAATGCCATGATGATGAGCACAGGCAGGAACTGCGTGGCCTTGGTCTGGCCGAGGCGAAAGTAGACGGGCGTCACGACGGCGGCGATGGTCGAGCCGATCA
>CAZLGF010000168.1:0-1746 GCA_964558955.1 uncultured Coriobacteriaceae bacterium
CCCGCATCGGCGATCACGTCGGCGCACTCCGGCACGTCGCTGGTGACGCAGCAGCGCCCGTAAGACATCGCCTCGAGCAGGCTCATCGGCATGCCCTCCACGTCGGAGGGCAGGACGTAGCAGTAGGCGTTGGAGTAGAGTTCCGCGAGGGTCTCGCCCTCAACGAAGCCGGCCATGACGACGCGCGGGTCGCGATCGGCAAGGGCGCGTATCTCCGCGTAGAACCCGTCGGTGTCGGACGAGCCACCCGCGATGACGAGCCGCCTGTCCGTGTCGAGCCCCCGGAAGGCCTCCAGCAGCAGCTCAGGGCGCTTCTCGGGCACGACGCGCCCCAGGAAGAGGACGTAAGAGCCCTCCACCAGGCCCCAGCGGCCCGCGATGATGTCCGCCGGCCTGGGCCCGGGGACGCCCACGCCGTTGGGGACGAGGGCCGCCTCCCGACCATACTCGGACATGAAGTAGTCCCGCATGGGCCCCGACAGGACGATCAGGGCGTCCGCGCGCCGGGCCGCCAGCCTCTCCCCACGCCTGATGACGCGGGAGGCGACCCCGCCCCACTTGGCGCGCTGCCAGTCGAGGCCGTGGATGGTGGCGACGGTGCGCGCGCCGGCGCGCGCCGCGAGCGGCAGCGCGTTGCACGGCCCCTCGGCGTGGTAGTGGACGACGTCGGGGCGGTCGCGCAGCGCCGCGAGCGTCGCCGCGTAGGCAGAGGTGAGGGCGGCCGCGCCCCTCACGTCAACGGTCGGCACGGGCACCACGCGCACGCCGTCGCGCACGTAGGGCTCCCCCGGGGCGCCGACGCCGCCCCGGTCGTAGCAGGTCACCTCGTGCCCGAGCGCCGCCATGCGGGTGGCGAGCTCGGTCACGACCACCTCGATACCGCCCTCGCGGGAGAAGGTGCGCTTCTGTCCGATCATCGCGACGCGCATCACGCCGCCCCCTCGCCCGTCAGGACGACCCGCACGGTCCTGAGCACCAGCGACAGGTCGAGGAGCAGCCCGCGCCGCTCGACGTAGTCGAGGTCGAGCTCGACCATCTCCTCGAAGCCGAGGTCGCTCCTGCCGCTCACCTGCCAGGGACCCGTGAGCCCGGGCTTGACGGCGAGCCGGCCCATGTCGCGCCCGGTGTAGAGGGCGACCTCGCCGGGCAGCGGCGGGCGCGGGCCAACGACGCTCATCTGGCCCAGGAGCACGTTCACGAACTGCGGGAGCTCGTCTATCGAGTGGCGCCTGATGAAGCGGCCGACCCGGGTCACGCGGGGGTCGTCGCGCATCTTGAACATCGCGCCGCTGGCCTCGTTCCTGTCGAGCAGGCCCGCCAGGCGCTCGTCCGCGTCGGCCACCATGGAGCGGAACTTGTACATCCAGAAGGTCCGGACGGTGCCGTCCGCCCGCACGCGGCCGACGCGCCTCTGCCTGTAGATGGGCGAGCCGGGGCTCTCCGCCGCGATCACGGCGCACAGGACAGCGGCCGGCACCGCGCACACGGCAATCGCGGCGAGCGAGAAGGCTATGTCGAAGGCCCGCTTGGCGGCGCGGTAGCCCAGGCGGTCGAGCCTGGGCCTCACCGCCGTGGGGTCGCCGTCGCGTACCTCGGCCGCCGGCACACGCCCGGCGCTCACTGGGACACCTCCCGGAGCATCAGCAACCCCCCCCCCCGCGCCTTCGCGGGGCATTGAATCCCGATTCACGCTCGCGCCCATATCGATTAGCTCTTTACCGGGACGTCGAGCGGCATCTGCTCGGT
>CAZLGF010000169.1:0-1710 GCA_964558955.1 uncultured Coriobacteriaceae bacterium
CCACTCGAGGACGAACCGCTGCTGCTGGAACCCGAGCTCGAGGATGAACCAGAGCTGGACGAACCGCTGCTGCCGCTCGAAGAGCTACCAGACGAGCCTGAGCTGCCTGAGCTCGACGAACCGGAACTCGAGGAGCCGCTGGATGAGCCCGAGCTCGAGGAAGACGAGGACGAGCCGGAGCTAGAGCTACCAGACGACGAGCTGCCACTCGAGGACGAACCGCTGCTGCCGCTTGAGCTTGAGGAGCTACTGCTCGAATCCGAGCCGCCCGTCTGCGCGCCCGACTCGCCGGACTCAGCGGACTCCGTCGCCTCGCTGGCTGTCTCGGACGCCTCCTCAGCGGCCTCCTCGCTCATGTTGGGGTTGGCGTTGATGTTCTCCTCAACGGTCTCGGCATCGGTCCCCGCCGACGGTCCCGAGCCCGTGGAGAGGAGCGCGGCCCCGACCACCATGACGGCGATCAGCGCGAGGCCGATGGCCGCGGCGACGATCAAGCGGCGCCTCGCGGGGGCCTCGGCGAACGGGTCTCGCCTCATGGCGCGCACGGCCCCGGCCACCGCCTCGTCGGGGCACGCCTCGGCGAACGCCTCGCGGGTCGGGACGGTGCCGTCGGCCTCATACGCCTCATAGAGCGCGTCGACGACGCCCTCGGCCATGCCCGGCGAGTGGGGAACCCCCTTCCTGTCGAGCTCCCTGCGGATGGCCCCGACGGCCTTCTCCCTCGGCTGAACTCCCGCCTTCTTCTGGTCGACGGGGCTCCGCCCGTCGGCTCCCGCGTCCTCCGCGGCGCGCGTCTCGCCCGGGTCGCCGGCGCCCTCCGCTTCCCTATCCCTCTCTGACCGCTCGCCGTCTCGCTCCATCGCCCGTCATCCCTTCCTCGTCAAGCTGTTCGCCTGTCACTATGATGCCACTTCGCCATGCCATCGGGCCCGTTCTTTGGAGCGCGACCCGGCCTCGTCGGCGGACCCGCGGGGCTATGAGGCCGCGGTGGTGCCGCCTCTGCTCGCGGTGCGTTGCGCGCGCTCCCACCCGCGAAGCCTCGCCGCCGCCTCCTTGGTCGGCAGCGCGTCGGCGCCGCACTGGGCGAACACGTCGGCGTTGTGGGACAGGACGCTCTCGAGCGCGCTCCAGTCCGCGCGCTTCCAGTCGGAGCCCGGCAGGCGCCTCTCCACGAGGCCGCCCATGACCATGAGCGCGTGGTTGCGCGCCTTGCGCTCGTCGGCGGCCATCGCCCGCTTCTTGTCGCGTATTTGGTTTTGAATCTGAGCCTGCTTTCTTTCAAGTTCCTCTAGGGTTGCCATTGCGCGATGCTCCTTTCTGTGATTTGTCGGCTCGAGTCCTGCGTGTGGCGGCACACGCAGGACCTCACGAAAACGTGAGCTATACTATACCACAGGGGCGTGGCGGCACGCTTGGAGGCCTCCTGTGGCGGCACGGGAGGCCTCCAAGCGCACAGATATGTCACCGCGGGGCGGCGACCGTGCGGCAGGGTGCGCCCCTGCACCCCCCCCGATGCCGGAGACGGTCATCGCGACGACGGGCGCGGCGCGGATGCCGTCGCCCCCTTCCGCCGCTTGAGACCCGGCGGCGGGTCGAGTTTGGTCGGCAGGCGGCTGCCGAGAGAGAGGAGGTGCTCGCGAGCATGGGGAAGACAGGTCCGAGTTGGCTCCACTCGCGCTTCAAGGTTGTGGTGCGAGGGGACAAGAAGTC
>CAZLGF010000170.1:0-1692 GCA_964558955.1 uncultured Coriobacteriaceae bacterium
ACATCTGCGATGAGGAGGCTGAGTGGTGCCCTGACCTCGCCGACATCGAGTCCAAGGTCACGTCGCGCACGAAGGCCATCGTCATCATCAACCCCAACAACCCCACGGGCGCCGTCTACCCGCGCGAGCTCCTGAGCGAGATCGTCGAGATCGCCCGGCGCCATCAGCTCATGATCTTCTCTGACGAGATCTACGACCGCCTCACCATGGACGGCGTCGAGCACGTCTCGATCGCGGCGCTCGCGCCCGACCTGCCGTGCGTCACGTTCTCAGGGCTGTCGAAGTCGCACATGATCGCCGGGTACCGCATCGGCTGGATGATTATGTCGGGCAACAAGCGCGCGATGCGCGACTTCATCTACGGCATCAACATGCTCTCCAACATGCGCCTGTGCTCGAACGTGCCGGCTCAGTCGATCGTGCAGACCGCGCTCGGCGGGCATCAGAGCGTGAAGGACTACGTCGTCCCCGGCGGGCGCATCTACGAGCAGCGCAATTACGTCTACGAGGCGCTCAACGCTATCCCCGGCATCACGGCCGTGAAGCCCAAGGCGGCGTTCTACATCTTCCCCAAGATGGACGTGAAGCGGTTCAACATCACCGATGACGAGCAGTTCGCGCTCGACCTGCTGCATGAGAAGCGCATCCTCATCACGCGCGGCGGCGGCTTCAACTGGGAGAAGCCGGATCACTTCCGCATCGTGTTCCTGCCGCGCCTCGAGGTGCTGCGCGAGGCCATGGGAGACCTCGCCGACTTCTTCGCGCACTATCGCCAGCGGTAGGGCCTTCGTCGTTGGCTGGAGCGTGGGGCGCGTCGCGCTCGGGGCTCTGATTGCCGAGGCGTTCGCGATGGGCGAGCGCCTCGGTTTAGTTATTTGGCTGGGCGCGGTTGGGTACGCCGCGTGCGCCCGCACACGTCCCTTCAAATGGGGCGTTTCCGTGATTGCGCAGGTTTTGGGCGCGTTTTGCCAGGTGCCACCCTACACTGATCAGGCACCGTTGAGCGGTGGGACAGGGGCGAGCGAGAGCCGCCCGCGAGATGACGCGCCGGGACGGCGCGGGAGAGGCGTCGGAAGGCGCAGGAGGAATCATGGCAGAAGAACTGAACGAGATGGACGAGACCACGACCGTCGAGACCGAGGCCGTCGCCGAGACGGAGACCGCCGTCGCGTCCGAGGAGGCTCCCGCAGCCGAGGTCAGCGACGCTGAGATCGACGACGCTGAGACGAATCTCGCGTCTGAGAAGAGTGAGGACGCCGAGACCGCTGAGGCCACCGCGTCCGAGGACACCGAGGCCGCAGAGGCCGTCGCATCTGAGGATGCCGAGGCTGCGACCGATCCGGCTGACCTCGACGACAAGCTGTTCGACAAGGTCAACCGCGCGGCGCGACTCCTGCGCAACCGCAAGGCCGCCCTCGCCGCCGAGGCCGAGGCCGAGGCCGAGCGCCTGCACACCCTCATCCGCGCGCTCAAGCTCCTCGAACTCAAGCCCAAGATGGAGGAGAAGGAGATGGCCGACCTCCTGGGCATGCGCCTGCGCGAGCTCGACCGCCTGCTGGCTCAGGCCGAGAAGCAGGACATCGTGGCCCGCATCGAGCCCGAGGACGGCGACATGCGCGCGATCGTGGTCTATGCGAGCGAGGACGCCATCGAGCTCGCCGAGGCCCAGGGCCAGAAGCGCAAGAAGTTCGT
>CAZLGF010000171.1:0-1671 GCA_964558955.1 uncultured Coriobacteriaceae bacterium
CGCACGCCGCCCGTCCTGCTCGCGCGCTCTTCTCGTCCCGCGTATGCCGCCCCTACCTCCACACCTGCCGACGAACTCTTGAAAGCCCCAGCCCGGTGCGGTACATACCAAAAAGCTGCGCGCACCGGGCGCGCACCGTCTGAGTTAGGAGTGAGCATGCAGCTTGAGAACAAGGTTGCCGTTGTCACCGGCGCGTCGTCCGGCATGGGCAGGGCCATCGTGGAGCTCTTCGCCCGCGAGGGCGCCAAGGTCGTCGCCGTCGCGCGCAGGAAGGAGCGCCTGGAGGAGCTCGTCGCCGAGCTCGCCGACGCGCCCGGCGCCGTTGCCGCCTACCCCGGCGACGTCTCCTCGCTCGAGGTCAACGAGGGCATGATCGACTTTGCCATCGAGACCTTCGGCGGCTTTGACATCCTCATCAACAACGCCGGCATCATGGACGACATGAGCGCCGTCGGCAACGCCACGGACGAGAAGTACGAGCAGGTCATGGCCGTCAACCTCTACGGTCCCTTCGCCGCCATGCGCAAGGCCGTGAACGTCTTCAAGGAGAACGGCACCAAGGGCAGCATCGTCAACGTGGCCTCGGTGGGCGGCATGCGCACCTGCGCGGGCGCCGTCTACTGCGCGTCCAAGGCCGCGCTCATCTCGCTCACCAAGAACACCGCCTACATGTACATGCCCGACGGCATCCGCGTGAACGCGATCGCGCCGGGCGGCATCGCCACGGAGATCTCCAACTCCATGGGCATGCCCAACATGGAGGGCTACGGCCGCATCCAGTCGGTCCTCGCCTGCAGCCCCGAGCCCGGCACCTCCGAGGAGATCGCCGCCGCCGCGCTCTTCCTCGCCAGCGACGCCGCGAGCTACGTCAACGGCGTCATCCTGCCGGTCGACGGCGGCTGGATGGCGAGCTAAGGGCTGTCGTTAAGACTCGGAACGTTGGGGCGCCCTGGCGTTACGGAGCCAGGGCGCCCTCCGCTGGACCACTAGGGCGCTGCTCGCATCTGTCGGGGCCCGTCCAGAGGGGCGGGCCCCTTCTTTGTGGGGGGGCGGCGCCCGCGGACGGCGCCCGCGTGGTCGCTGGCTGCGGCTGGCTACGGCCTTCGGGTGTGCGGGCGACCGTCATCGAGGATGACGGCGAGCGCGGCGACGACCACTATGGCGATGAAGATGACCCTGTTCATGGCGACCCCTTTCCGTGCGTTGCCGCCATTGTCCCTGGCCGCACGCCCACGGGCCATCGATGCGCCTTACGCTCACCTTGCCGTTTCGTAAGGTTCTTGGGGGAGGGGCGTTCCCTCCTGCGCTCGCGTCTTGTTTCTTTGTGGGGACGGGTGGCGCTCGAACGCGTCTGCCGGCTGCGACGCGCGGGGCCAGCGTCTGTTCTCCCCGCGTACGCCTGACGGCGGAACGCGTACACCCGATTTCAGAATTCGTACACTCAATCTCGGAAATCGTACACTCGACGAGGGCCGCGATTGAGTGTACACACCACCGCGTACACTCGACCGGAATTGGGCGCATGCGTGTACATCCGACGCCCTTCTCGGCCCGAGTTGCGTACATTCGATTCCGAGAATCGTACATTGGACGAGAAAACCCGTCGAATGTACGCATCGCCGGGCGAGTTTCTCGCCTCCTCGGGGCGAAACCTATCAGGTAGTGGTTCCT
>CAZLGF010000172.1:0-1618 GCA_964558955.1 uncultured Coriobacteriaceae bacterium
TGAACGCGAGCGCGCCCGGCGCCGTGCTGAACATGAGCTGCTCGGGCGGGACCGCGGTGATGATGTAGAGCTGGAGCGCCCGCCCGATCGCCCATCCCACCGGGATGCCGATGGCGGAGAGCAGGATCGTCTCGCGGTAGAGGTACATCGACACCTCCCGGGGGCGGAAGCCGAGCACTTTGATGGTTGAGAGCTCGCGCACGCGCTCCGAGACGTTGATGGTCACGAGGTTGTAGATGATCACGACCGCGAGCAGCGCGGCGACCCCGATGAGAATCCCCATGATCATGTTGAGCGAGCGCACAATCACGTTCACCTGATTGATGTACATGACGTTCTGCGACACGCCCGCCACGCCGTCGAGATCCACGAAGTCGGCCGCGACCGCGCGGGTGTGCTCGATCGAGTCGTCGGAGAGCTGCACGGCGTACGCGTTTACCGAGAAGGCGGTCCCAAAGACCTCCTCATAGGTCTCGGGCGCCATGACCATGAAGTGCGTGACGTACATCTCGCAGACGCCCGAGATGCGCACGGTGCGCTCGTCGCCCTGGGCGTCGCGGAAGGTGAGGTCGTCGCCGACGCTCACCCCCGTGAGCTCGGCCAGGCGCTCGGAGATCACCGCACCCGAGCCAAGCTCGAGCACCTCGCCCGTTTCGGCGTCGAGCAGCGCAAGGTAATCCGAGAAACCATCCGTGTCCGCGGGCACGAGCAGCGTGATGCTCTGCGTGTCGCCCTTGGTGCCCGCCTGCTTGGAGACGCTCTCATAGCGCAACGCGGTGTAATCGACGACACCGTCGGCGGTGAGCGCGGCGGCGATCTCGGCGCGCTCGTCGTCCGTGGCGTAGGTGTCCTCCGCCACGATGAGGTCGTAGGAGAGCAGCTCGCCGAACTGACGGTCACCGATGCCGCTCACGGAATGCTGCACGGCGAACCCCGTGAACAGCAGCGACACCGCGCCGGCCACGCCCACGATGGTCATGAGCGCGCGGCGCTTGTAGCGGAAGAGGTTGCGCGCCGTGACCTTGTGGGTGAACGACAGGCGCCGCCACAGCGGCGTGATGCGCTCGAGCAGAATCGTCGAGCCGGCGGCGGGTGCGCGGGGCATGAGGAGGTCGGCAGGCTTCTCGCGCGCCGTCCGCTTGGCGGCGACGAGCGCGGGCAGCACGGCCGCGATGAAGGCAAACGCGAGCGCGAGGAGCGTCACATCCAGGTGGACGTGCAGCTCGATGAGGGGAAGCGTGAACGAGCTCGCATAAGCGGCCCAGACGGTGAGCGGCAGCAGCGTGTGTCCCGTGATGATGCCGATCACCGTACCCGCGAGGCCCGCGACGCCGCCGTAGAAGGCGAACTTCTTGATCACGTCGCGGTCGCCATAGCCCAGCATCTTGAGCGTGCCCGCGCTCGCGCGCTCCTCGTCCACCATGCGCGTCATGGTGGTGAAGGTCACGAGCGCCGCCACGAAGTAGAGGAAGTACGGGAAGATGTTGGCGAGCGAGTCCACGATCTCGGACACGGTGGCGTAGACCTGATAGCCCTCGCCACCGGGGAGGTCGCGGCGGTTGTAGACCGTGTAGGTGGGAGTCTCGATCTCGTCGCGCGTGGTGCGGGCGTCCGCAAG
>CAZLGF010000173.1:0-1618 GCA_964558955.1 uncultured Coriobacteriaceae bacterium
CGGCTACGCGCCGCGCCGCGCGCCTACTCCCAGCCCCACTGCCCGTTCACGAACACGGGCACCTCGGTCCCGTCGGCCATGATTCCCGTGATGTCCATGTCATCGGTCCCGATCATGAAGTCCACGTGCGTGCTCGCCGTGTTCACGCCGCGCTCCGCGAGCTCCTCGACGGTCATCTCATACCCGCCCTCATAGCACTCGGGAAAGCCCAGGCCCAGCGCCAGATGGCAGCTGGCGTTCTCGTCATAGAGGGTGTCGTAGAAGAGGATCCCGCTCTCCCGGATCGGCGTGTTCTTCGAGATAAGCGCGACCTCGCCGAGGCGATCGGCCCCCTCATTGCGCTCGATGATGCTCTTGAGCGTCTCGAGACCCTGCTCGGCACCGTAATCGACCACGCGACCGCCCTCGAAGCGCAGCCAGAACCGATCGACCTTGTTGCCATGATGAATGAGGGGTAGCGCGGAGTAGACGATGCCGTCGGCGCAGGTGCGGTCGGGCGAGGTGAAGACCTCCTCGGTGGGGATGTTGGGGAAGAACGAATGCCCCTCGGGGGTCTCGCCCTTACCTCCGGCCCAGATGTGTCGATCGGTGAGGCCGACGGTGAGATCGGTGCCGTTGTCCGCCGTGTAGCGCAGCGCCGTGAAGTGCCGCTCGTTCAAAAACCGCAGGTTCTTGTCGAACGTCGCGTCGTGAAGCTCCCACGCGCTCTCGGGGTCGTCGCCGTCCGCACGCGAGACCATGAGGATCGCGCGCCACAGCCGATATAGAGCCGCCTCGTCACACACCTCGTCGGGGAAGACGTGGCGCGCCCACGCGATGACCGGTGCGCCGGCAATGCACCACGGGTTGATGTTGAAATCCAAGCCGCGCCGAAACGCCGTGCACTGCGTGCTGCGCGCGTGGGCGGCGGTGGCGGGCTTGACCGGATCGATGCCGTGCAGGGCTTGCGGGTCGGCGCCCTCCACGAACACGAAGCAGGCTCCGGCCTCGGCGAGCGAGTCCAGTTGGAGGCGCTGCCAGGGAGGCACCGTCTCGAAGTACGCCGTTTCAACATGCTCGTAAGTGAGCCTGGTCACCACGTCGTCCGACCAGATGACTGTCACGTGACCAGCCCCCGCTTGGTAGGCTGCAGCCACGAGCAACCGCACAAAGCCATGCGTCTCGGCAGGGGCGCTGATCACGACCTCCTGCCCGGGGCGCACGTTGACGCCCTTGTTGATAATGAGCTCGGCATAGCGCTTGATCTGAGGCTCGAGCGCGTGCAGGCCCGCGCGGGCGTCTTCTGCCGTCAATGCGACGCGAATCATGGGCACCCTTTCTGGTCGAGATGGCGGCCGATCGGCCACTCGCCTTCTACCCCAATCGGGGCTTGCGGTCGCGCGACATGCGCGCTGTAGAAGCGGGCGATGCGCAAAACAGGTGCGTCCGGGTTTCCACCCAGCCGCACTGCAGCTGCCATGGCGGCCGCCATGAAGTTCGAGTCGGTTATGCGTACTTTGCGGGCGACCTCCCGAGTAGACCAGCCGATCGCGGAAGGAAACGCGCAGGTAGACGCCGCGCGCTTTCTTGGTCTACTTGAGAGAGGCCGCTATTCGTACCCATAACCGCATCGAACTTC
>CAZLGF010000174.1:0-1567 GCA_964558955.1 uncultured Coriobacteriaceae bacterium
CAGGCTCGGACCACCATAGGAACTCTCCCACTCGGTGATCCTGATCTGCTCGATCCCGGCGCGCAGACGCGGAAAGCCTCGCTCAAACGCATGCAGCTGGTCCTTGATGTAGGAGCTGTCGGAGGCGCGATGCGAGACGCGCCCCGAGGGCATCGTGACGGGCACGTCGGAACCGACGCGAAACGTCTGGACGACTGGGAGCGCGCCGGCGCGCTCAAGCGCGGCAGCCCATCGCTCCGCCCCCGTGTGGTCCTTCAAAGGGAGATTCGGGCCGATCAGTCCCTCGCGATGGCCGAAGGCCGAGAGGATGTCGGAGAGACGCTCGAAGCATGCGACGAACCCCTCAGGGTCATCCATGCCACCAGGCCCCACGGAGAGCTCGAATCGCCACTGAAGGACGTTGTCCCGATCCATCCGGTTGGCGTAGTGCGAAAGCGCGCCGCGCAGATAGTCCTCGTAACGCTCGTGCGGGACGTCGCGCGTGTACTCGATCATGATCCAGGGGCGCACGCCCAGGTTGTAGAAGTGATCGACCTGCTGCCTCTCGAAGAACAGCGCCCGGCGACGCAAGCCCTCGTCGCCCGCGGTGAACGCGTGCGAGACGCCGAAGCGCACGTAGGAGAATCTGAGAGCGTCCAGGAAGCGCGTGAACTGCTCATGCACCTCGAAGTTCTCCAAGACGACAAGCTCGCCCAGATTGACGGCGTCGCGCCAGTACGGATCGATGACCTGCTGATGGGATGCGTCGACTTCCAGGAGCTCCTCCCCCGCCTCGGTCTGCCGAGGCCGTCCGCCAAGCAGCTCAATAGCCTCTTCAAGAGAGCCTTCGTCGACGCTCGGCGCGCCTGACGCATCGGTGCGGCGCTGCTGCCGGTAGGCGCTCGGCGTCATGCCGTACGCGCGCTCGAAGGCCCGTCGCAGCGATTCGGCGTTGGGGAACCCGTTGTCGAGCGCGATCCTCAGGATCGTCTCGTCACCCTGGGCAAGATCGGCGGCGGCGCGTTCCACGCGCAGGCGGGCGACGTAGCGATGAAAGGTCTCGCCCGTCTGCTCCTTGAAGTACTTGGAGAAGTACTGAGGCGTCAAGAAGAACGCCCGGCTCATCCGCTCGACGGAGAGGTCCTCGGCGAGGTGCTGGATGATGAAGGCTCGCATCGCCTGGACGCGGTTCGTCGTGCCGCGATCCACCGACACCGAAAACCGTCCCATGAGCAGGGCCGCGATCTGATAGAAGATCCGTCGTGTCTCGGCGCCGGCGAGCTCATCATGCTCGTACGTCACCGCGACCACCTCGCGTAGGAGGTCGAGGAGCCTGCTTACGCTATCGTTGCCGCCAGCCACCGAGGAGCACGCGAAGGCGAGCACCCGATCAGGAAAGCATGCCTCGAGCTCAGCTTGGCTCAGCTCGAAGCGAATGAGACGAGCATCCTGGGCGCGGATGCGGCAGGCGGTGCCCGCGTTGACCAGCTGGAGGTCGCCCGCAGTGAGCCGCACTTCCTCACCCGGGTCCTCGCATGGGTCAACCTGCGCAAGCATGAGGTCGCCGGTGAGACACAGCCAGATGCGG
>CAZLGF010000175.1:0-1538 GCA_964558955.1 uncultured Coriobacteriaceae bacterium
CCCTAGCCCAGGAGCTCCTCGACGTCGAGGGCGATCATGTACTCCTCGTTGGTGGGGACCACCAGCACGGTGATGGCGGAGTCGTCCGCGGAGATGACGCGCGGCTCGCCGGAGCGAACGGCGTTCCTCTCGGCGTCGAGCCTCACGCCCATCCAGGCGAGGCGCTCGGCCACGCCGGCGCGCATCTCGGGCGAGTTCTCGCCGATGCCGGCGGTGTAGACCATCGTGTCCACGCCCTCCATCGACGCCGCCATCTCGGCGAAGAGCTGCGCGGTGCGGTAGTAGAACATGTCGAGGGCCATCTGGCAGTTCTCGTTGCCCTGCGCGGCGCCGGCCTCGATGTCGCGCGAGTCGGACGAGACGCCCGAGACGGCGAGCAGGCCGGACTGCTTGTTCATCATGGCGTCGATCTCGTCGATCGAGTAGCCGCCGACACGGTTGAGGTAGAAGACGGTGGCCGGGTCGATGGTGCCGGTGCGCGTGCCCATGATGAGGCCGTCGAGCGGGGTGAGGCCCATCGTGGTGTCCATGCACTGGCCGTCCTGGATGGCGCAGAGGGACGCGCCGGAGCCGAGGTGGCAGCTCACGAGCTTGTGGCAGGCGTCACCCAGGAGCTCCTTGGCGGTGCGCCAGATGTAGCGGTGGCTGGTGCCGTGCGCGCCGTACTTGCGCACGTGGTACGCGTCCACGACGTCGCGCGGGAGGGCGTAGCGCCAGGCGCGCTCGGGCATGTTGTAGTGGAAGGCGGTGTCGGGGACGATGACGTTGCCGATCTCCGGGAACATCTCGCGGCAGATCTCAACGACGTCGGCCTCGGCGTAGTTGTGGAGCGGCGCGAGCGGCGCGACCTCGCGGACCTGGGCGAGGGTCTCGTCGGTCACCACGGCGGACTCGGGGAAGTACCAGCCGCCCTGGACCACGCGGTGGCCGATGCCGCCGATGGGCTTGTCCACGCCCTTGAGGATGTCAAAGACGTACTGGATGGCGGTCTTGTGGTCCGGGAGCGCGACCTCGAGCTTCTGCTTCTCGCCGCCCAGCTCCTCGTGGCCGACGAAGGAGCCGTCGATGCCGATACGCTCGCAGTTGCCCTTCGCATAGACCTCGCGCGTGTCGACGTCAAGGAGCTGGTACTTGAGCGACGAGCTGCCTGCGTTAATGACAAGGACGTTCATGACTCTCCTCTCGAGGGGATGCCCCCACAGCTGTTCAGTAACGCTTTCCATCATACGCCCGTCGTGCGCTGGGACGGCGGGCGGCGTAACAATTCTTTTCCGATGCGCAGCGCGGACGGGGCGGGACGGGGCGGCAGATGGGGTATGCGCTCTCATCTTGAGGGTATGCGCTCCAAAAGTGAGGGTATGCGCCCTCCCAGGCTGCGCCATCGACCCTGACGTTCCTCTCGCAAGCCTCTGACCTGCGCGAACGCAATGCGATGCGGCACGGCAAGCTCGCGGCAGGGCGCATACCCTTCAAGCCGGAGCGCATACCCTCTGCGACAGGGCGCATACCCTCAAAGCCAGGGCGCCCTCAAGGCGCAC
>CAZLGF010000176.1:0-1528 GCA_964558955.1 uncultured Coriobacteriaceae bacterium
ACACGCGCAAGCACGCGAGCGCCTTCATGGCCGAGATGGGGCGCTCGATGGGCGCTTGGTTGCGCGCCTGGACGGGGGAGTAGGGGGTCCGGGCGGACTGTCGGGCGCCCCACCGTCCGCCACGCCCTCACCGCGCGCCCACTGCCGCGCCCGCGCCCTCGTCGCGGGCGGGACGCGCGACGCATTCCTCATCACGACACCGAGGCTGAAAACGGCCAGATGCCGAGCTCTACAATGCGGGGAGCGGGTGCAGAAGGCACCGAATGGCCGGTGACGGAGATGGGGGAATGCCATGGAAGAGCAGGAAGCGCGCCGTTTGCTCGAGGGTTGGAAGAGGCACCTGCGCATGCGCGAGGCGGCCCCGGCGACGATCGAGAAGTACGTTCGCGAGGTGCGTCACGTGCTCGACTTTTTGATCGATCGCGCGCTGCCCCTCGATCGCGACGCCTTGCTCGCCTTCAAAGCTGACATCACCGCCCGCCGCGCACCGGCCGGCGTCAACGCCGCCATCGCTGCGGTGAACGGGTTCGTGCGCTTCATGGGGCATCCCGAGCTCGTGCTTCGCCATCTCAGGGTGCAGGTGGCACCGCGCGCGGCCGCTCGCGCGCTCTCACGGCGCGACTACGAGCGGCTGGTCGAGGCGGCGGAGGCGCGCGGAATGGTTCGGGAGGCGCTCGTCGTGCGGGCGCTCGCCTCGACGGGCATGCGGGTGAGCGAGCTGGCGTCGCTCACGGTCGAAGCCGTCTCCGCGGGGTCAGCGATTGTGGTCAACAAGGGCCGCGCGCGCCGTGTGTGGCTGCCGCCGCGTCTGTGCAGGATGCTGCAGGCGTTCGCGCGCTCGCACGGGATCAGCTCCGGTCCGATCTTCGTGACCCGCACCGGCCGGCCGCTTGACCGCACGCGCGTCTGGCGTGCCTTGAAGGCTATGGCCCGGTTTGCAGGCGTTGCGGCCGACCGGGTGTATCCGCATGCGCTGCGGCATCTGTTCGCGACGGTATTCCAGCGAACGTATCGCGATCTCGATTCACTCGCGGGAATATTGGGACACGCGCGCGTCGAGACCACGCGTGCCTACCTCGCTGTTGATGATTCTCTGCGGCGGGAGCAGGTCGTACGCCTCAACCTGGTTTAAGGGCGGCCGCGTCCTCAGCAACGGAATGAGCGTTCCGTTGCAAACGCAGCAGCAGAGACCTGCTGATTTAATCACTATAGCGCACTGAGCAGGCACGGTAGTCAGATTTCCGTCAGATGCGGGAAAGAAATCGAATACGGTCACGTCACGCGACGCGCACATCGCATGGTGAGCTCGTCTCATATCCCATAGTTCCTCGTCATCGGTATGCGCTGCCCCTCCGTTTTATCTGATACGACGGGCGACCGCTCCCTCGGTACTCGGCAACGGAACGCTCATTCCGTTGCAATCGGGGAACCCGCAGGTAAAGGGGCATGATGCCTTCAGGAAGGGAGCGGTATGGAAAAACGGAAGAGGAGAGTGGTAGGAAGGTTTGTCGCGGCGCTCGCGTGCGCG